>CAIMFT010000096.1 GCA_903840385.1 uncultured Holophagaceae bacterium
AGGGAATTCAATCTCCGTCCTCGTCGAGGAGTGGCACGGGGGCGGAAGGTTCGTCCGGAACATCGTTCAGCAGCTTGGAGAGGGTCTGTTCCAGGTCGTGGGTTTGCTGGTTGGCTTCCCGTTCCAGGCGCGCCACGCGGTGCGCCAGGTTCAGGGCGCCCAGGAGGTACCAGGACGGAGTGTCGAGGCCCTTCGGGACGCTGCCCCATCTTACCTGGCATTGGGAGTCCATGTCCTGAAAGGTGTCTTCCAACAACCGGAGGGCCGCTGCGAGGTCCTCGGGTCGGTCGGTCTGGACCTGCAGGGTCCGACCCAGCACCGTGACGGCGATGGGGTCGGTACCCGGCAGGGGATCCAGAGGCTTCATCCCAGGGCCTCGAGGGCCCGGAGGATGGCGGCCACCTGCTCCCGGGTGGCCTCCCGGTCCTTCTCCAGGGCGATATTGGCGGCCTGGGCCTCCTCCAGGCGCGCCCGCAAGCTCTGGCGTTCCTGATCTTCGGCGGAGCCGACGGCCTTCAGGGCATCCAGCTCTTCTTTCAGCTGGTTCCGCTGCAGCAGCAGGGTCTGCATCTTTGCCTCGAGCTGTTTCAGTAGGTCCATGGGTGTGCCTCGCTGGCCATTCTACGCCCGGAGAGAGGCTCCGAGGGCCTCGGCTGCGGCCAGGGCAGCGGCCATCCAGCCGTCCACCTCGGCCCCCACCAGGGTGCGGTCCGCCTGGAAGCGGAGGCGCATGAGCCAGGCCTGGCGGCCTTCAGGCAGGCTCCGGTGGCGGAACACGTCCACGCAGCGGAGGTCCTGGAGGGCATCGGCGGGGAGCGCCGAGGCCATGGCCTGCCGCAGGGTCTCGTGGCCGAGGCCCAGGGGCACCAGGAGGGAGAGATCCCGCTCCACTGCCGGGAAGCGACTGAAGGGACGGAAGGCCGGGATGATCCGATCCTGGGGCAAGGGCAGCGCCGCCAGGGAGACCTCGAAGCCGAACAACCCCTCCGCCAAGCGGTGGATGGCAGGTCCGTCCTGGATGCCCAAGTCCCGGGCCAGGCCCGCCAGATCGGCCTCCTGGACGCTGCGGGCCGGGCTGAAGGGATCCTCCCCGCCAAGCACGCCGCCCCAGACCACCGCCAAGGTGGCCTGCTCCCGGGGGCCGCTGGGACCGCTGAGGTAGGTGGGCGCCAGCTCGAAGAGGCGGATCTGCCGGGCCCCCTGGCGGGCGTTCTGCCCGGCAGAGACCACGAGGCTGGGCAGGAGCGAGCCCCGGAGGACCGAGTACTCATAGCCCAGCGGATTGGCGAGGGTCCGCCCTTCGGGGGGGTTGGCGGGGCCGGCGAAGGTGCTGTCGGCCTCGGGGCTGATGAAGCCGTAGGTCACGGTCTGGTGGAAGCCCAGGTGGGCCAGGCGGCGGGCCAGGGCCTGCCGCTGCAGGTAGGCCGGGGCCAGATGCTCCGGCGGCCCCTCCAGGGGCGGCAGGGCAGAGGGAATGTGCTCGTAGCCCCGGAGGCGCAGGACCTCCTCGGCCAGGTCCTCCGGGATGTTCAGGTCGTGGCGCCAGGTGGGCGGCAGGACGCTGAGTGAACCCGCGGTGGCCACCACGGAGCAGCCCAGCCGCTGCAGGGCCTCGGCGGCCTGCGGCAGGTCCAGGGACTCCCCGGCGATGCGGGTCAGGAGACCCGCTTCCAGGACCACAGCCGTGCCCCGCTGGGGCTCCGCACCGGCGGTCCAGGCACCCAGGAGGCGGGCCTGGCACCAGGTCTGGAGGCGAAGGACCAGCAGGTCGCGGGCGATCCGGGCCATGGCGGGGTCCGCGCCCCGGCCGAAGCGGTGGGAGGCGTCCGTGTGCAGGCTGTGGCGGCGGGCTGTGGCCCGCACCGTCCGGGCATCGAACCAGGCGCTCTCCAGCAGGACCCGGCGGGTGGTGGCGCTCACCTTGGTGGCATCGCCACCCATGACGCCAGCCAGGGCGATGGGGCCAGCTTCGTCAGCGATGACCAGGTCAGCGGTGGCGAGGCTGCGGGTGACGCCATCCAGGGTCGTGATCGTCTCTCCTGGCCTGGCCCAGCGCACGCTCACCGCGCCGCGGATGGCATCCGCATCGAAGGCGTGGGTGGGGTGGCCGTAGCGGTGGAGCAGCTCGTTGGAGGCATCCACGGCGGGCAGCTTTTTGGGCGTGGCTTCCAGGGCGCGGAGGAAGGCCTGGGCGGACTCTGGTGTCTCACCGGGGCCCAGCTCCAGCACCGCCGTCGCATACACCGGGCAGGCGGCGGCCTCGAGGCGCACCTCCAGGAGGGGCGCGCCTTCGGGGGCCGATGGCGGCAGCGGCGTGAGGGGCTGGCCCAGGCGGGCGGCCACCTCCCGGGCGATGCCCCGGTGGGACATGGCGTCCCCACGGTTGGCGGTGATGTCCACATCCAGCGCTTCCGAGCCCTCCCGGGCGGCGACACCGTCCACAGGGAAGCCGAGGGAGGCGAGGACCTCGCACAGCTCGCGGATTTCGAGGCCCGCAGCAGCTGGGATCTCTTGGGCCAGGGCCTTGCGCTCGATCCACATCAGTCCAGCCCTCCCATGGCCTTGAGGAAGCGCTGGTCGTTCTCGAAGAAGAGGCGCAGGTCCGGCGTCTGGCTCAGCATCATGCTCATGCGCTCGACGCCCATGCCGAAGGCCCAGCCAGACCACACGGTGGGGTCGATGCCGGCATAGGTCAGCACGTTCGGATGGATGAGGCCGGCGCCGAGGATCTCCACCCAGCCCGAGCCCTTGCACACGCGGCAGCCGGTGGCGCCGCAGAGGGGACAGCTCACGTCCACCTCGCAGCCGGGCTCCACGAAGGGAAAGTAGGAGGGCCGCAGACGAATCTCGGTGTGGGGGCCAAAGAGCGTGCGGAGGGCGTACTCGAGGGTGCCCTTGAGGTGCTGCATGCCGATGCCGTGGCCCACCAGCATGCCTTCGACCTGGTGGAACATGGGGCTGTGGGTGGGATCGATCTCATCCTTGCGATACACGCGGCCCGGCGCCAGGAAGCGGATCCCGCCGCGCTCGGCGAGGGTGGGCGCCACCCGCAGAAGGGTGCGCACCTGCACGGGGCTGGTGTGCGTGCGGAGCAGCAGCTCCGGGTGGGCGGCGAGGTAGAAGGTGTCGGAGCTGGCCTTGGCCGGGTGATCATCCGGGATGTTCAGGCCATCGAAGTTGTGGGCCTCGGTCTCGACCTCCGGCCCTTCCTCCACGTGAAAGCCCAGGGGGCGGAACACGTCCACCAGCCGGTCCATGAGGCGATTCAAGGGATGCAACGCACCGGCCGCTGGGACCGGGGGCGGCAGGGTGGGATCCCAGCCGGCAGCCAGGGCGTCCTGGGCCTTCTTGGCAGACTCGAGGTCGGTCTGGCGCCCCTTGAGGGCTTCCTCCCACTGCTGCTTGTACGCATTGATCTGCGCCCCCAGCTCCCGCTTGTGCTCCTTGGGTGCGGCCTTCAGCAGGTCCATCATCCGGGCGGCGTGGCTACCCTCGCGGCCCACATAGGCCCCCTTCAGGCGCATGAGGGCATTGAGGTCCCCGCACGCGGCCAGGGCCGAAGCAAAGCTCCGGGCGGCCTCGTCAATCTCCGGTGGCAACAGCTGATCCATGGGGGTTCCTCAGAACAGGGAAAGGCCGCTTTCGCGGCCTTTCGGGTGTCTGCGATGCGATGCGTCGCGTTCAGCCCTTGGCCACGGCCACGAGCTTGGTAAACGCCTCAGGATTGCGCACAGCCAGGTCGGCCAGGATCTTGCGATCCAGGGCCACGGACGCCTTCTTCAGGCCGCCCATGAACTGGGAGTAGCTGGTGCCGTTCTGACCGCAGGCGGCGCTGATGCGCACCACCCAGAGGCGACGGAAGTCGCGCTTCTTGGCCTTGCGATCGCGGTACGCATAGCCCAGGGCCTTCTCGACGGCCTCCTTGGCAGAGCGATACAGGCGGGACTTGGCACCGTAGAAGCCCTTGGCGAACTTCATCATGCGCTTGCGGCGCTGGGCCCTCTTAAAACCACGTTTGACGCGAGTCATTTCAGTCCTTTCCTCGAGGCAGCCAGCCCAGTTGCGGGCGTGCTTTAGGGGCCTCATCGGGGGTGGCCTCAGCCACCGGGTTAAACCTTCGTCATAAGCGCCGAAGGCGTTGAGAGAACTTCACGCACAGGCTACGCCTGTGCGCCATCGGGGTTCCCGCGGGAACCCCGTAGAGCTCACGCGTAAGGAAGCATGGCGGCAACGGCCTTCTGATCGGCCTTGGACACCATCCGGCCCATGTCGAGCTGGCGCTTCCGCTTGGCGGTCTTCTTGGTGAGGATGTGCCGCTGATGGGAGCAGCCGCGCTTGAACTTGCCGCCGGCGGTCTTCTTGAACCGCTTCTGCGCTCCCTTGTGGGTCTTGATCTTGTAAGTCATGGTGTCCTCACGGAGTCTGGGATTCGGGTGCTGGGGTAGGAGCCTTTGGGGCAGGTGCAGGTGCGGTTGCGGGCTTGGGCTTCTTGGGCTTGGCGACTTCAACAATTCGAGGGGCGAGGATGGCGTGCATGTCGCGTCCATCGATTCCAGCGCCCTTCTCGACGATGGCTTTGTCGCCGACTCGCTGGATGACTTCTTCAATGATTCGGTAGCCGATGTCACGGTGGACCACTTCGCGTCCGCGGAACATGACGACCACTTTGACTTTGTCTTCGTCCTCCAGGAATCGCAGGATGTGCTTGACCTTGAAATCGAAGTCGTGGTCGTCGGTCTTGGGGCGGAACTTGACTTCCTTGACCACGATGTTCTTCTGCTTGGCCCGGGCTGCGTGCTCCCGCTTCGCTTCCATGAACTTGTACTTGCCGTAGTCCATGATTCGGCAAACAGGCGGTTGGGCGTTTCCTGCCACTTCCACAAGGTCAAGGCCGCGCTCTTCTGCGACACGAATGGCCTGGTGGGGAGGCATCAAGCCCAGCTGCTCGCCATCTTCTGAGATGACGCGGACCTCAAGGGCCCGGATGCCGTCGTTGATGCGGGTCTCGTTCGGACGAATGGTTCCTCCCCTAGTTGTACAAGGACAAAAAGTCTATCACTGGACCACTAACTAGCCAAGCACGGAAAACAAGGTCAACGCTGGCGGTCCCGGATCTCGGTGGCCAGGGACTGCAGGAAGTCGGCCAGCGGCTGGACGCCGAGGTCGCCTCGGTGGCGGTGGCGCACGGACACGGTGCCGGCTTCGGCCTCGCGGTCCCCGATCACCAGCATGTACGGCACCTTGGCCAGCTGGGCATCGCGGATCTTGGCCTTGAGGCTCTCATTCCGCAGGTCCAGGTCAGCCCGCAGGTTCAGAGCCTTGGCCTGCGCCGCCGCCTCGGTGGCGAAAGCATGGGCACGGTCCGTGATGGGCAGGAAGGCCACCTGGACAGGCGCCAGCCAGGCCGGGAAGGCCCCGGCAGTGTGCTCCACCAGGATGCCCATGAAGCGCTCCAGGCTGCCCAGGATGGCCCGGTGCAGCATGATGGGCTGCCCCTCGCCGCCATCGGGACGGGTGAAGGTGAGCTCGAAGCGCTCCGGCAGCATGTAGTCCACCTGGAGGGTGCCCAGCTGCCAGGGGCGCTTCAGGGCATCCAGGATCTGGAACTCAATCTTGGGGCCGTAGAAGGCGCCCTCGCCGGGGTTCAGGGTGTAGGGCATGCCCGCCTCGTCCAGGGCCTCGGCCAGGGCCTGCTCGCCGGCATCCCAGACCTCATCGGAGCCCAGGCGCTTCTCGGGCCGGGTGCTCAGGGCCACCCGCATCCCCTCGAAACCGAAGGTGTCGTAGACCTCGGCGAGCAGGGCCAGAAAGGCCGCCATCTCGGACTTGATCTGCTCGGGCGTGCAGTAGATGTGGGCGTCGTCCTGGCAGAAGGTGCGCACCCGGGTGAGGCCGTGGGTCACGCCGCTGCGCTCGAAGCGGTGCAGGCGACCGAAGTCCGCATAGCGCACCGGGAGGTCCCGGTAGCTGTGCTTGTGGCTGGCGTACATGAGGCAGTGCCCAGGGCAGTTCATGGGCTTGACGGCATACTCCCGCTCTTCCGCAGTAGTGAAGTACATGTTCTCGGCGTAGTTCTCGTAGTGGCCGCTGGTCTTCCAGAGCGCCACATCGAGGATCTGCGGGGTGATGACCTCGCTATAGCCGTACTTGAAGTACAGCTCGCGGATGTAGGTCACCAGCTCGTTGTAGATGGCCGTGCCCTTGGGGTGGAAGAAGGGCGAGGCCGGCGCTTCCGGGTGGAACGTGTAGAGGCCCAGCTCCTTGCCGAGCTTCCGGTGGTCCCGGGCCTTGGCCTCCTCCAAGCGCTTGAGGTGCTCCTCCAGCTCTTTCTGGGAGTGGAAGGCCGTCCCATAGATCCGGCTGAGCATCTGGTTGCGCTCGTCGCCCTTCCAGTAGGCACCGGCGATGCTCAGCAGCTTAAAGGCCTTCAGCTTGGCGGTGCTCGGCACATGGGGGCCACGGCAGAGGTCGTAGAAGTCGCCCTGCCGGTAGCCGCTCACCACATCCCCCTGGGGGATGCTGGAGACGATCTCAACCTTGAGGGGCTCGCCCTGCTCGGTGAAGCGGGCCACGGCCGCATCCCGGCCCAGGTCCTCGCGGCGGACCTCGATGCCTTCAGCCACGATCTTCCGCATCTCGGCCTCGATGCGAGGCAGGTCCTCGGGAGTGAAGGGCTTCTCCACCCAGAAGTCATAGAAGAACCCATCCTCGATGACCGGACCGATGCCCACCCGGGCGTCGGGGAAGAGGCGCTTGACCGCGTGGGCCAGCAGATGGGCCGTGGAGTGGCGCACCAGTTCGAGGCTCTCAGGCGTCCGGTTGGTGACGATCTCCACCTTGGAGCCATCCACCAGCGGCGTGTCCAGGTCCAGCAGCTTGCCATCCACCCGGATCGCCAGGGCGGCGTCCAGAAGCCGGGCGCCGATGCCGCCAGCCAGGTCGGCTCCGGTGGCACCCTCGTCCAACTGACGCAGGCTGTCATCGGGAAGACGGACCTCAATGGACATGGGCTCCTCGGCTAGAGATGTAAATTTCATTGTTAAACAGCTCCGGGCCATCGAATGTGATGGCCCGGAGGGGATATTAACGTCGCAGCGACCTACTTTTCCACTCCTGTACAGAGCAGTATCATCGGCCCTCCAGGTCTTAACGGCCGTGTTCGGGATGGGAACGGGTGTGACCCCTGGGGAAAAGCCACGACGAAGGGTAGAAGGGTGAGAAGGGATTTTGGCGAGGCGCTTTTGGCGCTCGTGGGGTGCTGCTGGTGTGAACCAAGTCAGCACTACTAGTAATGCAATTAATTGATGAAAGGTCAAGTCTGTGGACCGATTAGTATCGCTAAGCTGAATCCGTTACCGGACTTGCACATGCGACCTATCAACGTGGTGGTCTACCACGGGTCTCATAGGGAGATCTCATCTTGAGGGGTGTTTCGCGCTTAGATGCTTTCAGCGCTTCTCACTTCCCGACTTAGCTACCCAGCGTTGCATTTGGAAACACAACTGGAACACCAGAGGTCAGTCCATCCCGGTCCTCTCGTACTAAGGACAGGTCCTCTCAAATCTCCTGCGCCCACACTAGATAGGGACCGAACTGTCTCGCGACGTTCTGAACCCAACTCACGTACCAC
>CAIMFT010000097.1 GCA_903840385.1 uncultured Holophagaceae bacterium
CTGCAGGCCCAGGCCCAGTTCCGCCGCGAGCAGGAGCGGGAGATCCTCGCCCGCCTGCGCCGGGACATGGACGAGAATGCGGCCATCTTCCGCCGCATCGTCGGCAACTCGGCCATGCTCGAGGCCGCCGAGGACTCCCGACCGGCCTACGAGGAGCTCCACAAGCGGCTGGCCAGTCAGCTGCTGCTGAAAGCCGTAGCCGTTCACGATGCGGCCACGGCCCTGCAGGAGGCCAGCGGCCACCGCGTCGAGCAGGCCTACCGCCACCTGGTGGTCATCGTGGGGCTGGTGTCACTCCTGGTGGCCATTACCACCCTGATGGCCTCCACGATGATCGTGCGTATGATCCGGCGTCGCCTGGCCCCGCTGCACCGGGGCGTGAGAAGCATCGCCGAGGGCGACCTGGGGCACCGGATCGGCATGCAGGGCTCGGACGAGTTCTCCGAGCTGAGCCGGGACATCGATGCCATGGCGATGAAGCTGGAGGCATCCACCCAGCAGCTGGGGGAGGAGATCTCCCAGCGGCTGCAGGTGAAGGCCCAGCAGGAAAGTGAGGCCCGGTTCCGTGCCTGGTTTGAACTGCCCCTGGCGGGGGCCTGCATCACCTCCCCGGAAAAGGGCTGGCTGGCGGTCAACGACCACCTCTGCCAGCTGCTGGGCTACGGGCGGGAGGAGCTGCTGGCCTTGACGTGGGCGGACCTCACCCATCCCGAGGACCTGACGCTGGATCTGGTCCTGTTCGAGCGGGTGCTGCGGGGCGAGAGCGAGGGCTATTCCCTGGAGAAGCGGTACCTGCGGAAGGACGGGAGCAGCTTCCTCTCGGATCTGGGGGTGGGCTGCGTGCGGAAGGCCGACGGGTCCGTGGACTACTTCGTGGCCACCATTCAGGACATCACCGACCGCAAGGCGGCCGAGGCGGCCCTGCAGGCGCGCACCCTGGAGCTGGCGGAGCGGATCAAGGAGCTGGACTGTCTTTATGCCATCTCCAGGGCCGCCGAGGCCAGCGGGGATGACCTGGAGGGCCTGCTGCAGGCCAGCGTGGAGCTGCTACCGGCTGCCTGGCAGCATCCGTCCTTGGCCTGCGCCCAGGCCGTGGTGGATGGCCAGACCTACACCACCGCCAACTACCGCCCCTGTCAGTGGCGACAGGAGAAACCGATCCTGGTGCAGGAAGTCCCGATCGGTACCCTCGAAGTGGGCTACCTTGCCCTCCCGTACCCGGGGGAAGGCATCCCCTTCCTGGCCCAGGAAGAGCGCCTGCTGGAGGCTGTGGCCCAGCGCCTGGGGAAGGCCGTGGACAGGCTCCGGGCCCGGCGGGTCCTGCGCAGCCGGGATCAGCTGCACCGCATGCTGCTCCACACGGCCATGGACGGCTTCTGGCAGGTGGATCAGCAGGGCCGTGTTCTGGAGGTCAACGAGAGCTACTGCCGGATGAGTGGGTACACCAAGGAGGAGCTGCTCACCCTGGCCATCTCGGACCTGGAAGACGCCCAGACAGAAGCGGGCGTCACCGAGCACATCCAGCGGATCATGAGCGCGGGTGAGCTCCGGTTCGAGTCCCGGCATCGGCGCAAGGATGGCAGCCTCTTCGATGTCGAGGTCAGCGTCCAGTACAAGCCTGAAGAGGGCGGTCGCTTCGTTGCCTTCCTCCGGGACATTACCCTGCGGAAGTCCCAGGAGGCTGAGCGGGAGACCGTGCTTGGGATGCTGGCCATGATCCAGGCGCCGGATCGCTTCCAGGAGTGCCTCTTCAAGCTCACGGCCTCCCTGCAGGCCTGGTCCCGGTGCGAGGCCGTGGGCATCCGCCTGCGGGAAGGGGAGGACTTCCCCTATGTGGAGACCCGGGGCTTCCCGGCGACCTTTGTCCAGTTGGAAAACAGCCTCTGTGCCCGCGACCCCCTTGGCGGGATAAGGACTGACAGCCGCGGCCGCCCCGAGCTCGAGTGCATGTGTGGCAATGTCATCTGTGGCCGGACCGATCCCAGCAAGTCCTTCTTCACCCCGCAGGGCAGCTTCTGGAGCAACTGCACCACGGAGCTCCTGGCCACCACCACCGATGAGGACCGCCAGACCCGTACGCGGAACCGGTGCAACAAAGAGGGGTACGAGTCCGTGGCCCTGATCCCGCTCCGGGTGGGCGGGGAGGCCTTCGGGCTGCTCCAGTTCAACGACCACCGGCCCGGCCGCTTCACGGCCGAGCTCATCGCCACCTTCGAGCGCATTGCCGACGGACTGGCGGCCACCCTGGCCCGCCGGCACACCCTGGAGGCCCTCCGCGAGAGCGAGTACTTCTTCCGGGAGTCCCAGCACGCCGCCCGGACCGGTTCCTACACCAACGACTTCGTGAGGGGCATCTGGAAGTCCTCCGAGGTGCTGGAGCAGATCTTCGGCATTGACAGCTCCTACCCCAGGACCCTGCAGGGTTGGATGGACCTGGTGCATCCAGAGGACCGACCCATGATGGATCGCCACCTGGCGGAAGAGGTCTTCACCGGAGGCCGGGACTTCGACAAGCAGTACCGGATCGTCCGGAGGGCTGATGGCGACATCCGGTGGGTCCATGGCCTGGGGGCCCTCCAGTTTGATGACCGGGGCAACCTCACCTCCATGACGGGGACCATCCGCGATGTGACTGATGAGAAGCAGGCGGAGGCGGCCTTCCTGGCCAGCGAGGCCCGCCTGCGCACCACCCTGGATCAGATGGCGGAAGGCGCTGTGATCCTGGGCTTCGACTGGACCTACCGCTATGTCAACTCGGTGGCGGCAGGGCAGGAACGCCGGGACCTTGAGAGTCTCCTGGGGCGGGCCCTGCTGGACCTCCACCCTGGCTTCGAGCAGACGGAGACCTTCCGGCGCTACCGGGCCTGCATGGAGGACCGCCTCCCGCAGTCCTTCGAGGGGGAGCGGCAGTTCCCGGACGGCAGCCAGGGCTGGTACCGCTTCAATGTCTATCCGGTCGTGGAAGGTATCTTTGTCCTCAGCCTGGACATCTCCGAGCTGAAGCAGGGGGAGGATGCGCGCCTTCACCTGGAAGGCCAGATCCAGAAGTCCCTGCAGCTGGAGAGCCTCGGCCGCCTGGCGGGGGGCGTGGCCCACGACATGAACAACGTGCTGGCCGCCATCCTCGGCATGGCCTCGGCCAATGTCGAGGCGCAACCCGAAGACAGCCGCCCTCGCAAGGCCTTCCAGACCATTATCAGCGCCGCTGAGCGGGGTGGGAAGATGGTCAAGGCCCTGCTCAACTTCGCCCGCCAGAGTCCTGCGGAGGAGCGGGAAATGAACCTGAATGAGCTGCTCCAGGAGGAGGTCCAGCTGCTCTCCCACACCACCCTGGCCAAGGTGAGCCTGGAGGTCGCCCTGGCTCCGGACCTGCGCTTGATCTCGGGGGATCCCTCCGCCCTCTCCCATGCGGTCATGAACCTCTGCGTCAACGCCGTGGACGCCATGCCCGAGAACGGCACCCTCACGCTGAGAACCCGGAATGTGGACAACGACTGGGTCGAGCTGGAGGTGGCGGACACGGGCTGTGGGATGTCCCCGGAGGTGCTGGTGCGGGCCATGGATCCCTTCTTCACCACCAAGGGCGTGGGCAAGGGCACCGGCCTGGGTCTCTCCCTGGTGCACAGCAGTGTCATGGCCCACCGGGGGCAGATGGACCTCCAGAGCCAGCTCGGCATCGGCACAACCGTGCGCCTGCGCTTTCCCGCCAGCCAGAAGCGGCCGGCTCCCATGGGCCTGGGACCCCACCCCATGAAGGCCGCCCTCGGTGTCCTCCGGGTGCTGCTGGTGGAGGATGATGAGCTGACCCAGCAGGGCATCCAGGTGATTCTCGGTGCCCTTGGCCATGCGGAGACCACCGTCCCTTCCGGAGAAGAGGCCCTGATGTTGCTACGGTCTGGCCTCGAGCCCGAGGTGGTGATCCTGGACATCAACATGCCGGGCCTGGGGGGGACCGGGACGCTGCCCCGCCTCCGTGCCCTGCGGCCGACCCTGCCCGTCATTCTGATCACGGGCCGGGTGGATCAGAGCGCCATCACCTTGGCCGAAGCCCACCCCGGGGTGCGCCTCCTGGCCAAGCCCTTCGCCATGGCGGACTTGCAGCGCTGCCTCCAGGAGCTGCTGCCTTGCTGAGGCCGGCCGAGGGCGCCGCTGGCTCGGGTCGGGCTTAGGTGCACCGGATGATCGTCCAAGAACTGCACCTGCATTCATTTTTGGGCCTGCCTTCCCGGATACAGGGATACGCTCCTAACCAGGGGACCCGAATGAAATTGAAACGAAACTGGGCGCGTGGCCTTCTTTTTTCACTCTTCATCCTCGTCATGAATTTGCCCTTGGTGGGTTACTCCCTGCGCAGCTTTGAGGCCACTCGGAAGGATGAGGCGCGCCTTGCAGATGTGCAAACGAGGCTCAGCGGTACTCAGGAAAAGCCGTTGACCGGTGCAGTGGCCACTCGCGAGATTTCGGGGAAGCGCGCCCTGATTCTGACTGGGTACAGCTACGGGGTTCCGCTGCACGACAGATATGTGGCCAGTCTTTTCAAGGCCCTGAATGACCACGGCCTGAAGAACAAAGACATCCAGGTTGAATACCTGGGACTGGAGCGCGATTCGAGCCCACAATTCCGGCAGATGCAGGCCGCCTTGCTGACAAAAAAGTACGCAGGGATGCAGGTCGACCTGGTCTTTTGCGTCTCGCAGTTCGCGCTTAATTTCCTCCTGGATGCTGTTCCCGAGCTGGCGCCAGGAGCGCCTGTGCTGAGCTGGAACGCACGACTGCCAGCTGGGAATGACACCGGTCTGCGGCAGTTCGTGATCCAGAAGCCGCGACTTGACTTCCGGGGCACCCTGCAGCTTGCGCTGGAGCTGTTCCCGCACACCGAACGGGTGATCGTGACGACGGGCAACAGCGAGCAGGAGCTGGCGCGCAAGGAAGCGATCTGGAGTGATCTGTCGCCCTGGCAAGGCAAGCTGGTCATCGAGGAAACCTACGCACTGAGTGCCGAAGAGATCGAGGCCAAGCTGGCCACGGCCCCCGCCCACACCATCATCATGGGCGTGGGCCTCACGCAAGATTCGAAAGGGCAGGTGTTCGTTCCAATCGAATTCCTGCGGCGCGTCACGGAATCGGCCAAGGCTCCCTACTTCCCCCTGCACGACATCCATCTTGGCATCGGCACCATCGGCGGGATGGTCTCCAGGGGCAGTGAGGACGCAGCGCATTTGGGGGAAATGGGGATCGATATCCTGAAGGGCAAGGTCCGCCTGAGCGAACCTGTCACGATCATCCCAGGAACTGCGGCGCCCATGTTCGACTGGCAGCAGCTGCAGCGCTGGGGTGCAGAGATGGAGGCGTTGCCTGCCAGCACCCTCTTCATCAATCGCCCCCCGACCTTATGGGGTCAACACAGAGCTGCGCTCATCGCCACCGTGGTTGTCATTCTGGCTCTGACGCTCCTGGTGGTGGGCCTGTCGCTCATAAACCGCCGCCTGAAGCTGGCCGAGCAGGATCTGATCCAAACCACGGATCGCCTGCAGAAGATTGCTGATCGCGTCCCGGGTCTTGTCTATGAGTTCCGGATGGAGCCTGATGGCAGGTTCTCCATGCCGTTCGCCAGCAAAGCCATCAAGGAGATCTACGGAGTCAGCCCAGAAGAGACCCGAGTGGATGCCTCCAGACTGTTCGCGCTTCATCATCCAGAGGATCAGGACGGCATCATTGCTTCCATCCAGTCCTCAGCTGCCAACTTATCCCCCTGGAAACACAAGTATCGGGTGAGGCGGGAAGATGGCACTGTCCGGGGCCTCTATGGCGATTCCATGCCGGTGAAAGAAAAGGACGGGGCCATCCTCTGGACCGGTTTCATCACCGACATCACCGAGCGCCAGCAAGCTGAAGAAGAGAAGGCCAAGCTCCAGGCCCAGCTGCAGCAGTCCCAAAAAATGGAAGGCCTCGGGAACTTGGCCGGGGGCGTCGCCCACGACATGAACAATGTGCTGGGAGCCATCCTCGGGTTGGCTTCGGCCCACCTCAACACTCAACCTTACGGCAGCCCCCTCCATCAGGCCCTGGACACCATCTGCAAAGCCACCGAGCGGGGCGGCAAGATGGTCAAGAGCCTGCTGAGCTTCGCCCGCCAGAGCCCGGCCGAGAGCCACAAGCTCGACATCAATGCGATTCTCCGAGAGGAGGTCAGCCTGCTGGAACGAACCACCTTGGCGAAAGTCACCCTGCACTTGGATCTGGAAGGGGATCTGCGGCCCATCCTGGGCGACGCCGGCGCCCTGACCCACGCCTTCATGAACCTCTGCGTCAATGCCGTGGATGCCCTGCCGGAGAACGGCACCCTCACCCTGCACACCTGCAACGTCGACAACGACTGGATCGAGGTGGTGGTGGAGGACAACGGGACGGGGATGACCAAGGAAGTTTTGGAAAAGGCCATGGACCCCTTCTTCACCACCAAGGGCATCGGGAAGGGCACAGGGCTGGGTCTGTCCATGGTTTTCAGCACCGTCAAGGCGCACCGGGGGCAGATCAACATTCAAAGTGAACCCGGCCAGGGCACGCGCGTCATGCTGCGCTTCCCTGCCTACCAGCAGGAAAGTACGGTCCAGCCCGCAGGATCTATGGTGGCCGAGGTTACCCATTCCCCCCTTGGAGCCCTGAAGGTGTTGCTGGTGGATGACGATGACCTGGTCCAGAGCTCCATCCAGGCGCTCCTGGAAGCCCTGGGCCACGCAGCAGTGGGCATCGCCCAGAGTGGCGAGGAGGCCCTGGCTCTGCTGGACGCAGGGCTTGCTGCGGACCTGGTCATCCTGGACATGAACATGCCGGGGCTGGGCGGGATCGGGACGCTCCCCCGCCTGCGGGTGTTGCGTCCTGAGGTGCCTGTCCTGCTTGCGACGGGCCGGGTCGACCAGACCGCGCTGAACCTGGCTTCGATGCACCCTGGGGTCACCCTGCTGTCCAAGCCCTTCGGTCTGAAGGAGCTCCAGAAGCACCTTGAAAGCATTGGGGTGAGGCGCGTGTTCCCAGCCCAGGTGGCCCGATAACCAGGTGGGCGAGTCAGGCCTGCTTCCGCCAGTAGCGGGCCAGGCCGTAGACGCTCATGAAGGCCGGATCGGCGATCTCGTAGAGTTCGATGGCGGGCTCCGACAGGCCGTAGCCTGCCAGCAGGTCGTGCATGAAGGCCTGGAAGGGGGGCACCATGGCGGCCTCGTCCTCGCCGGTGGCCATGCGGTCCTTCACCCACGTGGCGATGCGGTGGAGGTTCTCCTCCAGGGAGTCGAAGTGGGCCGCCGCATCGTCCTTGATGCCGAAGTGCGTGGGGTAGATGAACTGGGCCCCGGTGGCCCGCATGCGGGCGATGGAGTCTGCCCAGGTGCCCAGGTCGATGTCCGGGGGCGGCAGGGGTGGAATGGTGGGGCCGTTGCCGATGCGGATGCCGCCCACGTCCCCGGTGAACAGGCCGTCCTCCATGCGGTAGGTGATGTGGTGCACGGCGTGGCCTGGGGTGTGGAGGGCCTCCATGGCCAGGCCACCGAGGGGCACGGACTCCCCGTCGCCAAGGGCCACCACCTGGTCCGCAGGAATGGCGTCCATGCGGCCCCAGAGGGGATCCATGTCGTCCTTGTAGATGCGCCGGGCGGAGTCCATGAGCTTGGTTGGATCCACCAGGTGGGCCGCTCCCCGGGGGTGCACATAGACCTTGGCGCCGTGTCGCGCCAGACGCCAGGCAGACCCGGCGTGGTCCAGGTGGATGTGGGTGACGAAGACATGGCGGATGTCCGTCATGGCGAAGCCCTGGGCGTTCACCGCCGCCTCCAGGTTCCCATAGAGAGACTCGGGGCCGGTCTCCACCAGTACCGGCCCGACGGGTGTGCGCACCAGGAAGGCCGCCACGGTGCCCGGCACCTTGAAGTGGAGGTCCAGGGTGGTGACGGGTCCTTGGGTCTGGATCATGGGAGCCTCCGGGGGGCCGCCCTGGTCAGTCCGTCGGCGGCCCTGCGTCTGGTCCCACTTCACCGCAAGGGGGGCAGCGGCGCAATGGGCAGGTGCAGGCTGGGTATCGGTTGATCAATATTAATTATATGGTAATATGGTTGTGAACCCGGAGCCCCTCCGGTCCCCTTCTCGGAGGTCCCCCATGCGCCTTCCCAGCCTGCTGCTGGCCCTGTCCCTGCCTCTGGCCGCTCAGAGCGCCCTCGTCTGGGAGCACGACCTCGCCAACGCCCAGAAGCGGGCCAAGAAGGAGGGGAAGCTGCTCTTCGTGGATGTCTGGGCCGAGTGGTGCCCCCCCTGTCAGTACCTCAAGGCCAATGTCTTCCCCTCGCCCGAGGCCCAGAAGGCCCTCCAGGCCTACGTCCCAGTGTCCCTCATGACCGAGACCCGGGACCGGCGGGAGCAGGCTGATGCGGCCGCCGTGGCCCGGCGCTACCGGGTGGAGGCCTATCCCACCCTGCTGATCATGGACGCCGACGGCAAGGAGAAGAAGCGCCAGGTGGGCGCCCTCTCTACCGGCCGGGATCTGGCGACCTGGCTGGCCCGCAAGTAGCCCAAACCTTTCCCAGGAGACTCCCATGGAGATGCTCATCGACTTCCCCGGCGGTGCCCGCGTGGACGCCCACTTCAACGGCTTCACGGTCTGCACGGACCAGGGTCCCCGGGGCGGTGGCGAAGCCAGCGCCCCCACCCCCTTCGACCTGTTCCTGGCCTCTCTGGGCACCTGTGCCGGGATCTACGTGCTGGGCTTCTGCCGCCAGCGGGGGCTGCCCACGGAGGGCATCCAGCTGCGGGAGCGGGTGGTCCGCAACCCCGAGACCCGCAAGCTGGAGGCCGTTGAGATCGACATCGAGGTGCCGCTGGCCTTCCCGGAGAAGTACCACGAGGCCCTGGTGCGCGCCGCCGCCCAGTGCGCGGTGAAGAAGCAGCTGGAGGCCCCACCGGTCATCCAGGTGGCCACCAAAGTCCGGGGCTAGGGGCCTGACGCGCTCAGACCAGCCAGCACACCAGGCGCACGACCCCGGCCCCGAGGGCCAGCGGCACGCAGCAGCCGGCCAGGCGGCCGAACTTCTGCTGGCGGCCGCTGCGGGAGAGGGGGATGCCGATCTGCCGAGAGAGCTTCGCCTGAGCCTGGGAGATGCCCAGGGCGCGGCGCCAGGAGAAGGAGAGGCCGGGAATGCCGGTGCCCTTTTTTTGGCTCATGGGACCTCCTGGCAGATGGATCACTGGAGAAGGGTACTGCATTCTCCTTGGCTGAAAACCGCACCTGGTAACCGTCCAGACTCTGGGTAAGAAAACGGCGCTCCACTAAGGACACGAAGAACTGCCAAAAAGGGCACGAAGGCAATTAGCCGCGTCGAAAGGGCCTCCGGGCCTGCGGCCCCCGGTCGTACGCGACCGGCCAAGGGGGCGGCGACTGGTACGGCTTTTCTGGGCCGCAGCCAGCCGCCGCCCCCTTGGGGATGCCCGGGGTGAGTCAGGGTGCATTCGTGTGCTTCCTTCGCCCGCAGGGCGCCTTCGTGTCCTTAGTGGAGATCCTTGAAGGTCCATAACTAGAATCCAGATTGGTCGCTCACTGTCCAATCCGCTGCGCCATCCTGGGGCTCTGGAGGTAGGGCCATGATCAAGACGCTGCTGAGTGCGGGCATTCTGGGAGTTCTGCTGTTCGGGGGCATTCATACCCTGGTGGCGGGCCTCCTGGTCCTGGGCCTTCTGGGCGCCATCCTGCGCCTCCTGGTGCGGGGCCCCGTGGCCTGCTGAGGGCCGCCGAAGCCACCCGCAGGCCTCGCTCTGGGCCATGATGGAGGCGGAGGCCCCGTGACCCAGCCCGCACCCTGCAGCCCTGTGGTGGACCTGTGCCGGGCCTTCGTGCGCATCCCCAGCCTCTCGGGCCAGGAGGGCGCCATGGCCCGGGCCGCCGCCGAGGCCATGGGTGCCTTTGGCTTCGCGGTGGAGACCGATGCCTGCGGCAGCGTGGTGGGCGTGCGTCGGGGATCGGGCCCTGGGCCCACCGTCCTGCTGGATGCCCACATGGACACGGTGCCCGTGACCCGGCCCGAGGCCTGGGCCCATGCGCCGCATGGGGCCGAGCTGGCGGAGGGCCGGATCTGGGGCCGGGGCGCCGCCGATACCAAGGGCTCCCTGGCGGCGATGCTCTGCGCCGTAGCCGGCCTGGAGGACTTCGTCGGCACCGTGGTGGTCTCGGCCAGCGTCGGTGAGGAGGACCTCACCAGCGCTGCTCTGGAGCCCATCCTGGACCGCTACCGGCCGGACCTGGTGCTGGTGGGCGAGCCCACCTCCCTGCGCCTGGGCGTGGCCCAGAAGGGACGGGCGGGGGTCCTTCTCGAAGCCACAGGGCGCAGCGCCCACAGCTCCCGGCCCGAGCTGGGTGACAACGCGGTCTACAAGCTGCTGGAGGCCGTGGCGCGCCTGCGGGCCCTGCCGCTGCCGGTGGATGCGGACCTGGGTGCCGGTGTGTGCGAGCTCATCGAGATCGGCTCCGAGCCTCGGCAGTCCCAGGGCATGGTGCCCCACCTCTGCACCGCCCGCCTGGCCCTGCGCCTGCTGCCGGGGGAGACCGCCGCCACGGTGCTGGCCCGCATCTCCGCCGCCCTGGTTGGCCTGGAGGGCGTGAGCGTACGGCTGGCCCACTTGGCGCGCCCCTGCCACACGGGCCACCTCGTCGAGATGGATGAGTTCATCCCCGCCTGGAAGAACGCCGCCACCGGCCTGCAGGCTCGCCTGCTGGCGGCCCTGGGCACAGCGGCCTTCGCCGCCCCCTACACCACCAACGCCTCCGCAGCGGCCCAGCGCGGCCTCCCGGTGTTTCTGCTGGGGCCCGGCGCCATCGAGCAGGCCCACATCAGCGACGAGTGGCTCGCCGTGGCCGAGCTGGAAGCTGCCGTCCCTGCTTACGCTGCTGCCATTCGGGTGGGGCTGGGGGGCTGAAGGCGCCATACCAGCGGTTGCCATGGCCCTGTGAATGGCCACATGGATGCTGTGTGAAAATGGGCAAAAAAATTGACCAATATTTTTTCTTGTCAATGCGGGGGGGCCCTGCGCAATTTCTAATCACCCGCAGGTCCACAAGGACGACGCCCCAGTGGTCCCTGCCCAACTTCCTCGATAAAGGAGCCCCCATGGCCTTCTGTCCTTCCTGTGGTGCCGAAATCCAGCCTCAGGCCATCGTCTGCGTGAAGTGCGGCGTGGGCCTTGCCTCCGGTGCGGGCGCTCCAGCTGGCAGCGTGTCCGACAAGAGCTGGCTGACCACTCTGCTGCTCTGCTTCTTCCTTGGCGGCCTGGGTGTGCACCGCTTCTACACCGGCCACACCGTCCTCGGCGTGATCCAGCTGCTGACCCTCGGTGGCTGCGGCATCTGGGCCCTGGTGGACTTCATCATGATCCTGACGGGCGCCTTCAAGGACTCCCAGGGGCGACCCCTCAAGAAGTGACTCTGGGCCCTCTCGAAGCCCCCGCCGGCCAGGGAGACCTTGCCGGCGGATGGCTCCAACGGCTAGCGTGGTAGAAGATCCATTCGGAGCATCCAGCTGGATGTTCCAAGCCCCTTCTGGGGTCGGGTCCCATCACACCAAGGAGTTCCCGTGGCTTTCTGTCAGTCCTGCGGTGCTGAAGTCCTCCCCCAGGCCATCGTCTGCGTCAAGTGTGGGGCGGGCGTTCCGCACGTTGGCTCCACTTCCGGCCAGGTGGGACCCGTCTCCGAAAAGTCCTGGGTGGCCACCCTGCTGCTCTGCTTCTTTCTTGGTTGGTGTGGCGCCCACCGGTTCTACACCGGGCACACCGGCATCGCCGTGGCCCAGCTCCTCACCCTGGGTGGCTGCGGCATCTGGACTCTGGTGGACTTCATCCTGATCCTGACGGGCGGCGTGAAGGATGCCACTGGCCTCCCGCTCCAGAAGTAGCCGGCTGGACCTGCTGATCCTGGCTGCGATCTCCCTGGGGGGGATCGCGGCCGTTGTGTTTCCGGCTCGCTTCCTGGCTCTGGCCCCGCCCTGCCTGGTGACCCTGGCGACGGGGCACGCTTGCTGGGGCTGCGGCATGACCCACGCCCTGGTAGCGGTGGCCCACCTGGACCTGGCGGGGGCCTGGCGCGCCAATCCCCTGGTGGTGCTGGTGCTGCCCCTGCTGGTGCTGGTCTACCTGCGCTTTGCCGTCCGGACCCTGCGGGGTGGGCGGGCCTTGGGCTAGACTGGATGACCCTGGAGGACCCATGACCCGTTTCCGCTTCCCCCTGGCCGCCCTGCTGCTGGCGCTGCCCCTCACCCTCGCTGCCGAGGCCCCCAAGGACAAGGCCGCCCCCAAGCCCAAGGAGTCCAAAGTGATCACCACCGAGACCGGCCTCAAGTACATCGACACCGAAGAGGGCAAGGGCCCCATGCCGGCCCGCGGGTCGCAGTGCAAGGTGCACTACACCGGCTACCTCTCCGAGGACGGCAAGCGCGGCAAGAAGTTCGACAGCTCCGTGGACCGGGGCCAGCCCCTGGCCATCCCCATCGGCGTGGGCCGCGTCATCAAGGGCTGGGACGAAGGGATCATGAGCATGCGGGTGGGCGGCAGGCGCACCCTCATCATCCCCGCCCACCTGGGCTACGGCGCCCGCGGCGCCGGCGGCGCCATCCCCCCCAACGCCGAGCTGATCTTCGATGTGGAGTTGATCGCCATCCAATAGCTTTTCGTCCAGCAAAAAACGAAGCACCGCTGAGGCGGTGCTTCGTTTTTTGAGAGGTAAAGAGCCTAGGCTTCCAGCGCCTGACTCAGGTCGCTGCGGAGGTCGTGGAGGTCTTCCAGGCCGACGGAGAGGCGGATTAGGTCGTTGCTGATGCCGGCGCGCTGGCGGGCTTCGGGGGTCATGGAGGCATGGGTCATGGAGGCGGGGTGCGCCACCAGGGACTCCACACCGCCCAGGCTCTCGGCCAGGGTGAACCACTTGAGGGCGCGGAGGACGCGGTTGAGGCGCTCGTTGCCGCCCTCCTTCAGCTCGAAGCTCAGCATGGCGCCGAAGCCGCGCTGCTGGCGCTGGGCCAGGGCGTGCTGGGGATGGGTCGGCAGCCCGGGGTAGTGGACCTTGCCGACGGCCGGATGGGCCGCCAGGAACTCCGCCAGGGCCTGGGCGTTGACCTCGTGCTGGCGCATGCGCAGGGGCAGGGTCTTGAGGCCCCGCAGCACCAGGAAGCAGTCGTGGGGCGACTGGGAGGTGCCCAGCAGGTTGTTCACGCTCTGGATCTGCTGGGTGAGGGCGCCCCGGCCAGGGCCCGCCACCACCGCCCCGCCCACCACGTCGCTGTGGCCGTTGAGGTACTTGGTGGTGGAGTGGATCACCAGGTCCGCGCCCAGGTCGAAGGGGCGCTGGAGGAAGGGGGACAGGAACGTGTTGTCCACGGCCACCAGGCAGTCGGGCTGGCGGTGGCCGAGCGCGGCCACGGCGGCGATGTCCGTGAGGCGCAGGAGAGGATTCGAGGGCGTCTCGATCCAGAGCATGCGGGTGTTGGGCCGCATGGCCGCCGCCACTGCCGGCAGGTCCGCCAGGTCCAGGTAGGTGACCTCCAGGCCGTAGAAGCGCTGGGCGTGCTCCAGGAGGCGGAAGGTGCCGCCGTAGCAGTCCACGGTGCTGATGAGGTGGCTGCCGTGGGGCAGCAGGTTGAGAGCCACCAGGATGGCGCTCATGCCCGTGCTGGTGCAGGTGGCGCCGGAGCCGCCCTCCAGCAGCGCGATGGCCTCCTCCAGCGCGGCGCGGGTGGGGTTGCCGCTGCGGGTGTAGTCGTAGCCTGCGTTGGTGCAGATGTCCTTGAAGGCGAAGGTGGAGGACAGGTAGAGCGGGGGCATCACCGCCCCATAGGCGGGATCCGGCTGCACGCCGCCGTGGACGCACTGGGTGGCGGTGCCCGCCCCAGGAATCAGAGCCGGCCGCTGCAGCCAGCCCGCCCCGCCTTCGCGAGTGGGGGGCTGGATGGTGAAGTGGTAGGCCGGGTTGCCCGGGACGTTGGTATCGAGGAAGTCAGCGCTCATGGCGGGCTCGCAGGAAGGCCTCAGGCGCCGGCGGGACCGTCAATCTCGGCGAAGAGGGGGTGGCTGAGGTAGCGTTCGCCAGTGTCGCACAGCACAGCCACGACGGTCTTGCCGGGGCCGAGCTCGGCGGCCACCTTGAGGGCCGCGTGGACGATGGCGCCGGTGGAGATGCCTGTGAGCAAGCCCTCTTCCCGGGCCAGGCGGCGGGCCACCCGGAGGGAGTCCTCGTAGCCCACATCCTCGATGCGGGTGAAGGCCTCGCGGTTAAGGATCGACGGGACAAAGTTGGCGCCGATGCCCTGGATCTTGTGGGGGCCAGCCTTGCCCTGGGTGAGCAGGGGGCTGTCCACGGGCTCCACGGCCACCACGAGGGTGCCGGGCTTCTTCTGGGCCAGCACCTCGCCCACGCCGGTGATGGTGCCGCCGGTGCCAATGCCCGCGACGAAGGCGTCCAGTTCGGGGACCTGCTCCAGCACTTCCAGGGCGGTGGTGCGGCGGTGGACCTCGGGGTTGGCGGGGTTGTCGAACTGGCGCACCAGGAAGTAGGAAGGATCCGCGACGGCCAGCTCCTCGGCCTTGTCCACGGCGCCCTTCATGCCCAGGGAGCCCGGCGTCAGCACCAGCTCAGCCCCATAGGCCTTGACCAGGGAGCGCCGCTCCAGGGTCATGGTGTCGGGCATCACCAGGGTGAACTTGTAGCCCTTGGTGGCGGCCACAAAGGCCAGGCCGATGCCGGTGTTGCCGCTGGTGGCTTCCAGCACGGTCATGCCGGGCTTGAGGACGCCCCGGGCCTCGGCGTCCTGGACCATGGCCAGGGCGATGCGGTCCTTGACGGAGCCGCCGGGGTTGGCGCTCTCCAGCTTCAGGTAGATGGTGGCGCTGCCTTCAGGCACGATGCGGTTGAGGCGCACGACGGGGGTGTGGCCGATGAGCTCGTAGGCGAAGTTCACGCGATTGGGCCGGGGCATGGGGGGTCTCCTGCAGGGGGGCGTCCGGCGCCCAGAACCCAGGATGGAGGTCCCAATTAAGAAAGTCAAGTAAATCGATTCAAAAAATCAAGTAACTTGCATTGGGTGTAGAGTGGAGCCATGAAGGTAACTGCAAAGGGCCGCTACGGCCTCCAACTCATGGTGGAACTGGCGGTCCAGTCTGGCCGAGGGCCCATCCTGGTGAGCGCCATCGCTGAGCGGCAGGACCTCCCCCCCAACTACCTCCATGTGCTCATGGGCAGCCTCAAGGCCGCCGGCCTGGTGAAGGTCCAGCGCGGTCCCTCGGGCGGCTGTGAGCTGGCCCGACCCGCCAACCGCATCACGGCGCTGGAGGTCCTGGAGGCCCTGGAGGGCAGCCTGGCCTGGGAGGTCCCGGAGTCGGACCGCTCCGCCGGGGCCCGCACCGTGGGGCAGCTGCTCACCCAGGCCGCCGAGGTGTTCCGCCGGGTGGCCGCAGGCCAGACCCTCGCCGACCTGGCTCAGGTCCAGCGGGGCCTGGAGTCCGGCAGCGACGGGTACTCGATCTAGGCTGCGCTCACAGGAAGCGAATCAGGCCTGCAGGTAGACCTCGGCGCCCTTCTCAGCGAACTCGGCGCTCTTCTCCTCCATGCCCTTCTGCAGGGCGGCCTCCTCGGAGAGCCCCTGGGCGGCGGCGTATTGGCGGACATCTTCCGTTATTTTCATCGAGCAGAAGTGGGGGCCGCACATGGAGCAGAAGTGGGCGGACTTGGCGCCCTCGGCGGGCAGGGTCTCGTCGTGGAACTCGCGGGCCGTGTCGGGGTCCAGGGCCAGGTTGAACTGGTCCTCCCAGCGGAACTCGAAGCGGGCCTTGCTCATGGCGTCGTCCCAGAGGCGGGCGCCCGGGTGCCCCTTGGCCAGGTCGGCGGCGTGGGCGGCGATGCGGTAGGCGATGACGCCGTCTTTCACATCCTTCTTGTTGGGCAGGCCCAGGTGCTCCTTGGGGGTGACGTAGCAGAGCATGGCGCAGCCGAACCAGCCGATCATGGCGGCGCCGATGGCGGAGGTGATGTGGTCATAGCCCGGTGCGACATCCGTGGTGAGGGGGCCCAGGGTGTAGAAGGGGGCCTCGTCACAGACCTCGAGCTGCTTGGTCATGTTCTCCTGGATGAGGTGCATGGGCACGTGGCCGGGGCCCTCGATCATCACCTGCACGTCGTGCTTCCAGGCGATCTTGGTGAGCTCGCCCAGGGTCTCCAGCTCGCCGAACTGGGCCTCGTCGTTGGCATCAGCGGTGCTGCCGGGACGCAGGCCGTCGCCCAGGGAGAACGCCACGTCGTAGGCCTTCATGATCTGGCAGATGTCCTCGAAGTGCGTGTAGAGGAAGTTCTCCTGGTGGTGGGCCAGGCACCACTTGGCCAGGATGCTGCCCCCGCGGCTGACGATGCCGGTGACGCGCTTGGCGGTCATGGGCACGTAGCGCAGCAGCACGCCAGCGTGGATGGTGAAGTAGTCCACGCCCTGCTCGGCCTGCTCGATGAGGGTGTCCCGGAAGATCTCCCAGGTGAGGTCATCGGCCTTGCCGTTGACCTTCTCCAGGGCCTGGTAGATGGGCACGGTGCCGATGGGCACGGGGCTGTTGCGCAGGATCCACTCCCGGGTCTCATGGATGTTCTTCCCGGTGCTGAGGTCCATGACCGTGTCGGCGCCCCAGCGGATGGACCAGGCCATCTTCTCGACCTCTTCCTCGATGCTCGAAGCCACGGCGGAGTTGCCGATGTTGGCGTTGATCTTCACCAGGAAGTTGCGGCCGATGATCATGGGCTCGGCTTCCGGGTGGTTGATGTTGGCGGGGATGACGGCGCGGCCGCGGGCCACCTCGTCCCGCACGAACTCGGGGGTGATGCGGCTCTTGTTGCCCGCAGCCTCGCGGCCCAGGTTCTCGCGGATGGCGATGAACTCCATCTCGGGCGTCACGAGGCCCTGCTTGGCGTAGTGCATCTGCGACACGTTCTGGCCGGCCTTGGCCCGCAGGGGCTTGCGCTCCGCATGGAAGCGGATGGCATCCAGGTCCCGGTCGCGCTCCCGGAGCTTGCGGTAGAGGCTGGTGGCGCCGGGCAGCTCCTCCACATCGCCGCGGCCCAGGATCCAGTCCTGGCGCAGGGGCTGCAGGCCCTTGGCCACATCGATGGTGACGGCGGGGTCTGTGTAGGGCCCGGAGGTGTCGTAGAGCACCACCGGCTCATTGGGGGTGAGCAGGCCCTGGAAGTCGCGGGTGGGGCTGAGGCTGATCTCGCGGAAGGGCACCCGCACGCCGGGCAGCTGGCCAGCCACGTGGACCTTCCGGGAGGCCGGGAAGGGCTTGAGGCAGGCGGCAAGGGCGGTCCCATCCACGGGGGTGGCAGTGGGATTCGACGGCATGGTCATGGAAAACTCCAGGTTTCGGGGACACAGGTCGGGATTGATCCTCGAATCAGCAAGTTTATCCCGGGGGGGGCGGAGGGACGAATTCAAAGATTGGCCCCGGCCTGCCGATAGGTGGCTGGACGGAGCTCCCCATGCAGGATCAGCCCAAGGAAAGCCAAGCCATCCCTGACCAGCTCATGCAGATCGCTGCGGAGCAGGAGGGTGGTGCCGAGCGGGTCCTGGACCAGATCGAGGTGGTGCAGCACAGCTTCGAGGAGATCCAGACCCTCGCCCGGGAGTGCCAGGAGATCCTGCAGGCGGGCCTCACCGATCCCAGCCAGCTGGAGGCCCTCATCGCCCGGATGGAGCAGATCGGCTTCCATGCGGACAATGGGTCATACAACATCCAGGGGGCCTTCGACCTCTACCAGTACCAGGACGTGGTGCGCCAGAAGCTGGAGCGGGTGGGCCGCAGCCTCATCTAGGTTTCCCACTATGTGCTGGCCCGCCTGCAGCCCACGGATGACTTAATGCCGCCCCTGGCGCCGTCCGGTCGGGACATCCTGCACCGGGAGCCGCAGATGGCCGATGCCACCAAGTCCGAGGCCGACTCGGTGGTGGCCGAGTTCTTCGCCCAGGCCCTGAAGGAAAAAGCCGGGAAGTAGGCCCAGCCAGGGGGCAATGCCATACTGGATCCCCTGGAGGGATCATGGCTCGCATCCTGTTCGTTGGCGCATTGGCCCTGTGCCTGGGGGTCTCGGCGCAACCCCAGGATGACCCGGTCCTCCGGGCCCGGGCTCAGCGCGCCGCAGCCCAGGGCGTGGCCGATGGCGACCTGCCGCCGGTGCCCCGGGGCATCGTGGAGCCGCCGCCCCTGCCGCCCCCGGAGCCCCATGTGAAGGACACCCGGAAGGGCAAGGCCAGCGCCAAGGCAAAGGCCAAGTCCAAGGGCCAGAAGGGCAAGACCACCAAGGGCAAGGCCGCACCGAAGGCCAAGGCCAAAGCCAAGTCCGCGGGGGCTGCCAAGTGAAGATCGGGGTCCTCACCTCCGGCGGGGACGCGCCGGGCATGAACGCTGCCATCCGCGCCGCCGTGCGCCAGGCCGATGCGCTGGGCCACGAGGCCTGGGGCATCCGCCGGGGCTACCAGGGCCTGCTGGAAGGGGACCTGGCTCCCCTCAGCAGCCGCGCCGTGGCCAACATCCTGCAGCGGGGCGGGACCATGCTCCAGACCGCCCGCTGCCTGGACTTCCACAAGCCAGAGACCCGCCTTCGGGCGGCTGAGATCCTCCGGGAGGCCGGCGTCGAGGCCCTGGTGGTGATCGGCGGGGACGGCAGCTTTCGGGGGGCGGAGGCCCTCATGCGCGAGCACGGCGTGGCCTGCGCCGGGATCCCGGGGACCATCGACAACGACCTGCCGGGCACCGAGCGGACCCTGGGCTTCGACACGGCCCTCAACACCGCCGTGGAGGCCATCGACCGCATCCGGGACACAGCCTCCAGCCACGGCCGGGTGTTCCTGGTGGAGGTCATGGGGCGCAGCTCCGGCATGCTGGCGGTGCACACGGCCCTGGCCTGCGGCGCCGAGGCGGTGCTCTACCCCGAGTCCCACGAGGACAGCTACGACAGCCTGGTGGCCCGCCTGAAGGCCCACTGGGAGGCGGGCAAGCGCAGCTCCATCGTGGTGGTGGCCGAGGGCGACATGGTCGGTCGGGCCATGGCCGTGGGCGATCAGCTCCGGCGGGACCACGGCCTGGACCTGCGGGTGGTGGTGCTGGGCCATGTGCAGCGCGGGGGCAGCCCCACGGCCCTGGACCGCATCTGGGGCAGCCGCTGGGGGGCCGAGGCCGTGCGCCGGCTGGACCGCGGCGAGCGGGGCTTCTA
>CAIMFT010000098.1 GCA_903840385.1 uncultured Holophagaceae bacterium
GGTGACGCTGTGGTTGCCCCAGATGGTCATCTGCTTGATGGCCGTGACGGGGGCGCCGGTCTTGGCGGCCAGCTGGGAGATGGCGCGGTTGTGGTCCAGGCGCACCATGGCGTGGAACTGGGAGGGCTTCAGCTTGGGGGCGTTGCTGAGGGCGATGAAGGCGTTCGTGTTGGCGGGGTTGCCCACCACAAGGACGCGCACATTGCGGCTGGCCACTTCGCTAAGGGCATGGCCCTGAGGCTTGAAGATGCCGCCGTTGGCGTTCAGCAGGTCAGCGCGCTCCATGCCGGCCTTGCGCGGCAGGGCACCCACGAGCAGGGCGTAGTCGGCATCCTTGAAGGCCACCATGGGATCGTCGGAGGTCACGATGCCCGCCAGCAGCGGGAAGGCACAGTCGTTGAGCTCCATGCAGACGCCGTTGAGCGCCTTCAGGGCGGGGGTGATCTCCAGGAGCTGGAGGATCACGGGCTGATCCGCTCCCAGCATCGCGCCACTGGCGATCCGGAAGAGGAGGCTATAACCGATCTGGCCGGCGGCGCCGGTGACTGCCACGCGAACGGGGGGCTTCATGGGATTCCTCCTGGTTAGGTGACCCCCATTCTATATCCGGGTTCCAGCAAGAAAACCAGCAGGTCGGGAATCGTGACATTGGTCCGCCCCGCACCCCCCTGGAGACCTGCCTAGCCCTCCAGGTCCCGGAGCAGCTGGTCGCCTCCCAGTTGGCGCATCTGGCCCAGGATCCAGGCCTGGCGGCCCCGGATGTAGTCGCTGGGGGCATTGGCCCGGAACTTCCGGGGGTTGGGCAGCACAGCGGCCAGGAGGGCCCCCTCGCTGGGCGTGAGGCGCTTGGCGGGCTTCCCGAAGAAGGTCCGGGCCGCGGCCTCGGCGCCATAGATGCCGTCGCCGAACTCCACGATGTTGAGATAGACCTCCAGGATGCGCTTCTTGGGCCACCCGGCCTCCAGCAGGAGCGTGCACCAGGCCTCCAGGCCCTTGCGGGTCCAGGAGCGGCTGTTCCAGAGGAAGAGGTTCTTGGCCGTCTGCTGGGAGACCGTGGAGGCTCCGCGCTTCCGTCGGCTGGTCTCGTTGTGCTGGACGGCCTTCTCGATGGCCTGCCAGTCGAAGCCGAAGTGATCGGCGAAGTTCTGGTCCTCGGCGGCGATGACCGCCACCCCGAGGCTGGGGGCGATGTCCTCCAGGGGCACCCAGGTGTGGCGGGCCGCATAGGGCCGCCCCGTGGACCAGGCCTCCAGGCGCCGCTGCACCATGAGCGCCGACCCCGGCACCGGCACAAAGCGGAAGAAGGCCACCAGCAGGAGGTTCAGGGCCAGGAACAGGCCCAGGGCCCAGGCCAGGCCCTTGAGCACTCGCCAAGCCAGTCGCTTCACCATGCCCCACCCGGCCCAGGGTCGGAGGGTGGCGGGACGGTGAATGCTGGTTCCCAAGTCATCCTTACCAGTCTGCCATGAGGGCTGGCCTGCTTGTGACGCCGGGGGCCGGATGCTAGGCTGGATGTTCCTTTCCGGTGGCTGACATGGGTTTATCCCGCCGCTCCATCCTGTCCATTAGCCTCCCCACGGGGGGTTAGGACCGGTTCAGCCGATTCCAGCCGCCCCCCGGACGCCCGGGGGGTTTTTCGTAGAGAGTCCCCATGACCACTGAGTCCCGCGACCTCCTGGACCGCATCCTCACGGCCCTGGTCTACGATGTGGCCATTGAGAGCCCCCTGGAACCCGCCCAGCAGCTGACCGCCCGCCTGGGCGCTCCGGTGTGGTTCAAGCGCGAGGACCTGCAGCCCGTGCACTCCTTCAAGCTACGGGGCGCCTACAACAAGATCGCCAACCTGGACGAGGCCACCCGCAGCCGGGGCGTCATCGCCGCCTCAGCGGGCAACCACGCCCAGGGTGTGGCCCTGGCGGCCCAGCGCCTCGGCTGTCAGGCGACCATCGTCATGCCCGTCACCACCCCCCGCATCAAGGTGGAGGCCGTCCGCACCCTGGGGGCCAAAGTTGTCCTGCATGGGGACACCTTTGAAGGCGCCGTGGCCCACTCCCAGGCCCTGCTGGCCGAGGGCGGCGCCACCTACATCCACCCCTACGACGACCTCGATGTCATCGCCGGCCAGGGCACCATCGGCATGGAGTTGCTGCGGCAGATGCCCCGGGGCATGGCCGCGGTCTTCGTACCCATCGGTGGGGGCGGCCTCATCGCCGGCATCGCGTCCTTCCTGAAGCGCCTCAGCCCCGGCATCCGCATCATTGGGGTGGAGCCCGCCGACGCCGATGCCATGAAGCGCTCCCTGGAGGCGGGCCGCCGCATCAAGCTGGAGCAGGTGGGCCTCTTCGCCGACGGCGTGGCCGTGAGCCAGGTGGGCGAGCGCACCTTCGACATCTGCCGCCACCTGGTGGACGAGGTGGTGCTGGTGGATACCGACGAGATCTGCGCCGCCATCAAGGATGTCTTCGAAGAGAACCGCTCCATCCTGGAGCCCGCCGGAGCCCTGGCCGTGGCCGGCATGAAGGCCTGGGTGGCCCGGCAGGCCGGCGCTGTCCCCGCCGGTGCGCTGGTGGCCATCCTCTCGGGCGCCAACACCAACTTCGACCGCTTGCGCTTCGTGGCGGAGCGGGCCGAGCTGGGCGAGCGGCGCGAGGCTGTCCTGGCGGTGACCATCCCAGAGAAGCCCGGCAGCTTCCGCGCCTTCTGCGAGCGCATCGGCCAGCGCGCCATCACCGAGTTCAACTACCGCTATGCCGACCCCACCAAGGCCCACATCTTCGTGGGCATGCAGGTGACGGACAGCGCCGAGACTCGGAGCCTGCTGGAGGGCCTGCGGGCCGATGGCCTGGAGGCCGAGGACCTCAGCGACAACGAGATGGCCAAGCTCCACATCCGCCACCTGGTGGGCGGCCACGCCCCCGCCGTGGTGCACGAGCAGGTGCTGCGCTTCGAGTTCCCCGAGCGCCCAGGCGCCCTGCTGAAGTTCCTGGGCAGCATGAGCAGCGACTGGAACATCACCCTCTTCCACTACCGCAACCACGGCGCCGACTACGGCCGCGTCCTCGTGGGCATCGAGGTGCCCCCCGACGACCACACCGAGTTCCGCGCCTTCCTCGACAACCTGGGCTACGCCTGGGTGGATGAAGCTCAGAACCCTGCCTACCGGTTGTTCCTGGGCTGAGGCACCGGGGCAAAAACGCTCGCGGAGAAAAGACGAGACAGCGGAGGGGCGCGGAGGAAGACAGGCCTGGAACAAGGTCCCGCTCTGTTGTTCAGTATCCCCTTCATCTCCTTCATCCCTGTTCCATTGGCATTTTCTAAAAAACAGGGATGCGGGGGATGAAGGGGATAAAAGCAAAGGCCCTGTCACCTGGCCCAAGCTGGGATGGAATTCGACTTCGGGGGTATCCTTCCAGATCTGTTTTTACTGGGGGGACTCCATGATCAACGAAGCGATTGAACGGCCAGCCCCGGAACTCGTCCAGGGCTTCCGGGACCTGCTCGTCCACGACTCGATCACCTGTGCCCTCTCGGATTGCATGGGCCGGTTGAACGCCATGACCTCGGATATGAAGCCACTGTTCGAGGGGATCCGCCTGGTGGGCACCGCCATCACAGTGAAGACCATCGCCGCGGATCTGGCGGCCGCCTTCAAGGCCATCGACCTCAGCCAACCCGGAGACATCGTCGTCATCGACTCTCATGGCTCCACGAACACCGCCTTCTGGGGCGAGAACATGACCATGTCCGCGCTCAACCGGGGGGTGGCCGCCGCCATCATCGACGGGGCCTGCCGGGACGTGGAGGAGATCCGGAAGATCCGGTTCCCGGTGCTCTGCAAGGGCGTGGTGCCCAATGTGGGCGGGGTCACCGGCTATGGCGATGTGAATGTGGCCATCCAGTGCGCAGGGGTGAGTGTCTCCCCTGGGGATATCGTCGTGGTGGACGGCAACGGCGTGGTGGTCGTGCCCCGGGCTGA
>CAIMFT010000099.1 GCA_903840385.1 uncultured Holophagaceae bacterium
CCCACCGTGGGCTCCCAGTACCAGGAGAGCATCCACGGCATGGCGCTGCTGCAGAAGGGCCTCATCGTGGCCCCCAGCTGCAATGACTGCCATGGCGTCCACGACATCAAGCGCAGCGTTGACCGCAGCTCCCCCATCAACCACGCCAACGTGGCCAAGACCTGCGGCAAGTGCCACGTCACCGTGGAAGAGATCTACAACAAGAGCATCCACGGCCAGCTCCTGGCCAAGGGTGATCCCCGCGGCCCCGTGTGCGTCCAGTGCCACTCGGCCCACCAGATCGAGACCCCCGCTGGTGGTCACTTCAAGGCCGGCAGCGACATGGTGTGCGGCAAGTGCCATGCCGACCGCCTCGAGCACTACCGCGACACCTACCATGGCAAGGCCATGGCCCTGGGCAAGACCAACAGCGCCAGCCATGTGGCTGCCTGCTACGACTGCCACGGCCACCACGACGTGCTGCGCACGGCGGATCCCAACTCCCGCCTGTCCCCCGGCAACATCGTCAACACCTGCCGCCAGTGCCACCCCAAGGCCAATGCCAGCTTCGCCCGCTACGCCCCCCACGCGAACCCGCTGGACCGCAAGAACTTCCCAGAGCTCCACTACGTCTTCATCGTCATGACCACCCTGCTGGTGGTTACCTTCACCCTCTTCGGCGGCCACACCCTGTTCTGGCTGTTCCGCTCCATCTGGCTCTACCGGCACGACTCCAAGCAGTTCCGTGAGGCCAAGATCAAGATCCAGGAGGACGACGAGCAGTTCACCCGCTTCCAGCCCTTCGAGCGCTTCCTGCACATCCTGGTGGTCACCAGCTTCCTGCTGCTCACCATCACGGGCATGCCGCTGAAGTTCTACTACGCCGACTGGGCCAAGGCCATCTTCAGCCTCTTCGGCGGTGCCGAAGTCGCCCGGACCCTGCACCACTTCGGGGCGGTCATCACCTTCGTCTACTTCGTCCTGCACGTCACCACCATGTTCAGCAACCTCTGGCGGCGCCGTGGCTTCCTGCGAAACCCCGAGACCGGTGCCTACGAGCCCAAGCGGATCCTGGATGCCATTGCCCACCCGGACTCCATGATCCCCACCAAGCAGGACCTCAAGGACTTCGTGGACCACAACAAGTGGTTCTTCGGGAAGGGCCCCCGGCCCGAGTTCGACCGCTGGACCTACTTCGAGAAGTTCGACTACCTCGCCGTGTTCTGGGGCGTCTTCGCCATCGGCGTGTCGGGCCTGATCATGTGGTTCCCGGTGTTCTTCAGCAAGTTCATGCCGGGCTGGATGATCAACGTGTCCCTCATCATCCACTCGGACGAGGCCCTGCTGGCATCGGGCTTCATCTTCACGGTCCACTTCTTCAACACCCACTTCCGGCTGGAGAAGTTCCCCATGGATACGGTCATCTTCTCGGGCCGCATCTCCAAGGCCGAGATGCTCCACGAGCGCAAGCGCTGGTACGACCGCCTGGTGGCCGAAGGCCGCCTGGACGACTACCGCGTGAAGGATGAGTGGGAAGCCTGGAAGGGCATCGCCCGCACCGCCGGCTACCTCTTCTTCGGCATCGGACTCGTCCTGCTGGTCCTGATCATCTACGCCATGGTCTCCCGCCTGGGCCACTAGTTCCTGGTAACAAACAAGCCGCGCACCACCGCAAGGGGTGCGCGGCTTGTCTTATAGGGCCTTGCGGCTTCTTGGGTGACCACAGAAACGCCAACAGCAGAGAACGCAGAGGGGCGCAGACGCACCCACCCTGCAGACTCAGCCAACCCAGTTCCTATCCCCGTCCATCTCCTTTCTCCCCGTCAAAAAATGCTTTTACACGG
>CAIMFT010000100.1 GCA_903840385.1 uncultured Holophagaceae bacterium
AGTCGGAAGAGGTTGGAAGCATGGGCGCTCCTGGAGGCCGGTGGTCGCTGGATGGTGCATGGAGGTATCTGCCCATCATCCCTCAAATGGGTTGGTGCACCAGATCCGGATTGCCGAATGCGACCAGTCCGGTTGGGCCTGGCCTGCCTGGGCTCAAGTACGCCGGGCCCGGGCCTCCACCAGGGCCACTGCCATCCGCTTGCAGGCTTCGTTCTGCTCGTCGAGGTCATGGGCGGCAAACCCCAGGCAGATGTGGGGGAGATTCTGGCGGTGGAGGTCGTAGAGGCTACCGGGGTAGAAGACCACCCCATTCGCCAGGCACCGCTCGCACCAGGCCTCCAGCGGGACATCCTCGGCCACGCGGATCCAGAGCGAGAGACCCTCCCGGGGATTCTTGAGGGAGATGGCGGGATGGAGGTGGAACAGCAGGCGGTCCACCATGGTCTCCCGCCGCTCATCGGTGAGCTTGCGGATGCGGCGGAGGTGCCGGACGATCTCGCCGTCCCGGAGGGTCTCCTCGATGGTGGCCTCCTGGACCAGGTTGCCGGGCCAGTCCACCAGCTGCCGCTGCTGGGCCAGGGTCTTGATGAGGCCCGACTCACCCGCCAGGAAGCCCACCTGGAGGCCCGGCGCCAGGATCTGCTCGAAGCTGCCGAAGTAGAGCACACGGCCGTGGGGATCCTCGCTGGCCAGAGGCAGGCTGGGGTTCTTTTCCCGGTGAAAGCCCAGGCCCAGGTCCCCCTCCAGGATGCGGAACCCATGGGCCCGGGAGAGGTCCAGCAGGCGCTTGCGCCGGGCCGGATCCAGGACCACCTGCGTGGGGTGCTGGGGGTTGGCGGAGAGGTAGAGCAGGCGGATGGGTTCCAGGATGAGGAGGGCTTCCAGGGCCACCACATCCAGCCCATGGGCATCCACCGGAACGGCAAAGAGCCGGGCACCTGCGGCCCGGAAGGCTTCGGCCACCCGGAACATCCCGGGGTTCTCCACGGCCACCGCCTCCCCGGGGGCGAAGAGCACCCGGGAGACCAGGTTGAGGGTGCTCATCAGGCCCCGGGTGAGCAGCAGGTTGCCCGCTTCGATGGAGAGCCCCCGCATGTCCCCGAGCATCTTGCACAGGGACTGGCGCAGGTCCAGGAGGCCCCGGGGATCCCAGCCAGGCTGCAGCAGGCGCTCCGGGTGGAGCTTGAGCACCCGGCCGTAGGCCCGGTGGATGGCCTCGGTGGGGGTGAGCCTCAGGTCGGTCGAATCAGGGATGAGCTGAAAGGACTCCACAGCCGGCGCTCCGGGCTGGAAGAAGGGCTCGCTGCGGGGAGTGGTCCGCTTCCAGGAGGCTGAGTCCTGGGCTGAGATGCCCGTTGGCGCTTCCAGGACGAAGGGCAGCTTGAGGGCCACGAAGGTGCCCCGGTCGGGGGCCACTTCGATCCAGCCCTCGGCCTCCAGCTCTCGGTAGGCAGCCAGGGTCGTGTTGCGGTTCACCCCCAGCAGCTCGGCCATGGCGCGAGTCCCCGGGAGGGCATCCCCGGGCTTGAAGCGCCCGTTGCGGATGCCCTCCTCGAGAGCCTTCACCAGCTGCAGGTAGAGCGGGTCTGGATGCGTGCGATCAAGCGCGATGGCAAGGTCCCAGCTACCCAACGTGGACCTCCTGAATCCTGAACCAGAATCCTGTCATGGCACCCATTCGTCAAGACGGTGGGTCAGTAGCCCGGGCCGGTGCCGCCGCCCGTGCCACCACCGGTGCCGCTGCCGATGCCCGAGGGGCCGTAGGTGATCACACCGAACAGACCGTGGGTCTCACCCTGCGAGCCGGCCGTCACGAAGAGCTGGTTGGTCTGCCCGGCGGCAGCGCCGTTGCCGAAGGAGAGACCCCAGAGGCCGCCGATGACCAGGGGCGCTCCACTGCCGTCGGAGAGCTGGCCAACGATGGCGCCGGTGGTGGCATTGATGGCGGTGATGCGGCCGTCGCCGAAGTTACCCACCAGGAGGGTGCCACTGAGGGGGCCAAAGTTCGACGGAGCGATGGCCATGCCCCAGGGTGCGTTGAGGAGCCCCCCGGAGGCGAGGCGCTGGACAAAGGTCCCATCCAGGTTGAAGACGCTCACATAGCCGTAGCCTGCACCGGAAGTCTCACGCAAGGCCGGGGCAGCGTACTTGGCGTAGGTGACGTAGAGCTTGCCCGCCAGAACCTGCACGTTGTAGGGCGAGAACCCGGCTGGGAGGGTCGGGTCCACCAAGGCCCCGGCCCCCAGGTTGACCGGAGCGTAGGAGTCGTTGAAGACATCGACGGTCCCTGCCGCCAGGTTGGCGGCGTAGATGTAGCGGGCGGTGGCCGTGCTGCCCAGGGCCACTCCTGTGTAGACGGCCTGGGTGGTCGAGTTGTCCACCCTGCGGGTCATGACCGTGCCGCTGCTCCAGCCGCAGATGCAGCCGTCCAGGGAGGCGATGACGAACTCATCCCCGCTGAAGCTGGCCGAGCCGTTGAAGGCCACGCCCGTCGGGCCACCCATGGCGTGCCCTGCAATGGGAGGGATGGCCACGATCACCGGGGTGGTGGGGGGCTTGCCCAGGCCATCGTAGACCGTCGTGGTGCCGGTGCCCTGGTTGGCCACCCAGAAATCCGTGGCGGGGCCGAAGGCGAGGCCCCAGGGGTTCACCAGGTTGGCATCCGTGGTGATGGCACCCGTGGCGGCCTGGTCGGACACCAGCCGGGTGAGCTGGTAGGACGGAGGCGCTGGCGCGGGCGTGCTGTCAGCAGCGGAGCCGCCTCCGCAGGCCAAGAGAAACAGGATCGCCGAACCGGTCAGCAGAGCGGCTGCGAGCGCGGTCCCGGGTCGCAGGGAAGGGGTGGGTGATGCGGGCGTTCGGGTCATGGGTGCCTCCAGCTCGCCTCGGCGAGGGCAGTTTGGTTTTTTGGCGCGCCGGGAGAGGTCCCCCGGTTGGCCCAGAGTCGGAGCCCATGGGGGGCCTTGCCAGATCCGGTTCGGAATTGCTGGCCCATCCGGTTGGTTTCATGACACCTTTTTCTTTGGGCCGATCCTTTGGCTCCCATCCAGGCCACCTCTACGTACCCTTCCCATGCCCCTCCTGCAGCGCTGGCTCCTCCCCCTGATTGCCTCGGTCGCCTTCGGCCAGGAGGCGGCGTCCTACTTCCCTGAGCCCACCGACCGGGCGCGCTTCGCCTGGGAGCTGACGCTCTGGCGGGACCAGGTGGAGGATCCGAGGACCCCCTCTGCCAGCTTCAACCGCCTGGGGGCCCAGCTGCGCTTCCGGTGGACCTGGGAGCAGGACGGCCTGCGTCTGGTGGCGGGCACTCGCTCCGCCATGGGGACTGACGGAAATCGCTTCAACCTGCCGCGCTGGGATCAGCAGCCCTCCAACGGTACGCAGCTGGACGTTGGCCACGCCGACCTCTCCTGGGTGACAGCCCAGACCTTCGGAACCCTGCGCCTGGGCTTCCAGGAAAACGCCTTGGTGACGTCCCAGGCCATGTGGGACCAGGACCTCCGCTTCCTTGGCGCCGGCGGCATGGCCGGGGTGCGCGACCTGGAGGGCCTCCTCGGGGAGGCCAGCCTCCGGGGTGCTGCGGGTCGGGTTCGGGACATCCTGGGTGGGGATGTGGACCTTGCTGCGGTGCAGGGTGTTCTAAAGACGGATCTGGGCCCCACCTCCTGGACGCTGCACGCCGGGCGCTGGGGGCTGGCCTGGGACCCGGGCAGCGCCCGCCTGCGCCGCCTGCCCGGCGGCAGTGCCACGGCCCGCCAGAAGCTTGTGGTGGACACGGGTGGACTGGTTGGGACCTGGCATGCAGCTTTCCCCCTGGCCTTCAGCTGGTCCGCATCCAGGGACCGGGCCACCGGGGAGACCAGCGGGGAGGCGCAGGTCTCTGCCGGCAGCCGGGAGCGGGTCTACTGGCCCCACCTCGCCTACACCTGGCAGCGGCTCTCGGCCACAGGCTCGCTCTACCCGGTCAATGGGGACGAGTGGTGGTTCTACCGCCGGGCCCGGGGCCCCCGGGTGGACCTCTCGGTGCCGCTGCCGGGCCACTGGCTGGTGAGTCTCTCGGTGATTCAGCAGCGGCCCGAAGGCGAGACTGGCCTCTCCACCCGCAGCCTCCTGACCCTCGCCCGGCGGTTCTGAGCCTCAGTAGTTCCGCTCGTCCATGGGCGGGGCATAGTCCCGGCCGAACTTGTTCTTGTGCGGCTCCAGGACGGGCAGGGAGGCCTCCAGGTCCCAGGAGCCCTGAGTCACGCCGTCACCCACGTTCAGGATCCAGACCTTCTCCCCGGCTTCGGGGTGCCAGAGGCGGAGGCGGTAGGAACCTGGCGGCACCGCATCGAAGGCCAGGCCCGTCCTCCCTTCCAGGAGCTGGGCAAAGGGGGTGGTGACCACCAGGAGGAAGGCGTTCATCTGGTGGTGGACATTGCAGTACAGCTTCACCAGGCCGGGGTTGGCAACCTTCACCCGGGGGTTGTCGCCGGGCCGGTACTGGCCGGTGTCGAAGCGGTTGCCTGGGGTCACGCTGAACACGTTGTGAAGGATGTGGTCCAGGTTGGGGAAGACCACCTCCGTACCCGGCGTGGCCAGGGAGACTCTGGGGGTGAAGGCCTTGCCCACCGTCCGGATGACCACTGGCTTCAGGGGCTTCACGGCCGTCAGGGGGGCGTTCAGGGGCTCCAGGATGGCCACGACGTCCTGCAGGGAAGGGCGGGCGCGGCCCCCTTTGTCCCGGAGGTGGACGGGGCCCTGGACGCTGCCCGCCGTCAGAGGTGTCGCCAGGAGCATCAGCACCAGGCCCCCTTGGCACAGATTGTTCAGGCTATTCATCCAAAATAGATTCTATGCAAGCATGCGACCAGTCAAGGAATCCCGATGCAGCCAACCATGAGGTGGTACCAGACCCTGGCGTGGACGTTTTTTGTCCGCCAGGCGGCCGCCATTCTCGGGCTCCTGGCGATCATTCTCTGGGTGGCCTATAGCGAGGCCGAGCGGGGGGCCCGAACCTCCGCCAGTGCCAGCCTCACGGCCGGGGGCTATGTCCTGGACCGGGCCTTTGAGCAGCAGGGCCGGGCCATGGATGCCGGCCTGGAGATCTTCACCCAGTACTCCGGAAACGTGGCCCTCATCGAGCACGCCCTGGAGTCGGAGGCCACCACCAGCCTGGCCGATGCCCTCGCCGAGAACCTCCCCAGGCTGAGTGCAGAGACCGCTTTGGTGGTCCGTCAGGACGGCACCCTCCTCGCCAGCACCACCGGGGGCGGCCGGGCCACCCTGCCCCAGGTGGGCATCCTCCAGATGGCCCTGGCCCCTGAGCTGGCCAAGGAAGCGGGCCAGCCTGGCCCCTTCTACCGCGGCTTCTTTCGAGAGGACTGGGGCGACCGTCCTGGGGTCTACCATGCGGTGGCCCGCCCCCTGCGTTCCCCCGCTGGAAAGCCCCTGGGGGCCATGCTGGTGGGTGTGCGGGTGGACGACCGCCTGGCCTCCGACCTCCGTCGCTTGGCCGTGGCGGGTCCCCTGCGCGGCGATGCCGCGGCCCAGCTGGCGGTGCTCAGCCAGTTTGGGACCCTCGGTACGACCTTCTCTGAAGCGGAGGCCCTCAACCGGCTGCTGGCCCGGGAACCCAACCTGCTGGCTGTGCGAGGGCAGGTCCTGGACGGCCAGCGCTCTAGCGTGCTGCCCCTGCAGGTAGGAGGCCGCGCCTACCTCGGCATGATCTCCCCCCTGCGCGGGGTGAACGCCCTGGACCTGGAGATGGCCACGGTGCTGATGATGCCCGTAGAGCCCCTCCGGGCACCCTTCCGCAACCTGCAGAAGGCCATCCTGATCGTGGGGGTGGTGGGCCTGCTCGTGGCCCTGGGGCTCAGCCTCTACCTGGCCCGCAAGGTCACCGCACCGCTCAAGGCCCTGGCCACCGCCGCCGAGGGTCTGGCCAAGGGAGAGCTCCCGGAGACCTTGGCCATCCTGCCCACCCAGGACGAGGTGGGCGTCCTGACCCGGACCTTCAAGTCCATGGTGGCCGAGCTGAAGGCGAAGGATGAGTGGCTGGCCCTCCTGGAGGGGGCTCGGAAGAACCAGGGCGGCATCGGCCACCCTCCGGCCGAGGGGCTGGACCTGCTGCCGGGGATGGTGAGCCTGCACCCCGGAGTGGCGACCCTGGAGGCTGGCGTGGAGTTCCCCGAAGTCCTCCGGGATGGCTGCGTCTTCGCCGGCCGGTACCGGGTGGACGGGCTCCTGGGTCGGGGTGGCATGGGTGTGGTCCTGCGGGTGCACGACCTGCACCTGGATGAGGAAGTGGCCCTCAAGGTGGTCCGCTCCGGGCTGGCGAAGGACCCGGCCTTCCTGGATCTCATGAAGCAGGAGATCCGCCTCGCCCGCAAGATCACCCACCGCTACGTGCTGCGCACCCATGACTTCGGCGAGTCCGATGGCCTGCCCTTCGTGACCATGGAATACCTCAACGGCATCACCCTCCGCAGCCTGCTGGATGGGCGGGGGCGCCTCCCTCTGCCGCTCGTCCTGCGGATCGCCCGTCAGGTGGCTGAAGGACTGGAGGCGGCGCATGCGGTCGGTGTGGTCCACCGAGACATCAAGCCCGCCAACGTGCTGTTCGACGGGCGGGGCGATGTGAAGATCATGGACTTCGGCCTTGCGGCACCCACGGCGGGGCTGGCCGCAGGAGAGGCCGGGGCCATCGTTGGGTCGCCCCGCTACATGTCCCCGGAGCAGATTCGCGGCAACCGCGTGGATGCCCGGACGGATCTCTACGCCCTGGGAGTCATGCTCTTTGAGCTGTGCTCGGGCCTGCCTCCCTTTGACAGCGGCAGCATCGGCAGCCTCCTGACCCTGCACCTCAGCACCCCGGCGCCGGCCCTTTCAGAGGTCATGCCCGGGATCACGCCAGAGCTCGATGCCCTGCTGAAGCGGCTCATGGCCAAGGCCCCAGAGGACCGCCCGCAGACGGCCGCCGAGGTGGCTGAGATCCTGAAGCTCCTGGCCTCCAGGGGGGGCAATAGCACCCTGTCCTGAGTGGCTCAGGACCACTGCGCCTCTGGGGCCGACCGGATGCCTGGGAATCGGCAGAACGGATCTGGAGGGCGGGGCCTGCTGGGCGGAGATTGGGGTCTCACCCGGCGCTCCGGCTCCGGCGCGCACCCACCCAATCCAGCCTCGATGCCGAGGCCCCCTGCGGGGAGTCCCCATGGCGATCCACGAATCCAACCCTCCGGCCCTTCTGGGCTCTGCCGCGGCCCGAAGGGACTTTTGTCTTGGGGTCCTCGCCACAGGGCTGGCCCTGGCCAGCCATGCCTGTGGCGGGGGCTCCGCCGCTGAACCCATGGCGGGGCCTGCGCCCACGCTGCCCATCACCACCACCGACACCAAGGCCGGGCTGCTCGCCACACCGGATGGGACCACCCGGGACTACCGGAACCAGGGGAGCTTCTTCCTGGTGAAGGACGCCACCGGCATCTACGCCATCACGGCCATCTGCACACACCTCGGCTGCACCGTGGGCGTGCCTGTTAGCGGTCACTTCCTCTGCCCCTGCCACGGCAGCCAGTACGACCTGGGCGGGGCGAACCTGGTGGGTCCTGCTGTCCTGCCCCTGGCCCACCTCGACGTGAGCGAGGCGACCCCCGGCGGCTTCCTGATCGTCAACCCCGCCCGCCCCGTGGCCGCAGCGGCGAGGCTGAGCTGAGGTCGGCGCTTCGAGACCGCCCGATTAATTAAATAAAAAGGCCGCAGTTGCGGCCTTTTTTGGTTGGCGCGGGCGGTCTCGAACCGCCGACCCCCACCGTGTCAAGGTGGTGCTCTACCGCTGAGCTACGCGCCAATGCGAGGCTCTATTCTAGCGCAACGGTTGGGGCTGTCGAGGGTGGGTCTTCAGGCCTGCGCCCGGGCCCTGGGACGCCTAGGACTGGAGGGTCCACATCAGGATGGCCGCCAGGGTGATCACAGCCAGGACAATCCAGTTGCCCGCCTGGGGGTGGTCGATGGCGAAGCGCAGGAAGGGATGGGGCACGTGAGGAAGGTGGGTGCTCATGGCGACCTCGGTTCCGGGGGATGGAGCCCCCCCCAGGATGGGTCCGCTCAGTTGCCTGCGCCCGGATTTTTTGGTGCGGCGTTCAGGAGCGTAAATCGGGCCAGAACAGCCAGGCGACCAGGGCTCCGGTCAGGATGAGGACCCAGTCCAGGAAAGCCGTTCCGCTGATGCTTGGGTGCCGAAGGGAATGGGTGACCATGGGGGTCTCCTTCCAGAGCGTCCCTCTCAGCACCCAGGATCGTCCCCTCCGTGGAGGCTCGCCGTAACAATTCGGGAAATTCTGCGCCCGCCTACTCCACCGTGACGCTCTTGGCCAGGTTCCGGGGCTGATCCACGTCGCAGCCCCGCAGGACGGCGATGTGGTAGGCCAGCAGCTGGAGGGGCACAGCATAGACGATGGGGGCCAGCCAGGGGTGGACGGCCGGCAGCTCCAGGACGTCCTCGGCAATGCCGGCGAGGCCGGTATCCCCCTCGGTGACCAGCGCCAGGATGCGGCCGTCCCGGGCGGCGGCCTCCTGGAGGTTGCTGAGGGTCTTGTCCCGATGGGCATCCCGGGGCATGAGGGCCACCACAGGCAGGGTCTGGTCGATGAGGGCGATGGGGCCGTGCTTCATCTCGCCAGCGGGGTAGCCCTCGGCGTGGATGTAGGAGATCTCCTTGAGCTTGAGGGCGCCTTCCAGGGCGATGGGATAGCAGGGGCCGCGGCCCAGGTAGAGGAAGTCCTTGGCGTCCTTCCAGCGGTGGGCCCAGCGCATGATCTGGGGCTCCAGGGCATTGAGGCGCTCCAGGTGGGCGGGCAGCTCCCGCAGGCCCTGCAGCAGCTCGGCCTTGAGGGTGGGGTCCACGGTGCCCTTGGCCTCGCCCAGCTTGAGGGCCAGCAGGGTGAGCACCGCCAGCTGGGTGGTGAAGGCCTTGGTGGAGGCCACCCCGATCTCGGGACCCGCATGGGTGAGGATGGTGGCTTCGGACTGGCGGGTGGCGGTGGACCCCATGACGTTGCAGATGGCCAGGGTGCGGGCCCCGCGGGCGGCGGCCTCCTTCATGGCGGCGAGGGTGTCGGCGGTCTCGCCGCTCTGGGTGATGCCGATGATGAGGGTGCCGGGCTGGATCACGGGCTCTCGGTAGCGGTACTCACTGCCGTAGTCCACCTCGACGGCCACGCGGCTCAGCTGCTCGATGAGGAACTTGCCCACGAGACCGGCGTGCCAGCTGGTGCCGCAGGCGACGATGTGGATGCGGGTGAGCGCAGCGAGCTCCTCGGTGGTGAAGGGCAGGTCCAGGGGGATGGGCTCGCTGTCCAGGGGCAGCCGATTGAGGAGCGTGTTGGAGAGGGCCTGGGGCTGCTCGAAGATCTCCTTCTGCATGAAGTGCTTGTGCCCGCCCTTCTCGGCCGCCACGGGGTCGTAGGGGATGGCCACCACGGGCCGGTGGACCTCGCTGCCGTCCTGCCGGGAGATGCGGGCACCCTCCCGCGTCAGCTCCGCGAAGTCACCATCCTCCAGGAAGATCACCCGCCGGGTGTGGGGCAGCAGGGGCACCACATCGGAGGCCAGGAAGGTCTCGCCCTCACCCAGGCCGAGGACCATGGGCGGCCCACTGCGGGCAACCAGGATGCGGTCGGGATCCGAGGCGTGCAGGCAGGCCAGGGCGTAGATGCCCTTCATGCGCCCCACGGCCTCGCGGAAGGCCTCGGCGAAGGGCCGACCCTGCTTCATCAGGTGGGCGACCATGACCGGGAAGCACTCGGTGTCGGTCTCGGACTGGAACGTCTCGCCGGCCGCTGTCAGCTCGGCCCGCAGCTCGAGGAAGTTCTCGAAGATGCCATTGTGCACGGCCACCACCTGCCCGTCCGCACTGCAGTGGGGGTGGGCGTTCTCCTCCGTGGGCCGGCCATGGGTGGCCCAGCGGGTGTGGCCAATGCCCAGGGGGGTGGGATCGGCGAGATCCACCCTGGCAGCCAGGTTGACCAGCTTGCCCGAAGCGCGGGTGATGCTGAAGGTGCCCGTGCCCGTGGCCAGGGCCACCCCAGCGCTGTCGTAGCCGCGGTACTCCAGGCTGCGGAGGCCGCTCACCAGGATGTCGACGGCCCCCCGCTGGCCGATATATCCGACGATTCCACACATGGGAGACTCCCTTTGTTAAGTCACATTACCGTGCAGAAAGCCGACTTCCTATGGGGTGGAGGCTACCCGGACCGTGGGCGTTCCGCCGCACCCACCCTGTGGCGGATTGGCTTCGCGCCTCAGGAGGTGGCCCGGCGGCCCGGCTTGAGCCAGCCCAGGAGGGTGCGCCGCACCTGCTTCTTGATGCGGCTGGCCACGAAGGGGCCCAGGCGGCCCTTCTCCCGGAGGATGCGCACGAACAGGTCCCGCTTGCGCCGGGGGGGCTGGCGGCGGTTGCCTGCGGGCACCAGGCTGAGGGCCCCCTTGGTGCAGGCGGATACGCAGGCGCCGCAGCCCAGGCAGACCGCCGCCGTCACCGCCGCAAAGCGGTCCTGGGGCGAGGCGAAGGTCTCCCCCTTGGCCAGGCCGATGGCCTTCACATTGCAGGCGGGGAAGCAGGTGCCGCAGTAGTCGCAGTCCTCGGCGTTGATGACAGCCGTGAAGCCGGTCTTGGCGATGCCGTCGTGGTAGCCCATCTGCACACCGGCCATGAGCTCGCAGCAGCAGCGGCAGCAGTTGCAGATGAACGAAGGCTGCTCGCGGATGTTGTCCGTCACATGCGTGAGGCGCAGCTCCCGGGCCCGGTCGATGACCTCCAGCAGCTCCTCCTCGGTCTTCAGCTCGGCAAAGCCCCGGCGGGCGAGGAAGCGGGCCGCGCTGCCCAGGGAGATGCAGATGCCCTCCACGGGGGCGCCCTTGGCGCAGGTCTTCCCCTGGTGCTCCTTCTTGTGGCGGCAGTAGCAGAGGCCGACGGCCCCCATGCCCGCCCGGCGGATGAGCTCCCGGGCCTGCTCGTAGGTGGCGATCTCGGAGCTGACCGGGATGTGCTCCTCGTAGGCCAGCGTGCGGGTGAGCTGGGTCTCGCTGCCGAAGAACTCCTTGGCCTGGCTCTCCTGCAGGTACTCCCGCATCAGGGTCGCCACCCGCTCCATGGGCAGGTCCGTGCGGCGCTTCATGAAGGTGAACTCGAAGAACCCGATGAGGCCGGGCATGAGAAGGTAGTAGGTGGTGCCGGCGTAGGGCATGTCCATGACCAGGCCCTTGTCCGCCATGGTCTCCAGCAGGGGGAGCAGCGTCTCACTGGCCAGGCCCGTGGCCCGCACCAGTTCCTCCAGGGTGGCTTCCTCCAGAGGAAACCGCGAGGCGATGAAAGCCTCTTGCTCATCGAAGAGAAGACCCAGGATCTCGCGCAGCTTGTCGCTGTCCACCAGCCCGATGGGGTACTTGTTCAGGCGGTCGATGAGGGGGATCAGACTGTCTTTGGTGCCGAGGTGGTGTCCCATAGGCGAAGTCTAGAACCGCCGGGCCATGACCAGAAGCACGATACCCCCAGGACCCAGCCGAGGCGCCTAGCGGCTCCGGTTGCCCGGCTGTGAGGTCCACGCCACCGGCGGCCGGTGCTTGAGCACCCAGGCCGTGTCCACCCAGCCGGCCAGAAGCAGCAGGCCCGCGGTGAGGGCCAGGGTGATCGACACCCAGCGATGGCCCCGCTGCAGATCGGCCCGGCCCTCGGCCACCTGCAGGTAGCCGGCGATGCCCAGGCCCAGAGTGCCGCCTGCCAGCAGGCCCAGCCACAGGTGGACCATGTCCTGAAAGGCCCACGCTCCCATGAGCCGCAGGCTCAGCCAGCGCACCCCGGCGAAGAAGGCCGTCCAGGCCACCAGGTCCAGCAGCAGCCACAGGGACCGGGAGCGCACCTGGATGGACACCGCATGAAAGAGCAGCAGCAGGACCAGGCACCCGGCCAGGCCCACCCCGACGATGGCGCCGAGGTCCTTGAGCGCAACCTGCCGCCAGAGGCCGCTCAGGAGCACCGAGGGGAGGCCGGCGAGCAGACCTGCCAGCAGGGCCAGACCCAGGCCCGCCAGCACCTTGCCCAGGAAGATCTGGGCCGCATGGAGGGGCTGGTTCAGGAAGAAGCCGAAGCGCCGCTCCTCCAGGTCCCGGCTCACCATGGTGGCTCCGTAGAGGAGGGCCACCACCCAGGCGAGGGCAGTCCCCGCAAAGATCCCCATGAAGGTAGCCTTCTCGTGGGCGACTTTGGGATCTGCTTCGAAGTACATGGAGAGAATCGAGATGACGCTGAGGCCTGCCGCCAGCAGGAGGACATTGCGGCGGCCGGTCCACTCCCGGCGGGTGACGGCAAGGATGCTCATGAGGCCACCTCGGCTTCGCCCACCAGGGCGACAAACAGCTCTTCCAAAGACAATGGATGGACCTGCAGGCCCGGGACTTGGCTGGGATCACCCTGGGTGAGGATGGCCTCCCCGCCCAGGCTGCCCGTGCGGCTCCAGAGGGGTGCGAAGGGAGCAAGGTCGGTGGGGTCCACGGCCTGAGTGGGTGCCCAGCTCACCTTGCGGTGCCTGGCTTTGAGGTCCTCCAGGCTGGCGTCCACCAGCAGTCGGCCCTGATGCAGGATGCCGATGCGATCCGCCAGGCCCTCGATGCCCGCCAGGTCATGGGTGGTGATGAGCACCGTGGTGCCCCGCTCCCCCAGCTCCCCCAGCAGCTCGTCGTAGACCTCGCGCCGGGCGACAGCGTCCAGGCCCAGGGTGGGGTCATCCAGCACCAGCAGGGCGGGCTTGGGGCCCAGGGCCAGGGCCAGGGAGACTTGCCCCTTCTGGCCCCGGGACAGGCGGCCGAAGGGCAGGTCCATGGGGATCCGGAAGCGCCCCAGCCGCTGATCCACGCCAGCCTGGTCCCAGGTGGGATAGAGGCTCCCGCAGAAGCGGACCAGTTGCCGGGTGGTCATGAGGGGCGGCGCGTCCGGCTCCTCGGCCACCACGCCCACCCGGTGCATGAGGGTCTGGCGGGCGGACCAGACCTCCTGCCCAAAGAGCTCCACCCGCCCGGCAGTGGGCTTCTGGTGGCCCAGGAGGCAGCGCACCAGGGAGGTCTTGCCCGAGCCATTGCGCCCCAGCAGGGCATAGACCTGACCGGGCTCCACCTGGAAGGAGGCCTGGTTCAGGGCCTGGGTGCGGCCGTAGCGCACCCCCACCTGGTGGCAGGCAATGGGCAGCGTTTCCACTTGGCTGGTCATGACTGGCCTCCCTTCGGAGCTGGTTTCAGGGCCTTCCAGGCGGTGCCCAGGGTGGTGGTGGCCTCGGGCAGGTCTGCGCCCACAGAGAGGGCTGTGGTGGCGAAGCGCAGGGCCCCTTCCCGGAGCAGGCCCAGGCGCTCGGCGGGGCTGAAGCCTGGGGGCGTCTCAGAGACGTAGGTCCCATCCCCCCGGCGCACCGTGAGGACCCCCGCCTCCACCAGGTGCTGGTAGGCCCGCACCACGGTGTTGGGGTTTACGCCCAGCTCCCGGGCCAGGTCCCGCACCGAAGGCATCAAGGCGCCGGGGGCCAGGCCGCCCGTGGCCACCAGACGGCGTACGCCGTCCTCGATCTGCCGCCACAGGGGCGCTGCTGCTGCTGGATCCACCTGCAGGATGGCCTTCATGCGTCGCCTCCCGGACAACTTACTGTATCGCTGAACTAATACAGTAAGTCAGACGGATGACCCGTCAAGAGGCAAAAACTGCGGTTCGGCTACGCCAGGCTACGGATGCGCACGGCCCTGGTCTCGATCTCCGTGATGCGGAAGGCGAAGTTGCCGTCCACCACCACCACCTCGCCCTTGGCGATGAGCTTGCCGTTCACAAGCAGCTCCACCGGGGCATCCGCACTGCGATTGAGCTCCAGGATGGCGCCCGGCGTCAGCTTGAGCAGCTCGCCCATGTGCATCTCGGTCTGCCCCATGCGCACCACCACCGGCAGCTGGATGTCCAGGAGGAGCTCCAGGTTGCCGGAGTCTGGCAGGGGACCCGCGGCCAGGGGGGCCTGGAAGGCCTGAGGGGCTGGGGCAGCCTGGGGTGCGGCCGCAGGGGCCGGAGCCGGAGCGTCCTCGCCGTAGCCCAGCTTGCGCTTGACCTGCTGGAGGAGCGGGTCCGGGAAGAGGATGTGGACCGTGGTGGCGATGGCGTCCTGGGTGGTGGCCAGGGCCACGTCCTGGAAGGTCCCGGACCCCAGGTATTCGGCAAAGGCGGCGGGGTCGGCGGCCAGGGCCGAGATCTCCACGTTGGTGATGGAGAAGGTCTCCCCCCCCAGATCGGACAGGGTCTGGTTGGCGCTGCCCATGACCTGGTTGAAGGTCTCGGCCATGGCGTCCTTGGAGTCCCCCGCCAGCTCCTCGGTGGGGGCGCCCTCGCCACCCAGCATGAGGTCCACCAGGATGGTGCCTTCCTTCAGGGGGAGGCTGAAGTACAGGGCGCCGCTGAGGCCCTTCTGATAGGTGGCCTTGACCAGGATGACGGTGCCCTCATGGAGGGCCGCCACGGCGGAAGCCTCCAGGGGCTCGCCCGGGGCGGCCTGGATCTGGAAGTCCCGGCCGGTGAGCATGCTGAACACCGAGGCCATGCTCTCGGCGAAGGCCCCACCGATTTTCTGGAAGAACTCGCTGTCACGGACGTCCATGGTTCATCCTTCCGACCGGCTGCCGGTCACTTGGAACACGCGTTTGCCATTGGGGTTCAGGGCCACCAGACCCTTGAAGCGCGGGATGCCGTCCACGCACAGGTCCAGCTCGGCATCGAAGCGCTTGGTGAGGGGGATCAGGTCACCAGGCTTCAGCTGGAGCATCTCTTCCATGCTGAGGCTGGTGCCGTGGATCTCGGCGGCGGCCTCCATGGGACAGCGCTTCAGGGAGGCCATGAGCAGGCGGGCCTCTTCGTAGGACGAGGACTTCTTGTAGCCCGTGAACATCTCCTGGTCGAACTTGTTGGAGATCGGCTCGAGGATGATGCTGGGGATGGCCAGGTTGATCATCCCGGTGACGGGACCCATCTTGACCTCGAAGACCACCAGCAGGACCACCTCGTTGGGGGCCACGATCTGGATGAGCTGGGGACTGGTCTCCCGGGCCTGGATGCGGAAGTCCAGGTCCACGATGCCCCGCCAGGCCTCGCGCAGGTCCTCCAGCACCAGCTTGAGCACGCCATCAAAGATGCTCTGCTCGATGTCGGTCATGGTGCGCAGCTGCTTGATGGGCTCTCCGGGGCCGCCCAGCATCTTGTCGATGATGGGGAACACCAGCGTCGGGTTCACCTCGAGGGCGAGAGCGCCCTCCAGGGGCTTGAGGGAGATGGCATTGAAGCAGGTGGGGTCTGGGACCGAGAGCAGGAACTCCTGGTAGCTCAGCTGCTCGACGCTCACCAGGTTGACCTCGGTGATGGTGCGGAGGTAGGCGCTGAGGGAGCTGCTGAAGTTCCGGGCGAAGCGGTCGTGCATGAAGTGCAGGGAGCGCATCTGCTCCCGGCTCACCCGGTCCGGGCGGCGGAAGTTGTAGAGGGTGACCTTGCGCTGGATCTGGGCCTTTTTTGCCGCCCCCCGGGCCGCACCCGCATCCGTCCCGCCCGACCCGGCGCCCTTGCCGGCAGGCTTGGTGTGCGACTTAAGTAGAGCGTCGACTTCCTCTTGGCTTAGGATCTTGGCCATGAATTATCCCTCGATGTGCTTTTCCAGGAGCTTGCCCCGGAGGCGCAGCATGGCCTTGGTATGCAATTGGGATACCCGGGATTCGGTGATGTTCAGGAGCGTGCCGATTTCCTTCATGGTCAGCTCGTCGAAGTAGTAGAGCTGGACGACGAACTTCTCCTTCTTGGGCAGGACATCCATGGCCGCCCGGAGGATCTCCTTGATCTCGGAGGCCTGGAAGGTCTGGTGCGGGTCCTCGGCATCGGGGTCCGGCACGAAGCTGATGATGCTCTCACCCTCGCCGTCCTCGCCCACCTCCACAAAGGTGCCGAGGGTGACGCCCTTGAGCTCGTCCAGGTTCTTGTGGAGCTCCTCCAGGGGGATGCCCAGGCGGACCGCCACTTCCTCGTCCGTGGCCGCCCGGCCCGCCTGCTGCTCAAGGGCATGGTAGGCGGTCTCGATGTCCTTCTTCTTCCGGCGGAGGCTGCGGGGCACCCAGTCCAGTTCCCGCAGGCCGTCGAGGATGGCGCCCTTGATGCGCAGCTCAGCGTAGGTCTTGAACTTGATGTTCCGGGCCGGCTCGAACTTCTCGATGGCGTCCATGAGCCCGAGGATCCCGCTGTTGATGAGGTCGTCCAGCTCCACATGCGAGGGCAGGCGGGAGGCAATGCGGTGCGCCACGAACTTCACCAGGGGCACAAAGTCCTTGATGATCTGCTCGCGGTTCTCACGATCGAAGGGCTCCGGGGCCTCGGTGGCTTCCTGGGGCTCCGCAGAGGCTGGGACCAGCGGTGGGGGCTGGGGCACCGGGGCGTGGGCATGGGGGATGCTCGCAGCCTTGCCATAGGCCCGAGCGGCGGCCAGGGCGGCCCAGGGTCGCAGGGCGGCCGGAGCCGCCTGGACGGCCTTTTCTGCCTCCGGGGGGAGGAGGATGCCAGGGTCGGCGGGCTGATCCGGGGTCGGAGGCATGCGGGATCCTAGTGGGGGTCGCCGGAGGCAAGCTGCCTCCAGAAGGTGGCAAAGCCGTCGGGCTGAAGGGAGACTCGACGCAGAAGCTGATGGGCAAGGGACTGGAACGCTAATGATGCGGGACAGTGGGGGAAGAGGTCTACCACCCCCCGCTGCTGCCGCACGGCCTGGAGCACATGGGGGTCGCCCGGGACCATGCCCAGGACCTGGAGCTGCTTGCCAAGGAAGCGCGCCACAGCTGCCTGCAGCTGCTCCACGGTCTCTTCGGCCTCCTCCGGGTTCTGGCCATTGTTCACCAGCAGCCAGAGGGGCTTGGCGGGCTCCCGCAGGTGCAGCACCTTCACCATGGCGTAGGCGTCCACTAGGCTGGTGGGCTCCGGGGTGGTCACCAGGATCACTTCCTGTGCAGCCATGAGCAGCTTGAGGACGGAGTCGTGGATGCCTGCGGCCGTATCAATGAGGAGCCAGTCTGCGGTCTCCGCCACCCGCTGCAGGCCCTGTACCAGGCGCAGCTCGGCCAGGGTGTCGATCCGGGTCATCTCCTGGATGCCGCTGCTGGCGGGGATGATGCGGATGCCGGAGGGGCCGTCCAGGAGGATCTCCTCCAGGACCTTCTCGCCCTTCAGCACATGCTCCAGCGTGAACTTGGGGGACAGCCCCAACAGGATGTCCAGGTTGGCCAGGCCGAAGTCAGCGTCCATGACGACCACCCGCTGGCCCTGCTGGGCCAAGGCCAGGGCCAGGCCGGCCACGACGTTGGTCTTGCCGACCCCGCCCTTGCCGGAGGTGATGGCCACCACCCTTGCCGCGAAGAGGGGAGCCTCGTGGGGGACCCCCTGGGCCAGCTGCCGGAGGCGAGACGCCTGGTCGTTGCTCACAGGGCCTCCTTCACGGCTGCTGGAAGAATGAGATCGGCCAGCCGACGGCTGGTCGCAAGTTCCAGCGCATCTGGCACATCCTGGCCGGTGGCCAGGTAGCTGATGGGCCGCTTCACCCGCACCAGGGTGCTGAGGAGGGGGCCGTAGGTGGAGGTCTCGTCGAGCTTGGTGAAGAGCAGGCGGGTGGGGTGGAGGGGCTCGTAGCGGGTGGCGATCTCCAGGAGGTCCCGCGGCTTGGTGGTGGCTGACAGCACCAAGTGCGTCTCCACATCCGGTAGCTCTTCGAGGAAGCCCCGCAGCTGGCCCAGGGTCTCGGCATCCTTGGGGCTGTGGCCCGGGGTGTCGATGAGCACCAGGGCCCGGTCCTGGTAGAAGCGCAGGGCGCTGCGGAGGTCCTCCACCGTCAAGGCCACATGCATGGGCACCTGGAGGATCTGGGCGTACTGCTGCAGCTGATCCACGGCCCCCAGGCGGTAGGTGTCCAGGGTGACCAGGGCCACCTTCTGCTTGAGCTTCAGCTGGGCGTAGGCGGCCAGCTTGGCCACGGTGGTGGTCTTGCCGACGCCGGTGGGACCCACCAGAGCCGCCACCCGCATCTTGCCGGGTTCCAGCTGGATGGGAGGGGCTACCGGGATGAAATCGGCGATCACCCGGCGCAGGAACAGGCGGGCCCGCTCGGGATCCACCCGGCCCGCCGAGGCGTCCCCATCCTGGTCCGCCAGGGCCCTCTGGGCGTACTCGCAGAGGCGCAGGGCCAGCTGGGGCTCCACATCATTGGCCACCAGGTCGCCGTAGAGCTCCAGGAGGGTGGAGGGCAGGTGTAGCTGGGCGGGGGGCATGCCCTGGCGCTGGATGCGGTTCAGGAGGCTCTTCAGCTGGTCCAGCTCGGTGAGGATGGTGGTGTTGCGGGTCTCCTGGTCCTTCAGAGCGGCGACCGCCCCCTTGATCTCCAGCAGCTCCCGGCGCAGGGGCTGCAAGTCTACGGGGGGTGGCGGTGGTGCCGTGCTGCGGGTGGGGACGGGGGTGGGGGCCTCCAGGGCCGGTCGCAGGCCGTAGGTGAGGGGCGGGCCACCGGCGGCGGCCACGGTGGTGGTCGCCTGGGCCTCGTCCACGGCGGCGGTGACCTCGATGACGGCTTCCTCGCCCAGGCCCAGGGCCGAGGGGCGCCGCCGGGTGCGGGTGGAAAGAATGAAGGCCTCCTCGCCCATGTCCTTCTTCACGACGTCCAGGGCGTCCTGCATGGAGCCAGCTTCGAAGGTCTTTACACGCATGATTGGTCCTTCATGAGACGGTTCCCAGGTTCACGACGCGGACATCCATCGGCACTTCGCTGTGGCTCAGCACCACCAGGTGGGGCAGGGCCCGCTCCAGCAGGCGGCGCAGGTGGGGGCGCACCACGGGGTTGGTGAGCAGCACTGGCTGGGCCCCCGGCAGCAGGGCGGCGATGCCGTTGGCGATGCGGGTGAGCAGCTCCTGGGTCCGACCGGGCTCCAGGGCCAGGTAGCTGCCCCGGTCGGACTGCTCGATGCCCCCCTGCAGAGCCTGCTCCAGGCTGGGGTCCAGGACGAGAACGCCCAGGTCGCCGGTCTCGGAGAGGTGGGGGCTGGTGAGCACCCGGCCCAGGGCCTGGCGCACGTACTCCGTGATGAAGCCGATGTCCTTGGTCATGGCGGCGGCATCGGCGGTGGCTTCCAGGATCCGGCCCAGGTCCCGGACGGGGACCCGCTCCCGGAGGAGGTTGTGCATCACCTTCTGGAGGGTGGTCACGGAGACCACGTTGGGGATGAGGTCGTCCACCAGGCGCGGGGAGGTTTCCTTCAGGGTGTCGAGCAGGTGCTGCACTTCGGGACGTCCCAGCAGCTCCGGGGCGTGCTGCTTGATCAGCTCGGACAGGTGGGTGGTGAGGACCGTGGCCGGCTCCACCACGGTGTAGCCGAGCATCTGGGCCCGGTCCCGCTGGGCGTCGGGGATCCAGTAGGCGGGCAGGCCGAAGGCGGGCTCGGAGGTGGGGGTGCCGGTGAGCTCCTCCGAGGCGGTGCCGGGGTTCATGGCCAGGAACTGGGAGGGCTGCAGGTCGGAGCGGGCGATCTCCTCGCCCCTCAGCAGGATGCGGTAGCCCTGGGGGGGCAGCTGCAGGTTGTCCCGGATGCGCACCGGGGGCACCACGATGCCCAGGTCCTGGGCCATCTGGCGCCGCACGGCCTTGATGCGCTCCAGCACCGTGCCGCCCTGGTTCACGTCCAGGAGGGGGATCAGGCTGTAGCCAACTTCCAGGCCCAGGGGATCGACCTTGAGCAGGCCCTCGACCTTGTCGGCGGCGTCGGCGGCGGCGGTCCGGGCCTTCTCGGCAGCGGCGGCCTCCTCTTCCGGCCCCGGCGGGGCCTCGCTGGGCAGCTTCCAGGCGGCGTAGGCCATGACCCCGAAGATGGCGGCCATGATCCAGAAGGGAAACAGGGGCAGGCCCGGCACGGCTCCGAAGAGGAACAGCACCGAGGCGGCGATGGCCAGGGGGCGGGGGTCGGCGCCCATCTGGCCCAGGACCTGGCTGCCCAGGCCCGTGGAGTCGCTGCCACTGCGGGTGGTCAGGATGGCACCGCCCACACTCACGAGGAGGCTGGGGATCACCGTCACCAGGCCGTCGCCCACGGTGAGGAGGGAGTAGACCTCCATGGCCTGCATGATTGGCAGGTTGTAGCGCACCACCCCGAGGATGATGCCGGCCACGATGTTGACCGCCAGGATGATCAGGGCCGCCACGGCGTCCCGCTGGGTGAACTTCACTGCGCCGTCCATGGCCCCATAGAAGCCGGCTTCCTCCTGGAGGTCCTTCCGGCGCCTGCGGGCCTCATGCTCGTCGATGTACCCGGCGTTCAGGTCCGCATCGATGGCCATCTGCTTGCCCGGCAGGGCGTCCAGGGTGAACCGGGCGGTCACCTCGGCGATGCGGCCGGCACCGTGGTTGATGACCAGGAACTGGATGGCCAGCAGGATCAGGAAGACCACCAACCCGATCACATAGCTGCCGCCCACCACGAACTGACCAAAGGCCTTGACCATGTGGCCAGCGGCGTCGGCCCCCTGGTCCCCGGCGTAGAGCAGGATCCGGCGGGTGGTGGCCACGTTGATGGCCAGACGGAAAAGCGTCACCACCAGGAGCACGGAGGGGTAGGAACTGAACTCCTTGGGGCGGGGCACGTACATGCCCACCATCAGGATCACCAGGCTCAGGGTGATGTTCAGGACGATGAGCAGATCCAGCAGGAACGCAGGCAGGGGCAGCACCATGACGACCAGCACGATCATCACGAAGACGGGCGCAGCCAGGTCCGACCGCCTCGCCAGGCGGCTCATGAATGGAAGCAAACGATCCAAGAAGGTCAACATACCGACACCCGCTTCCCCTGGGGCGAGGGCCGTGCCAAGGGGGGTGGGGCTCTCGGCTGTCAGCCATCAGCTGTCGGCTCAAGAAGGGGGCGACCCACCCGGGCGGGGCAGCCGATAGCCATGAAAAAAACGGCACGGCGACCCGCAGGGTGCCGTCACCATGAGCCGATAGCCGATAGCCGATAGCTGACAGCTGATAGCCAACAGCTAATGCCGTGCCATCTTCAGCCCATCCCACCGCTCAACGGAATGCAGCCGGCACCGCCAGCCGGCCCGAGGCTCCGGCTCCGCGAGCGCAGCGAGTGGGAGCAGGCTCCGGGGGAGCCTGCGATAGACGGAGAGGTGAGCGTAGCCGGCTGACCGAGACCCTAGTCAGCGGTGGATCTTGAGCCCATCCCACCGCTCTGGCGGGTGCATTCGGCAACGCCAGCCGGCCCAGCTCACCCGCTGGAAGGCCACCTCCCCCGGCCAGGGGACCCGGTCGAGCCAGGCCTGGAGGGTGCGCTGAAGGCGCAGGCGCTGCTCCGGCTCCAGGGCCGTATCGGCGCCCACCCAGGCCCCGGCCCGGCGGGCCTTCACCTCCAGCAGGCGTAGCTGGGGGCCCCGGCTCAGGAGCAGGTCCAGCTCCCAGCGTCCCTGCTTCCAGCGCCAGGCCACCAGGTCCCAGCCCATGGCCCAGAACAGCCAGAGCGTCAGCCGCTCCGTCCACAGCCCCAGCCGCCGAGCCGCCTCACCCCGCCGCGAGCGGCTCATCCCTGCACCTCGTTAGGAAAAGGACAAAAACGCTCGCAGAGGGACGCGGAGAAAGCAGAGTCTGCCGAGATTCGTACCTGTGACTTCATTCCTCAGCGCCCTCCGATCTCTCTGCGCCCCTCTGCGAGAGTGGTTGGTTTTTCCGTTCCTACTCATCCCGCCGCGGCAGGAGCAGGCTGCGCTGGACGCGCTCAAGGTTGCCGTGGATGCGGACGATCTTCCAGGCCAGCACCATGGCGTAGCCCAGCCACACCCACAGCAGGCGCGGGTCCACGGGGGTGCGCTTGAGCATCTCGATGCCCAGGTCCAGGCGCAGGCCCTGGAGGTACCACACGACCACCCCAAAGGCGATGATCAGGTAGCCCCAGCGGATCCAGTAGGGGCGCAGGCCCTCCTTCACCTTCCAGCGCATCAGGAGCCAGCGGTCGAAGCGATCGCTCTGGGCCTCAGCGAAGTGCAGGGCCACCAGCTGATCCACCAGGGGGGCATAGCGGTGGACCTTCAGCTCCTGGACCTCTTCCTCGCCGTTGGTCTTCCGGAGAAAGGCCGAGCGGATCTTGCCGATGCACTCCTCCCAGGGGGCCTCTTCCCGCTGGAGGGACAGGTGCAGGCGCACCAGGCCCACCCAGAGCAGGGCCTGGGCCAGGAGGACCACCCACAGGGACCAGCCCTGCCAGCCCTGGGTGCGCACGAGGTCGAGGAAGCGGGTGAGATCCATGGGGAAAGCTTACGCTTTCGGCTGTCAGCTATCAGCTGTCAGCTAAAGATTGGGCGCTGACCCACTCAAGGTGTGCCGACGCCCAGCGATGTTGGCTTTGGCTGATAGCCGATAGCTGACAGCCGATAGCTATCAGACCTTGTTCCAGGGCACTTCCCCGGCGGCGAGGAAGGCTTCGCCGTCCAGGCCCTGGTCCTCGGCCCGCTGCAGCAGGTGCTGGAGGGCCTCGGCGGTGGCTTCGGCGTCCTGGGGGGCTCGGTGGGCCCGGGTGTTGGTGATGCCCAGGAACTCGCAGAGCTCCTGCAGGCTGCGGCGGGGCAGCTCCGGAATCAGCCGCTTGGCCAGGAGGCGGGTGCAGATGAGTCGGTGCCGGCGCCAGACTCCCTCGGGCAGCCAAGCCTTGAGGAAGCTGCCGTCGTAGGGGGCATGGTGGGCCACCCAGATCCGGCCCTCCAGGTGGGGCACCAGCTTGAGAGCCACCTGCTCCCAGGGCGGGGCCCCCGCCAGCATGGGCAGGGTGATGCCGGTCAGGCGCTGAATCTCCTCCGGGAGGAAGCCCTCGATGGCAGCCAGGCTGGAGAAGCGCTGCTCCAGCACGGGACCCGCCAGGCACACCAGGCCCACCTCGGTGATCTCCGAGGCCCGGATGAAGCGTCCGGTCTTGTCCCACCTTGCCTTGGGGGTGCCTCCGGTGGTCTCCAGGTCCAGCACCGCGAACCGCAGTTCCCGCAGGGCGGGGGAGCCGGTTTCGAGGAGTGGCACCTGGTTCATGCGCTGACCAGGGTCTTCAGGCCAGCGGAAAAGAGCACATCCACCTTCTTCCCGGCCCGCCGCTGCACGCGACCCAGACCGAAGGCGGGATGGTCCATCCAGGCCCCTTCCGCCCAGTGCTCCGTCACCCGGTAGGGCCGGGCCAGGGCACCACCCTGGTCCTGGGTGAGGGCTGTCTGGAACTGCGCCGACAGGGAACCCGGCCGGGGGCCACTGGGTCTGGGGGCCGCCGCCACCCGCGGCGTCCGGGCGAGGGGAGGCGGCTTGGGGGCCCGGAACTTGTGGACAGAGCGACAGTTCCCGCAGATCAGCTGCTCCGGGGTGCCGTTGGTCACGGTGAGAATCTGGTGGCGGGTTTCGCCGCCACAGCGGCCGCAAGGTGCGTCCACGTCCTGGCCAGCGTAGTAGGGCTTCGTGCTCATGCGATCCAGACTAGCATCGGCCGGAGCGCCTCAGGCGGGGATTGGCGCATCCAGCCTCAGCCCAGGAGGGCCTTCACCTGGGCGAGGCGCTGCTCCCGCTCCTCGGCCTGCCCCCGGAGCTTGGCCACGGCCACGGCCGGAGCCTTGGTCACGAAGCTCTCGTCGGCCAGACGGCTGCGGAGGGGCTCCAGCTCCTTCTCCAGCTTGGCCAGCTCCTTCTCGAGCTTGGCCTGCTCCGCAGCGGGATCCTTCAGCCCTGCCAGCTCCAGGGCCACCGTGCCGCCCGCCAACACGGCGACGCTGCGGGTGGGGGAGCTGAGGTCGCCCTGGGAGAAGGTGACGGACTCCAGGCGGGCGATGGACTTGAGGGCCTCCGTGAAGGGCTCCAGCTCCACCAGCGTGGTGAAGGCGGGCACCCGCTTGGCCGGGTCCACACCCTGGTCCGCCTTGAGGCGCAGGAAGGCCGACAGCAGCTCCTGGAACCGGGGGATGAGGGTGCTGTCCCCACCCTGCGTTTGGAGAATGGGGTCGTCCCCGGGCCAGCTCCGCAAGGCCAGCAGAGGATTTTCTCCCTGCGGTAATCGCGCAGCGATTACCGCCTCGTGGATTTCTTCAGTGACGAAAGGTACAAACGGATGCAGGGCCCTAAGCAGGATGTCCAGGAAGCGCAGGATGGCAGCCTTCTGGCCCGGCGTACCGCTCACCAGCTGCACCTTGGCCAGCTCGATGTAGGTGGCGCAGAAGTCGTCCCAGACCAGGTGGTAGAGCAGGTCCGAGGCCTCGTGGAACCGGAACTCCTCCAGCGCCTTGGTGATGGCTTGCAGGCCATCCCGCAGCTTTCCAATCATCCAGAACTCGGCCTCGCCGAATTCTGGCTTCGTCTCCAGCGTGATGGACTCATCGAGATTCATCTGCACAAACCGTGATGCGTTCCACAGCTTGTTGCAGAAGTTGCGGGAAGCCTCCAGGCGCGCGGTGCTCATGGCGATGTCCGTGCCGGGTGCCGCCATGATGGCCAGGGAGAAGCGCAGGGCGTCCGTGCCGAACTCCTCCATGACCTCCAGGGGATCGATCACGTTGCCTTTGGTCTTGCTCATCTTCTGGCCGCTGGCATCACGCACCAGGCTGTTGAAGTAGACCTTGCGGAAGGGGACGTCACCCATCCAGGTGAGGCCTGCCATGGCCATGCGCGCCACCCAGAAGAAGAGGATGTCGTAGCCCGTGATGAGGACGCTGGTGGGGTAGTACCGCGCCAGCTCCGCGGTCTGCTCCGGCCAGCCAAACACACTGAAGGGCCACAGCGCCGACGAAAACCACGTATCCAGCGTGTCCGGATCTTGTATGAGTTCCTTACCTCCACAGGCGCAGCAGGTGGAGGGAGCTTCCATTTCTACGTGGAGCTCCCCACAAGAGGCGCAGGTCCAGGCTGGAATGCGGTGCCCCCAAACCAGCTGGCGGCTGATGCACCAGTCCTGGATGTTGGTAAGCCAGTGCTGCCAGACGGCGCCGTGGTGTTCTGGCGTGAACTGGATGGCGCCGGTCTGGACCGCCTCCAGGGCCTTGGCGGCAGCCTCGGTCACGTCCATGAACCACTGCTCGCTCACCAGGGGCTCGAGCACGGCACCGCTGCGATCGCTGAGGCTGATCTTGTTGGTGTAGTCTTCCACCTTGGCCAGGAAGCCCTGCTCCTCCAGGTCCACCAGAATCCTCTTGCGGGCCTCGAAGCGGTCCAGGCCAGCGTAGGCCCCGGCGGCGGCGGTCATCTTGGCATCGAAGCCGATCACCGTGATGGAGTCCAGCTTGAGGCGCTGGCCGGCGGCGAAGTCATTGGCATCATGGG
>CAIMFT010000101.1 GCA_903840385.1 uncultured Holophagaceae bacterium
GCTGCATCGGCATCCTGTTCCTGGTGCCCCTGCGCCACCACTTCATGGTCGAGAACCACGGCATCTTCCCCTGGCCCGAGGCCACCGCCACCGCCGAGATCCTGGTCACTGGCGAGAAGGCCGGCAACCAGGCCAAGGAGCTGGCTGTGGCCGCCTTCATCGGCGCGGCCTACGACGGCATCGTGTCCATCTTCCGAGGCATGGGCGAGTACCTGCGCCTGGAGCATGTGTGGGTGGGCCGCGCCCTCCGGGACAAGTTCATGTCCTTCAACTTCCTGAACAGCGCTGCGACGCTCGGCATCGGCTACATCATCGGCCTGAAGTACTCCGCCGTGATCGCCGCCGGATCTTTCTTCAGCATGTTTGTGCTGGTGCCCCTCTTCCACGCCATCGGCCAGCACGTGCCCATCATCGTGGCCCCCGGCACCAAGCTCATCGCCAGCATGACGCCGGAGCAGGTATTCTTCTCCTACATCCGCATCATCGGCGTGGGCGCCATCGCCGGCGCCGGCATCATGGGCGTCGCCGCCTCCATGCCCAACATGATCCGCAGCATCATCAGCAACCTGAAGGCGCTGGCCAACCGCGACGCCGCCGCCGAGGCCGCCGTCACCGTGCGCACGGACCGCACCCTGGCGGGCTCCATGATCGCCGTGGGCCTGGTCACCTGCGTGGTGGGGACCCTGGCCTTCCTCAGCTTCGGGCTGGGCATCCGCAATGCCCTGGTGCCGGCCCTGGTGGCCACCACGGTCATCATGGTCATCTCGTTCTTCTTCGCCCCCGTGGCGGCCCGCGCCATCGCCACCATCGGCACCAATCCCATCAGTGGCATGACCATGCTCACCCTGGTCATCACCGGCGTGCTGATGCTCAAGCTGAACTTCACCGGCGGCTATGGCATGTTCCTCACCATGATGGTGGGCGGCATCGTGTGCACGGCCCTGGCGGCATCGGGCGCCTTCAGCACGGACCTCAAGATCGGTCACTGGATCGGTTCCACGCCCGCACGCCAGATCGCCTGGAAGTTCGTGGGCACCCTGGTGGCGGCGCTCTTCACGGGCATCGCCATGTGGCTCATGGCCAAGCAGGTGAACCTGGACGGCACCATGGCCCTGGGCAGCTCCATCCCCGCCCCCCAGGCCAGCGCCATGAAGGCCATCCTCGAGGGCATCTTCGGCACCGTGTCCATGCCCCTGCGCTGGTACGCCTTCGGCCTGGGCGTCATGCTCTCCATCGTGCTGCGCATGGTGGAGCTGCCCGCCCTGGGCTTTGCTCTGGGAATGTACCTGCCCATCGAGCTGAACACGCCCCTCTTCCTGGGCGGCCTCCTGGCCCACTGGGTGAACCGCCCCAAGAAGGGCACCAGTGAAGAAGACGCCAAGGCCCGGGAGAACCGCGGCGTGCTCATCGCCAGCGGCCTCATGGCCGGCGGTGCCATCATGGGCGTGGTGGCCAGCTTCGTGAAGCTGAAGTGGACCGAGGGCTTCCCCATCCTCAGCGCCCACGCCGCCGAAGGCGCCCTGGGCGAGTGGCTCGGCATCCTGGCCCTCATCGCCCTCTGCCTCTACGTCGTCGTCTACAGCCGCCAGGCCAAGGCTGAGGCGTAGGCAGGGGAAACAGGATTCACCACGAAGACAGGAAGACCACGAAGAATGACAAGTTCTACTTCGTGGTCTTCTCGTCTTCGTGGTTAAAGTTTTGCTTTTTCCTTAGCCCCGAAGTGCGTCCAACAATTCAGGCGCAACACCTGGGGCGCCACTGACGAGGTTGCCGGTTTGGAACCAGTCTTGGCCGCCTTCCCAGTCGGTGATGGTGCCGCCGGCTTCGGTGACGAGCAGGGCTCCGGCGGCGATGTCCCAGGGCTTGAGGCCCAGCTCAAAGAAGCCATCGAAGATGCCGCAGGCCACGTGGGCCAGGTCCAGGGCGGCGCTGCCCGCGCGGCGGAGGCCCTTGGCCCGTGGGAAGACCCGGCCCAAGGCGGCGTTGAAGTGGGGCCAGCGGTCGCCCAGCTGAAAAGCGAAGCCCGTGGCCAGGAAGGCGCCGTCCAGGCCGGCCTGCAGCGAGACGTGCATGGGCTGGTCGTTCCAGGTGGCGCCCAGGCCTCGCGCCGCCAGGAAGCAGTCCCTCCGCAGGGGATCCAGGATGCACCCCGCCACCGGACCTGCCGCATCCCACAGGGCCACGGAGACGCACCAGTGGGGGAAGCCCTGGATGAAGTTCAGGGTGCCGTCCAGCGGATCGACAATCCAACGATGCTGTCCGGGGGGACCGCCCGGCCCTTCGGGCCTCGGCGTCCCCCCGGGCCCCCGCGACCCGGTCGGGGTGAACCCGCCCTCGTCGCCGGCCGCACCCACGATATAACCGCCCTCTTCCCCCAGGAAACCGTAATCCGGGAAGCGGCTGGCCAGCTCGGCACGGATGGCGGCCTCGGCCTCGCAGTCAGCGCTGCTCACATAGTCGTTCTTGGTCTTCTCGGTGATGGCGCCGGGCTCCAGCTTGCGGAAGTACCGGAGCAGCACCTCGGCCCCGGCCTGGGCCGCACTCAGGCAGGCCGTCCGCTGGGCCTGGATCATGGCTTCCGGCCAAGCTCGGCGGCGGCGGCCTCGGCGCGCCGCTTGAGGGTCCGGATCATCCCCGGGAAGACGAAGAGGTGGAAGGGCAGCACGGAGTACCAGTAGAGGAGGCCCAGCAGGCCGTGGGGCTCGAAGAAGGCGATCTGCTCCAGGCGGGAGCCGTCGCCCTCCGGGCGCACCGTGAACTGCAGCCAGGCATCGCCGTTCACCTTCATCTCGGCCCGCAGCCGCAGCAGGCGGTTCTCCTCAAGAGCTTCCACCCGCCAGAAGTCCACGGGATCGCCCACCCGCAGCTCACGGGGGTGGCGCCGGCCCCGGCGCATGCCCACGCTGCCAAAGGCGCGGTCGAGCAGGCCCCGGATCTGCCAGAGCCAGTTGCCAGCGGGCCAGCCGTTCTCCCCGCCCAGGGCACAGAAGACGCGGAAGACCTCATGAGGGGGTGCCTTCACGAGGCGCTGGTGGCGCTCCAGCAGCATGCCCTCGTGGGCGCCCAGGGCCGCACCCTCGGGCTCCCCCGCCATGCTGGAGGCCCAGGTGGTCTCCACGCCATCCTCGTCCAGGCGCTGCAGGGCCAGGTCCAGGGCCTCCCGGTAGCTCATGGGGCGCACCCGGAAGACGTCCAGGGCACGAGCATCCTTCACCACCACCTCAGTGCTCATGCCCTCCACCAGAGGACCCGCCAGCGCCACCGGGATGGGCGTCACCAGGTCCACCCACAGGATGGACAGGCCCGGCAGCGGCACGTTCATGGGGATGATGATGCGGCGCAAGCCGCGCGCCTCCGCATAGATCAGCATCATCTGCCGGTACTCCAGGATGTCCCGTCCGCCGATCTCGAAGATGCCCGCGACATCCGGGTGGGCGATGGCCTCCGTGAGGTAGGCCAGCACATCCCGCACGCCGATGGGCTGGCAGCGGGTGTTCACCCAGCGGGGCGTGACCATGATGGGCAGGCGCTCCGTCAGGTGCCGGATCATCTCGAAGCTGGCACTGCCGCTGCCGACAATGACCGCCGCGCGAAACTCCAGCACTGGGACGCCATCGGCGCCCAAGGCGCTACCCACCTCCTGGCGGCTGGCCAGGTGATCGCTGCGGTGCCCCTTGGGATCCCCCAGGCCGCCGAGGTAGATGATGCGGCGGACACCGGCCTTGGCGCAGGCCTGACCGAAGGTCTCAGCCTGGCGCAGGTCCCGCCCCCGGAAGTCCGGGCGATCCTCACCCATGGCATGGATCAGGTAATAGGCCTGGGTGACCCCCTGGAGGGCCTCCGCCAGCGTCTCGGGGTTCTCCACATCACCCTTCACCAGCTCCACACCGGGCCAGTGGCGACCTGCCAGACGACTGGGGTTCCGCGCCATGCACCGCACCCGATAGCCTTCGGCGAGGAGGCGCGGGACCAGACGACCGCCGATATAGCCCGTGGCCCCCGTGACCAGCACAAGGGGCTTGCCGGGATCCATGAACACTGCGCCGATGGGTTGGGCCATCCAAAGATTATGTACCGCCAATTACCTGACGAATTTGGTAAACTTTGTCCGGAGTCCAGCATGCCCAAGGTCATCAACATCGAGCCCACCCCCAACCCGGACGCGCTGAAGTTCCTGGTCCATCCGGCCCTGCTCAAGGGAGGCTCCCGCTCCTTCAAGGACTTCGGTGCCGCCGTCGGAGACCCGCTGGGGTCCTGCCTCTTCGGCATTGGGAAGATCACTTCGGTGTTCTACATGGACCGCTTTGTCACGGTGAACAAGGAGCCCTCAGCCGACTGGAGCGACCTCATCGATCCCATCTGCGAAGCCATCGAGGACCTGCGTCTGCCCGAGGACGCCACTGGGGACCCAGGTGCGCAGACCCCCGGCGGGGAGGCCGACGCCACTCTGGAGCAGATCAACAAGATCCTGGACACCCGCGTGCGCCCTGGCCTCGCCGGCGATGGCGGAGGCCTGGAGGTCATCTCGTTTGATGGGCAGACCCTGGAGATCAGCTACCACGGAGCCTGCGGCTCCTGCCCCTCTTCCACCACGGGCACCCTGCACTTCATCGAGAGCCTCCTGCAGGCCGAGGTGAGTCCCAGCATTCGGGTCATCAGTTGGTAGATCCACTCCCGGGCATTTCTGACCTTGCACCACCGGGAAACCCCGGCAATCTGGAGCAACTGACCGGAGCATCCCATGGGGTAACCCGCACCGTTCGCCGCATCTCGGCCCCACCGGGTCACTTGGCAGCGCTGGCGACCCTGCTCCTGGCCAGCCGGACAGACCCGGCCCACCTCTTCGAGCACGGCCTCGCCCTGCTGGTGCGGGCCCTGCGCGTGGACCGGGCCCTGCTCACGCGGGTCACGCCCCTGGGCTACGAGGTGTTCTGGTGGGCCGTGGGCCCCCGAGCCGACATGGCCAAGGTCTTCCAGGCCCCGGAGAAGGGCTTCTGCCCGACGGTCCTGGCCCACCCGCAGCGCCCGCTGGTCATCCGCAACGCGGCCACCGAGGCCCGGTGGTCCCAGAGCAAGGGCTGGCTGGAGCTGGGCATCAAGGCCTACCTGGGTGTGGCCATCGAGGTCAAGGGTGAGCCCATGGGCACCCTCTGCGTCCAGCACCATGGGGCCAGGGCCTTCACCCGCACCGAGCTGGCCCTGGTCAAGACCATGGCCTGCCTCATGGCACGGGCCCTGGAGACCGAGCATCTCAAGGGGGAGCTGCGGGCGGCCATGGAGGCCCTGGAGCTGAGCAGTGCCATCGTGGAGGACAGTACCCTGCAGAGCACTCGTTCCGGATTACCCAATCGGCGCTACCTCGAGGTTTGGATGAAACCGGCGCTCTTCATGGCCCGGCGGCGCCGGGAGCCCCTGGGCCTGGCCCTCTGGTCCCAGCCCATGAAGGTAGGCACCAAGGGCCGCCTCACCAAGGCGATGGGCATCCTGCGGGGCGAAGACCTATTGGTGGAGCTGTCGGTGGACCAGTACCTGCTCATCCTCCCGCACACCTCCGAGGCAGGCGTGACAACCCTCCTGGAGCGCCTCCAGGAGACCCTGGGGACGCATCCCACCGGGGCCACCTTGTGGTTCCCGGATGGCAAAGACATGACCCTGGGTTCCGCCCTGCGCCGGGCTGGCAAGGCCTTCACGGAAGCCCATCGCGAGGGGTCGCCCCTGGTGTGGAACCTTGGCTGACGACTGTTGGATGGCTGCCGCGCCCGCTGCTGGCGCCGACCTGCACCTGGAGGTGAAGCTTGGACGTGACTGAACCAGTGCAAGCGGCCCCTGAAGGCCTCAGCATGTCCACCGTCCCGAGCCGAGAGGACCTCTGCCGTTGGTACGGCCTGATGCACCTGGGCCGCATCCTGGACGACAAGGCCCCCAACTACCTGAAGCAGGCCCTGGGCTGGTCCTATCACGCCCCCTGCGCCGGCCACGACGGCATTCAGCTGGCACTGGGACTCACCTTTCGGGCCAGCCAGGACTTTCTCTTCCCCTACTACCGGGACCTGCTCACGGTCCTCGCCGGCGGCATCACGCCGGAGGAGATCATCCTCAACGGCATCTCCAAGGACACGGACGTGGCGGGCGGTGGCCGCCACATGAGCAACCACTTCGCCAAGCCCTCCATCGGCATCCAGAACGTCTCCAGCCTCACGGGCAACCACACCCAGCATGCGGTGGGCCTGGGCCGGGCCGTGAAGCACTACGGTCGCGAAAGCATCGTGTTCACCAGCCAGGGCGAGTCCTCGCTCTCCGAGGGCTACTGCTTCGAGAGCATCAACGGTGCCGACCGGGAGAAGCTGCCGGTGATCTTCGTGATCCAGGACAACGGCTACGGCATCTCCGTGCCCAAGCAGGACCAGAGCGCCAACGAGCACATCTGCGACAACTTCAGCGGCTTCCCGAACCTGCAGATCATCAAGTGCGACGGGCTGGACTTCCATGACTCCCGCCGGGCCATGGATGAGGCCGTGGCCTATGTGCGCACCGGCGCTGGACCCGCCATGGTCTACGCCACCTGCGTCCGCATCGGCAGCCACTCCAACAGCGACCGGCACGAGCTCTACCGGGACGAGGCCGAGCGGGCCGCGGCCCGGGCCCAGGATCCCCTGCCCCGCTTCCGGGCCTACTGCCTGGCCAGCGGCCTGAGTGAAGACGAGCTGCAGGCCCTCGAGACCGAGAACCAGGCCCGCTACCTGGCGGCCCACGACCACGCCATGGCCGCCCCCGCCCCCGCTCCCGCCAGCATCCACGACTTCGTGCTGCCGGAGGCCTGGGTGTCGCCGGAGTATCCCGAGGGCACCCACACCGCCACAGGCGAGACCATCAGCGTCATCACGGCCCTGAACCAGACCCTCAAGGCCGAGTTCCGCCACAACCCGGACACCTTCATCTGGGGCCAGGACATGGCCAACAAGGAGAAGGGCGGGATCTTCAACGTGTCCAAGGGCCTCCAGCAGGAGTTCGGCTCGGCGCGGGTCTTCAATGGCCCCATCGCCGAGGACTTCATCGTGGGTACGGCTAATGGCTTCTCCCGCCTGGATGACAAGATCCGTGTGGTGGTGGAGGGCGCCGAGTTCGCCGACTACATCTGGCCCGCCGCCGAGCAGATCGTGGAGACCAGCCACGACTACTGGCGCAGCAAGGGGCAGTTCTCCCCCAACATCACCGTCCGCATCGCCTCCGGCGGCTACATCGGCGGCGGGCTCTATCACTCGCAGAACGTGGAGGGCTGGCTGACCACCCTCCCGGGCATCCGCGTGGTGGTGCCATCCTTCGCCGATGATGCCGCAGGCCTGCTGCGCACGGCGCTGCGCAGCCGCGGCACCACGCTGTACCTGGAGCCCAAGTTTCTCTACAACGCGAAGATGGCTCACGCCGTGGTACCCCCGGACTTCGCCGTGCCCTTCGGCAAAGCGCGCGTCCGCCGAGCAGGCACGGACCTCACCATCCTCGCCTATGGCACACCGGTGCACTTCGCCCTGGAAGCCGCTGCCCGCCTGGAGAAGGAGGGGCACTCCGTCGAAGTGGTCGACCTGCGCTGCCTGAGCCCCCTGGACACGGAGGCCATCGTCCGCTCCGTGAAGAAGACCCACCGCCTGGTCATCGCCCACGAGGACAAGGTCTTCGGCGGCTTCGGCGGCGAGCTGGCGGCCATCGCGGCCTCGGAGTGCTTCCCCTGGCTGGACGCCCCCGTGACCCGCGTGGGCAGCGAGTTTACGCCTGTAGGCTTCAACCGCATCCTCGAGCGCGCCACCCTGCCCAACACCGACAAAGTCTACGCCGCCGCCCAAAAGGTGCTGGCGTTCTAAGCTCCAAACCCGTCTTGAAGGAGAACGCCATGCAGCTCGGTCCCTGGGATGTCCAGTTCGTCAGTGCCGGCACCTTCCGTTTGGACGGCGGCGCCATGTACGGCACGGTGCCTAAGGCCGTGTGGAATCGGGTCCATCCCGCCGATGCAGACAACCAGATCCTCCTGGCCACCAACTGCCTGCTCATCCGCGGCGAGGTGGACGGCAGGAAGCACGTGATCCTGGTGGAGAACGGCAACGGCGACAAGGAGAGCGACGACTTCATGGCCCGCTTCAAGCTGGCGGGTCGGGGCCTGCTGGACGCCAGCCTCGCAGCAGTGGGCGTCCAGCCCGAGGACATCACCCTCTGCATCCTGACGCACCTGCACTTCGACCATGCCGGTGGCAGCACCCGCCTGGCCACCGATGGCACGGTGGTGCCCAGCTTTCCCAACGCCCGCTACGTGGCCCAGGCCCAGGACCTCGCCGACGCCCGGAAGCCCCACCTGCGGGTGAAGGCCAGCTACCTGCCCCCCAACTGGGAGCCCCTGGCGGCAGCCGGCGTACTGGACACCGTGGAGAACAGTGCCGAGCTGCTGCCAGGCATCTCCGTGCGCCGCACCCCGGGCCACATCAAGGGCCTGCAGATCGTCACCGTCACCGGGGGCGGGCGCAGCCTGGTCTTCGTGTCCGACCTCTTCCCCACCTCCCGGCATATCCAGCCCGCCTGGTGCATGGGCTACGACCTGGACGTGGTCACCTGCGTGGACGAGCGCATCAAGCTCCTCAACGAGATCACTGACACCGACACCATCTGCGCCTTCTACCACGACCCCGACACCACCGCCGGCACCATCAGCCGCGACGCCAAGGGCAAGTACGTCCTGACCCCCGTGGCGGTCTGAGGGCAGGTTCAACTCACGATAGTGTCTAGAATTTTCCTGGAGAGCGCCCCACCCGGCGCCCTCGAGTTGGGCGTATGGTGGGCCAATAACAGGTCACCCTGGACCCAGACCGTGACATCCAGCCTCGAATGCCCCAGCTGCGGATATCCCGCGCTGACCCTGCTCCAGAAGGCGATCAGGTGCCGGGAGGCCCTGTATACCTGCTCTCACTGCGGCGGGAGCTACATCATTCACCAGCGGCAGACCCAGGTCTTCGTTGTTCTGTTTTACGCAGCATTGGCTTTCGCCCACTTCCTGCTGGGAGGCCTACCCGGCTATGACTGGTGCCTGTTCTACTGGCTCTCGTTCACGGCGGTATGGGGCGAGGTAAAGCCCTATGTTGCGCCGATAGATCGCAAGTCGCGGCTCTTGCGCTGAGTGATCGCATGGAAGTGTCGAAAATGAGTCAGCGCCCCGGCTCTTTCTGTTATCCCCTTCATCCCCTTCATCCCTGTTCCAAAGCCGTTTCTACAGGGATACAGGGGATGAAGGGGCTAAATGCAAACTGCCTTGTAACCACCGATGAACACCGAGGAAGACATGATCAAAATCAACACCTAAGGCCCTTTGTTTTATCAGTTTTTAATCGGTGTTCATCGGTGTTCATCGGTGGCAAATATTTTCATTTTTCGGTGGCACTTCTTTCCGATTTCCTCAGGAATAGAACCCTAGGTCGTAGCGCCGCCCAGGTAGGCTTCCTTCACGCGGGGATCCTGGGCCAGCTCGGCGGCGGGGCCTTCGAGGACCATGCGGCCGTTCTCCAGGACGTAGCCGCGGTGGGCGATCTTGAGGGCCATGTGGGCGTTCTGCTCCACCAGCAGCAGGGTCATGCCCTGGGCATTGATGGCCTGCAGGGCGCGGAAGACCTCTTTCACCAGCAGCGGACTCAGGCCCATGGAGGGCTCGTCCAGCAGCATGAGCTTGCAGTCCGTCATGAGGGCGCGACCTACGGCCAGCATCTGCTGCTCGCCGCCGGAGAGCGTGCCACCCAGCTGCTGGCGGCGCTCCTCCAGGCGGGGGAAGAGGGCGAACACTTTCTCGTAGGAGGCGGCGAGGCGCTGCTTGTTCTTCTGGGTCCAGGCGGCCAGGGCCAGGTTCTCCTGCACCGTGAGGTTGGGGAAGATGCCGCGACCCTCGGGCACGTGGCCGATGCCCATGGCCACCAGGGAGTGGGCCTCGATGTGCTTGACGCTATGGTCCCGATAGAAGATGTCGCCGCCCTGCAGGGGCAGCATGCGGGAGATGGCCCGCAGGGTCGTGGACTTGCCGGCGCCGTTGGCCCCCAGCAGGGACACGATCTCGCCCTCAGCAATGGTGAGGTCAATGCCGTGGAGGGCCTTGATGGCCCCATAGGAAACAGAAAGGTTTTCCACGCGCAGGAGGGTCATGCCGGGGCCTCCTCTTCGCCCAGGTAGGCCTCGATCACCAGGGGGTTGCGGACCACATCACGGGGTGCGCCGCTGGCGATGGTCTGGCCGAAGTCCAGCACCTGCACCTCGCGGCAGAGCTCCATCACCACCGGCAGCTGATGCTCGATGAGCAGGATGGCCAGCGGGAAGTCCTGGTGGACCTGGCGGATCAGCTGGATCAGCTCTTCGACCTCACGGGGGTTCATGCCGGCGGCGGGCTCATCCAGCAGCAGCACCTTGGGCCCGGTGGCCAGGGCCCGGGCAATCTCCAGGCGGCGCTGCTCACCGTAGGGGAGGCTGCCGGCCTGCTCGTGCTGCCGCTCCAGCAGGCCGAAGCGGGCGAGGTGGTCCCGGCTCTCCGTCAGCAGGCGAGCCTCCTCCCGGCGGAAGGTGGCCGTGCGGAAGGTGGCATCCAGCAGGCCGTAGCCCGCATGGGCGTGGAGGGCCATGGTGATGTTGTCCAGCACACTCATCTGCGCAAAGAGGCGGATGTTCTGGAAGGTGCGGGCGATGCCGGCCCGGGCGATGGCGTCCGAGGCCAGGCGGGTGGTGTCCTTGTCGCCCAGCAGGACCTGGCCGCTGTCCGGGGTGTAGACACCGGTGATGAGGTTGAAGACCGTGGTCTTCCCGGCGCCGTTGGGGCCGATGATGCCCTGCAGATCCCGTTCCCCCAGCTCCAGACTGAACTTGGCAACCGCCGTGAGGCCGCCGAAGGACTTGGTGAGCTCGCTGATGCGCAGCGCCATCACGCCCCCTGCTTGGGGCGGAGCCAGGACCACTCGCGGCTGCCCAGGAGGCCGGTCTGGCGGGTCAGCATGATGATGATCAGGATCAGCGGGCTGATGAGCATGCGCCACTCCGCCAGCTGCGGCGCGAAGGTGCTGAGCAGGTTCCGCAGCAGCTCCATGAGCACCGTGTAGGCCACCACGCCCAGGATGGAGCCGCTGAGGCTGGCCATGCCGCCCAGGTAGAGCATCACCAGGATCTCGGTGGTCTTGCTGTAGTCGAAGCTGCGGGGGGTGATGAACTGCTGGTTCTGGGCCCAGAGGCCGCCCGCCAGCCCAGCGAAAGCCGCAGCGATGGTGAAGGCCCAGTTCTTGGCCTTGGGGATGGAAATTCCCATCAGCTCGGCGGCGATGGCGTTCTCCCGGATGGACAGCCACACCCGGCCAAAGGTGGACTGGATGAGGTTCCGCAGCACGCCGATGGTGAGCAGCACACAGAGGGCCACGGCGACGAAGTTGGTGTTCTTGGGAATGCCGGTGAAGCCTCTAGGTCCGCCCACGAATTCGATGTTCTGGATGGCGTTCACGATGATCATGTTGAAGCCGAGGGTGATGATGGCCAGGTAGTCGCCCACGGTCTTGAAGGTCACCAGACCGATGAGGTAGCCCACCCCCGCCGACGCAATCATGGCCCCGCCCAGGGAAACCAGCAGGATGAGGACGGTGCCGATGACCGGGGGCATGGCAGCGGCGCCCGGCAGGACCTTGGTGGCCAGCAGGGCTGCGGTGTAGGCCCCCACGGCCATGAAGCCTGCGTGGCCCAGGGCAAACTCGCCCAGGTAGCCGTTCAGCAGGTTCAGGCTGGCCACCAGGATGATGTTCATCCCGATGACGGTGAGCAGGTGCAGGTAGTAGGGGTTGAGGACGTCCGAGTAGAGCCCCGCATCCACCAGCAGCTGCAGCGGAATGGCCAGCACCAGCACGGCCACGCAGACCATCCAGAAGCGCACCCGGGGGGGCTTGGAGTCGGCGGGAGGCGCAGTCGGCAGCGGCTGGGAAGGGCTGGACATCGGCGCCTACACCTTCTTCAGGGTGGGCTTGCCCATGATGCCCCAGGGCCACACCAGGAGGAGCAGGATGAGCAGACCGAAGGCGATGCCATTCTTCAGGTTGGAGGACAGGTAGGCCACGGTGATGACCTCCACGCCCGCCAGCAGGAAAGAGCCCAAGACTGCGCCCTCGATGGACCCGATGCCGCCGATCACCGCCGCGATGAAGGCCTTCCAGCCCAGGTCGATGCCCATGTAGGGGTCGATGGAGTAGGCCTGACCGTAGAAGATTCCGCCGGCCGCAGCCAGGGCCGAGCCAATGGCGAAGGTGACCGCGATGACCAGGTTGAGGTTCACCCCCATGAGGGGTACCACGTCCTTGTTATCCGCCACAGCCCGCATGGCGGTGCCGATGAGGGTGCGGTTCACCACCAGCCAGAGCACCGCCATGAGCGCCAGGGAGATCAGGATGATCAGCAGCTTGTCCCAGGTGACGAAGGCGCCCAGGTGCTGCTGGAGCCAGACCACCGGCGCCGAGGGCAGGCGGGCCGGGATCTGCCGGGTCTCGGGGCCCACAGTGAGCCGCACGAAGTTCTCCAGGAAGATACCCACGCCCAGGGTCGTGATGACCACGGACATGCGCTGGGCATTCCGCAACCGGCGATAGGCTACCCGCTCAATGGCGACCCCGACCAGCGCGGTCAGCAGCATGGCCAAAGGCAAGAGCAGGTAGAAGGGCATCCAGCCGAAGCGCGTGGTGAGCAGCAGCCCGATGAACCCCCCGAGCATGAAGATGTCACCGTGGGCGAAGTTGATGAGCCGGATGATGCCGTACACCATGCTGTAGCCCAGGGCGATCAGGGCATACACCGCCCCGAGTTGGGCGGCGTTGAA
>CAIMFT010000102.1 GCA_903840385.1 uncultured Holophagaceae bacterium
GAGCGGATTCGCCTGCTGCTGGCCATCCCTGACCTGGATTACCGGCCCGACCTCTTGAACCTGCCCCTCCGGGACCTGGCCCTGGAGGATGAGCTGGCTCGCCGCGGCTGGGCCGCCACCGCTGGGTACTGGACCTGGCAGTTGCAGTGGCTGCGGCTGTTCAAGGGGCTCACGCCCGAGCAACAGGCGCGGATCCAGCCCCCGCCTGTTCCGCCCCCGCCTCGAGAGCCTGATGCCTTCCGCACGGACCTGGTGAACCGGCGGCGGGCCGCCATGGAAGATGCCAACGCGCCCCTGCCAGAGCCCTACCGCACCCACTTGGCGGCGCCCCATGCCTTCCCCCAGGAGGCCCAGCCCACCGCTCCGGAGCTGCCTTCGGAGGCCGGCATCTATTCCCACCGGGAGAGCCTGCTGGCCGAGATCAGGGGGCTTCGGGCCGACCTGGACGAAGGCACCCGGCTCCTCAGTGAGCTGGGCGACTACAACACCCTCCAGCGGCACCACCTCGATGCTCTCTCCGTGTCCTTCAGTGCCCTCGCCGGTGGCATTGCCGGAGACGGCAAGGGTCTGGACCTCCTGCGCAAGACCCTGGGCGCAGTCTTCGTGCCGAAGGCAACGACCCCTGCGACGGGAGGCCAAGCATGAGCGCCTTCAACTTCATCCCCACTCGGTTCAATTCAGTAGACCTCCAGGCGACCCTCCTGCCCGCCGAACAGCTCTCCCTGATCAGTGCCGCCCTGCCTCAGACCCAAACCACGCCAGTAGCCGCGGCCGCCGCCGCAGAACCGGTGACTCAGCCCATGTTCACCCGGGCCGATGAGCGCTTCGGGGAGCTCCGTCAGGTTGACCAGATTCGGGACCTCTACCTCAATGCCCGACGCTCTGTGGATGACCTCCGCCAGAGCGCCCTGGTGGCCGGAAGGACCGCAGAAAATGCCCTCCTCTACCGGGTACTCGACTTCCTGCGCCGCCACGGCGCGCGGATTCCGGACACGGTGCTGAACACGCTGCCCGTGAATGTCCGTCAGGTCGCGGCCCAGGACGGCGTCAAGCTGATGCTCAACCGAGCTGTGCCTCAGCTGGACGAGGAGTTCATTGCCACCCTGGATGGGCAGCCCCAGCGGGTGAAACACAACGACCAGTCGGCCCTCTTCGGCTCCGGGGCCGTCATGGTGGAGGACCTGCGCAGCACAGAGGCCCTCCGGCATGCCCTCACGGTGGTCCTGCGCCAGCTCAGCACGGAGATCCAGGACCGGGAGGAGGCCGTCTTTGAGATCGACACCGCCCTGCCGGCGGCCCATCAGGAGCTGGACGCAGCCTCCCGGGAGCGCGTTGAGAAGCTGGAGGACTACCTCGTGGCCCAGCGCCTGCTTGCGGACCATTGGCAGGCAGTCGAGCAGGCCTTTGTGGAGCGTCGGCGCGTCCTGGAAAGCCATCGCGGGCTCTACTATGTGAAGGTCCGGGAAACGCCCCTGTCCCTGACGCTGCCTGATCCTCTGGAGCTGCGCTCGGGCGCGGATGGGGATCTGGTGCCGGGGTGCAGCAATCCGGACGCCTCGCTGCCCGAGGCCCTCACACCGTTCCTGAATGCGGTGCTGGATGTTCCCATGGAGGACTGGGCCGCCCTGCACGACCTGCACCCCAACCTGCCGGGCCGGGAGTGGCTGGGTGTCCAGGTGGAGGCCCGCAAGGTCCGCCTCAGTGCCCGGCCTGCGCCGCAGCAGACCGGTGCCAGCGGTGCTCTCCTGGCCATCCTCCAGCAGAATCAGGCTGCCCTCCAGCCCATCATCGGCCGCCCCTTCCTGGCCTCCTCACTGAAGGAGCTCCAGCTCCAGGGTCGGGCGATTCTGTCCCTGGAGGATCTGCTGGGCAGCACCAACCCCCTGCTCCGGGGCCCCGCCCAGCAGCAGCACCAGCGGCTGGTCGCCGCTGCAGCCTGCCTGCTGGAGCGCCTTCGGGGGATCTCACCCTCGGTGCGCCTGGCCTGGGCGGCGGCGGCCGAGGCCGACACCCTCGCGGTGGAAACCCCCGAGCGCTGGACCGGCCTTGCCCAGGCCGAGGACGCAGACTTCAATAACGTGCGCACCCTGGTGGAGCTGGTGGGCTGGTGGTTTCGCCAGCTCGATGGCGGGGCCTCTGCTCCCTCCCGCACCGCCCTGCGGAACTTCGTGCGAGCCTGCCTTCTCCTGGCCGTCAATGACGATCCCCAGGAGCTGCTCCAGGGCAGCCTGAGGACCCTGCCCAGTCGCTTCCGACTCGGCGAGACCCTGCGGGTGGACCTCAACCGGGAGCCGTCCACCGGCGCTCTCCTGCAGCTGGTCGACGGATCGCAGCGAGTGGTGGGAACCCTGCGGGTGGATGACCATGATGCCAACGGCACCCTGACCTCCATCGTCAGCGTGCTGGATCCCCAGACCATCCTGTCTACGTCCTATCGGGTGAGCGGGCAGTCGCTGCTGATGGGGAGCTGAGGCCATGCCCACTGCCGGGAGTGATGTGATCCTGCGGCGCGTGCGCCTGCAAGGTCGGGCTCCCTCTCCCGCAAGAGCCCGACAGGATCTCCTGAAAGCCCTGGATGAGACCCCCTGGCCCCGCACCGCTCCCGGCGAGGTATTCCTGCTGCGCTCCGTCAAGGCCACTGGCACCCCCCAGAGCATCGCCCTGGCCCTGGCCAGGGAAGTGGAGCGCCTCCTGGCCCAGGCCACCGATGGCTGGGCCCAGGGTGCTGAGCACGCCCCCGCCATCCGCTTCCGGTCCCGAACAGACCAGCAGGCCTGCCTCCTGCGGGATCTCCTTGAGGACCGCCTCCAGGGCCGCTGGTACTGGGCCGACTGGCAGCGCCAGGCTCCCGCCGGTGCCTCCGCGGCCCTGGTCCAGGCCCTCCAGGAGGAGCCACTGGCGATGGCTGCCGTCCTGGAGCGACTGGCGGACTCCCCGGCGACGGCGGCCTTCTGGAAAGTCCTCGAGGCGCCTGATGCCCTGCACCTGCTGCACCTCATTGGTCACGCCTCTGGCTGGAGCGGGCCCATCCAGGCGGCGCTGGAAGGTGCCATGCTGCCAGCGCCGCCATCCCCCTCGCTCCCCCTGCGGATGGTTGCGACCGTGCTGCCCCCCGGCTTGCCCCCACAGGATCCCAGGGTGGTCCTGGCCGCCCTCCTCGCCCTGTGGCAGGAGGCCCCCGGGCTCCTCCAGGGCAGCCGTGGCGCCCCTGCCCTGAGGGCTGCAGCCTGGACCCTGGCTGCGCCCCCCAAATCCAAGGCCCGGCCTGCTGACCCTCTTCAGCCTGGCAGCGGGCAGCACCATGCGGATGCGACGCCGCTACCCGCTCCCCAACAACGAACCTCAGCGCCGACCCTCCTGGTGAAGCCGCCGAAGCCAACCGAGGCACCCAAGGGCGCGTCGCTGCCACCCCCGCCAAGACCGGCGGATGCCCCTTCCCCCTCGGCAGCGACCGCTGCCGAGGCATTGGGTCTGCAGGCCCTCACGGAAGCCGTGGCTCCGCTGCCAGAGTCTCTCGTTCCGGTCAGCCCGGGTCTGCTCGTGCCACCTGGCTGCGAGTGGGAGGTCTGTACGACCCAGGGCGGCCTCTTCTTTCTGCTGAATGCACTGGCCTGGGAGGTCTACCAGGAGCGACTGCAGGACTGGGGCGCTCCAGGCGGGGGCTGGCGGCTGATGTGGCGGCTGGGCCTGGCCCTGGGCTGTCGGCCCGATAGGGGACTGGAGGCCCTCCTGCTCCAGGAAGGGGCCCTCGATGAGCGGGGCCTTCAGGGCCTGGCCCCGCTGGCAGACCCCCTGGCCCGCCTCGGTGCCTTGCGCTACGGCGCGGCGGCTTGGAACGCAGCGCTCTTCGCCATCCCGGCCCGGGTGCGGGTCACTCGCAGCCATGTGGATGCCCACTTCCGCCTCGAGGATGTGCGCCTGGAGGTCCGCCGAGCGGGCCTCGACCTCAACCCCGGCTGGCTGCCATGGCTGGGCCGGGTCGTCACCTTCCACTTCGGCAGCAGTCTGGAGCCGGAGCAGCCATGACCACCACAACCCCCGCTCCGGTGCTCTCCCCCGCTGCCCTCAACCGGGCCTTTGCCTTTGCGGGGGTGGGCCGGTTTGCGCAGCTCACGCTGGAGGATCCCGCCCCTGTCCTGCGGGTGCTCGAGTCCGCTCCGAAGCTCTGCAGCCTGCTGAACATCGCCGCGGACGACTGGCCGGAGGCGTGCCGGGCCATGGCCAAGCTGGCGCCAGGGTTCCCCGGCCCCTTCGGCCTGCTGCTGGAGGACCACAAGCTGCAGCTGCACGAGTGGTTCGCCCTCATCCTCTGTGGTGAATGCGAGACCAGCCACTCGCTGCTCCTGGCCCTGGCGGCGCTCCAAGCACCCGAGCCCTGTCCCCGACCCAGCCTCCACCTGCTGGAAGCCATGGCCCAGAGCCTCTTCCAGGCGAGCCTTCCACCCCTGGCCTTTGCCAACCACGGCCTGGTGCGCACCGGCATTCTGGAGATCCAGGGGGAGGGTCCTCTGCCCACCCGTCAGCTGGCCATGCCCACGGAGCTCTGGGCCCTCCTCGGTGGTGACTTCACACCCTGGCGCGGAACCTATCCCCTGGAGACCGACGGAGCGGCACTGCCCCAGTCCCTGGAAGCCAGGCTGGCCGTGGTGGGGCAGCTGCTCCGCTCAGGTGCGGCGCAGACCGTGGTCTTTCGGGGGTCGCCCCAGGCGAGCCTGGCTGCGGCGAGCCTCCTGGCCAGGCAGCTGGGTGTGCGTGCCCTGCAGATGGATGATGCGACCTGGCGTCAGCGCCCGGCCCTGGCCCCCGCCTGCCGCTATGGCGGATGGCTGCCCGTGCTGGCCCTGCGCCTGGGCCCCGGCGAGCGGTACTCGGTGGACGGAGATGGCCCGCCCCTGGTGCCCCTCTTTCTCGCGGCGGGACCAGATGGCACCGTGGAAGGTCGGGGCCTGCTCGAAGTTGCCATTCCCCCCCTGTCCCTGGAGGAGCGCCAGGCAGCCTGGCAGAAGCATCTGTCCCCCGATGCCCCAGATGAGCTGGCGGAGCATGCCCTGGTGGATGGGCCCACCATCCGGGCCCTGGCCGACCTGGTGCGGCTGGAGGCCAAGCAGCGGAACGAGCTGCCCAGCCTCGCCCACCTGAGGACAGCCCGGGCCCACTACGGCGCTGAGCGGCTGCGGCTGCTGGCCCAGCCAGTGCTGCGCCAAGTCGGGCCGGAAGCCTTGGTGCTCCCGCCCGAGCTGCGGCGGCAGTTCGACGACTTGGTGCTGCGCTGCCGCCACCGGGAACATCTCTGGGCAGGGCTGGGCGCCAGCTTGGCCGAGCCCACGCCTGGCGTACGCGTCCTCTTTGTGGGTGAGAGCGGGGCGGGCAAGACCCTCGCTGCCAGCCGACTCGCCACCCTCCTGGGGGCCCCCCTGTTTCGGGTGGATCTCTCGGCGGTGATGAACAAGTACGTGGGCGAATCGGAAAAGAACCTCAGTCGGGTCCTGGACGAGGCCGCCGCCCTGGACGCCATCCTGCTCATCGACGAGGCGGACGCCCTGTTTGGCCGGCGTACGGAGAGCGGTGAGACCGGCGAGCGCTACGCCAACATGCTCACGAACTTCCTGCTCACCCGCATCGAGTGCCACCCCGGCGTGGTGGTGCTCACCAGCAACACCCGCAGCCGCCTCGATTCGGCCTTCACCCGCCGCTTCGATGCCATCCTCGAGTTCCCTCTGCCTGGAGTGGAGGAGCGCCACGCCCTCTGGCAGTCCCACCTGGGCTCCCGGGCCCCCAGCGGCTCGTTCTGCCGGCTCCTGGCCAGCTACTGTGACCTGCCCGGGGGCCATATCCGGAATGTCGTGGTGAACGCTGCCGCCCTGAGCGCCCGCAGCCCAGGGGAGACGCTGGAGCCGGACAGCCTGCTGGCGGCGCTCCGGAACGAATACAGGAAGCTGGGTCGAACCCTCCAGCCTCAGCTCGAACACCTGAAGGGGTGAGACATGGCAGGACTGGCGCAGACACCCCGCACCGCCGCCCGGGCGCCCGAGAAGAAGAAGGACCCGGCCCTGCGCAAGGCGGCACCCGCCGCAAGCCAGCCGCCGGCCTACCTGCAGCGAAAAATGGCCCTGAGCCAGCCCGGCGACCAACAGGAACAGCAGGCCGATCACGTCGCCCAGCAGGTGGCGCGGGCCCTGAAGGATCCCCAAGCCGGCACCGGCTCGAGCCTGCAGCGCGCCAGCCTCGAGCCTGGCCTCAAGCCCCAGACCCAGCCCCTCGCCCGGAAGGCTGTTCCCGCCGCCCAGGCCGTGCAGGCGCAGCTGCCGACGGTGGGTCCCGCGGCCCGGAAGGCGGCGCCGCCGCCGAAGGACGAGCCCCCCAAGGTGGCTCGCATGGCCGCGCCTGGAGCTTCGGCGGAGAGCCTTGCCACTCCGGCCACCGCCGCACCCGGGAAGGAACCCCGGGTCGCCCGGGCTGCGGAGGCCCAGGCCTCTGACCCTGAGCCTTCCGCGCCGGTCTCCCCCGCACCTGAGGGGGAGGTGGATGCGGGCACCCAGGCCCAGATCGAGGCGCGCAAAGGGGGCGGCGAGCCCCTGCCAGCGGCCCAGCGGGCGCAGCTGGAGGCCCCCTTCGAGCACTCCTTCGCAGGTGTCCGCATCCACCGGGACCCGGAGGCCAACCGCCTCGCGACCCAGCTCCAGGCTCGGGCCTTTACCGTGGGCAGCGACATCTACTTCGCCAGCGGAGCCTACGCCCCCGATAGCGACACCGGCCGCGAGCTCCTCGCGCACGAGCTGACGCATGTGGTGCAGCAGAGGGGCGCCCCCCAGGTATCGCGGGCCGTCGACCCCGCCCCTTCACCCGCCCCCACCGGCGGCCCAGCGGCGACGGCCCTCGCCGCCCTGTCCGTGCTGGACCTTCCCCCCATCAAGCATCGGCATGCAGCCCTCTATGCGGGAACCGGCTCCCGACGGGCAGCCGGCTACGCGCGCAACACCAGCGAAGAGCAGGTAGCGGTCTGGAACAAGGGCATCGAGCTGGATGAGGCCACCATCGAAAAGAAGCTCAGTGAGCGCACGCCGCCCATTCCACGCCCGACCAGCCCAACGGGACTCGTGAACTTCAAGGTCGGTTCCAAGCGCATGTCCGAGTCATGGCGGAGCCTGCGTAGCCGGTTGCTGATCCCGGAATGGGACCGACGGGGAAAACCCCTCATCGGCCGGGATGAGCGGTTCCAGGTGGACCACATGGTCGAGCTCCAGGTCTTCGGAGACACCAATGGCGATGCGGGCAACAAGATCGGCAACCTGGAGCTGCTCAAAGGGAGCGTCAACGGCAGCTCCGGCGCCGCCATCAAGGGGGCCCTCTATGCCAAGGTGGCCGACTGGCTGACCGCCAGTGACCCGAAGTTCGCTGCAGCTGCTGCGAAACGGAAGCAGGATTTGCAGCGCAGCTGGCTTAAAGAGCACGCCATCACCTTTACCGAGCTCCGGCGGGTGGAGGGCCGGGCCGGGAATGACTCGGACTGGTGGACCCGCGCCGAGATCAATGCCGGAACACCTCTGGAAGCCGCCCAGCCGGAACCCAAGACACATCTGGAGGGAAACGCCGGAACCTTTGTCCTCGCCTCCGGGGCCGGAGGAATGGAGATCGCCCGCTACCCACACAAGGGCCTCAACTTCGAACCGGCCAGTCAGGTACTTGGGAAGGCGATGGCCGGCATCCGGATCCAGAGGTTCGAGCTGAACGACGCCTCGGAGACAGGCAACCCCGGCGACAACATCGGCAGCCTAAAGGGTGTCTGGGAGCTGCCGGACAAGTTTCGGGCAGGGGAGTCCGTCACGGTCCCACTCGTGGCCGTGGGGCCCTACTGCGGGAGCCCTGGCAAGCTGCCGGCCCTGAACACCGACTTCAGCCACCTGAGCCCGGTCTCCTTCCCGGAGGTGGGGCTGCGGGACGGGCATCTCTATGCCGAGGGTGAGCTCCGCCCCAGCCTGCCGCTCCTGGCCAACCATCCCATTCGCGTGGTGCTGGACGGTGAGGACATCCGCTTCGAGATCACCTACACCACCGGCATGATCGCGCTTCCCTTCCCAGGCCTCACCGTGGAGAGCACCTCCTTGGCGCTGTTCTACAGTGGGAGTGGAGGCTTCGGCGGCGGTGGGGCCGTCGAATTCGGCGTCCAGGGTCTGGGGTCTGGCGAGCTGGAAGCAGCTGTGACGCAGACCGAAGGCTTCTCTGCTCAGGGCATGTTCCACTTCGACAGCCGGCTCTTCGACCAGGCAGATGTCCGGGTCTGGTACCGACAAGGTGCCTTTGGCGGCGAGGGCACACTGGGGATCAATGGTCCCGACAAGGTCCGGGGAATCCGTTCTGCGCACCTTGCCGTGGGTTTCGCCGGGAGCACTTTCAACGCCACCGGGGAGGTCCAGCCCAACCTCCCCGGGGTCCAGCAGGCGGGCCTCACGGTCTCCTACGCCGAAGCCGAGGGACTCCTGATTGGCGGGAACCTCCAGCTGGCCCCCAACCCGGCCATCCGCTCCGGTGCGGTGGAGGTGACGCTGCGCAAGCGGGACGATGTCTGGACGGTCGGCGCAACGGGGACAGCCACGCCTGCCATTCCCGGCGTGGACTCCCAGCTCACGGTCTCCTACGACGAGGGCGCCTTCCTGGCAGAGTTCCGCGGCGCCTTCCGGCGGGGCATGCTCGATGGCTCGGTCCAGGTCGGCGCCACCAACCGCACCTTGAGCCAGGATGGCCAGCCCTCGGGCCCGGCCACACCCGATTCCCCCCTCATCGTCTACGGCTCAGGGTCAGCGGCGCTCCGCCTCACACCCTGGCTGCAAGCGACGGCAGGCCTCCAGTTCTCCCCCAATGGCGAGGTCACCGTGGCGGGGCGGATCGGACTACCCAGTGCCATCGAGCTCTTTGCGCGACGGCAGCTGAGGAAGCCTATTTTCAATGTTGCGGTGCAGATCCCCATCATTCCCGGGATCGTGGCGGAGGTGGGCGGCAACCTCTCGGCCACCGCCGGGTTCGGGCCGGGCACCCTGGAGCAGCTCGACCTGGGCATCACCTACAACCCCGCCCACGAAGCGGACACCACCGTGACCGGCGATGCCCGCTTTGTGATTCCCGCCGATGCCGGGCTGCGCCTGGCTGCCCGCGCCGGGATCGGCCTGGGGATCACTGGCGCCAGCGCCACCGGGGGCCTGGAGCTCGGCGGCCAGCTGGGCATCGCTGGGCGGGCCGAGGCCAGCGCCCATGTGGTCTGGAGTCCGTCGGCGGGGCTGGACCTCACAGCGCAGGCTGCCCTGAGCGCCCAGCCCAAGTTCAAGTTCGATGTCTCAGGCTATGTCAGCGTGAGTGCCCTGGGCTTCAGCGTCTACGACAACTCCTGGCAGCTCGCCGCCTACGAGCTGGGCTCGAACCTGACCTTCGGTGTCGCCTTCCCCATCCACTACCAGGAGGGCAAGCCCCTGGATATCTCCCTGGACGATGTCACCTTCCAAGTTCCCGATGTGGATCCCGGGGCCGTGATACGAGAGCTGGCGGACACGCTCTTTTAGCCCGCTGCAGGAACTGAGAGCCTCAGAGGTTAGAAAGCTAACCCCTGAGGGGTTGGCCTGAGCAGGAGCGATGAGGAAGCTTGGGATACGGCAAGCAAAAGCTCGGGACATCTCCCGCGCCGGTCATGGCAGCGCTCCCATCACAGGTGTCGGGCCAGACCGGTAAAGTCCCAGGCGGGTGACGCCGATCCATTAGACAGATGACTCGTCGGTGATCTGAACCGAGGACCTCGTCGCACCTGCAAGGCTGAGGCCCCTCCTCCCACCTGGCAGGCATGGTGCATTGTGACCTTAAGTCATCGAGATGACCGCATGCATAGACCTGCCGAGTCGGGCTTCACCCTCATCGAACTGCTCCTGGTTCTTGCATCATCGGCATCATCGGCGCCATCGCCGTCCCGGCCCTGCTGGGGATGCGGACTCGAAGCCGGGATAAAGCTGCAGTCTCGAATGCAGTGGGGATTATGGGTGACCTTGTGGGGCAATACGACAGGGCCAGCGAGGCCGGCATCCAACCAGCGACGGCCCTCGATGCCTACCTCGCCCAGACGGTCGCCACGGTGCAGAGTCCCTGGGGGGGCGCTGGATACAACACCACGACCAGACCCGTCAGCGGCGCAACCACCATGTCTGAATTTGAGGCAGCCATGGTCCCCAATGCCGCCTCCATTCTGGGAAAACCAGGATCTACATCCAAGTTCCGGGCAACGGATTCCCGGGCTTCATCGGCACCGTAACCAACCTGAGCAACTCGGTGGTGTACCGGAAAGCCACCACTCTGGATTGATCCTCAGCCAGGGGAGGGAACGTCGCTTCTGGCCCATCCTGCCCTCGCCCGAAGCCTCACTTCAGCAGGTGCACGAGGGGGTTGAAGACCTGGGTCAGCAGCCCCCCCAGGGCCGGGCTGAAGGTCGCCAGCAGGAGGACCAGGGGCACCACGACAAAGCGGATGCCATTCTCCACCAGGCCCAGACTCAGCTGCACCTTGCCGGGGTCCGTCCCCTCCATGAGGCAGAGGAGCGGATCCCGCTCAACCTGGATGATCCGCAGGGTTACCCACCCGGCCAAGGCCAGCAGGACGGCGCCGAGGACGGCGATGGCGTCCACCTTGGGCTGGAAGTCGAGGGCTGCCAGGCCAAACAGGAGCAGCAGCAGCGAGCCCAGAGAGCCCACCAGGAGGTGGCGCGAGACCAGGAAGGCCTGGCGAAGGAAGATCACCGCACGCAGGGCCGAGAACAGATCCAAGCTCTCCCGGTGACAGGCAGCCTCCTCTGGTTGCAGCCGGCAGGCCCCCTGCAGGTGGTCGCCGCAGAGAGTCATCAGGCCTGCCACCCGCATGCGGAACTGCCAGCGAGCGTAGCCGCTCAGGGAGTCTCGGCTGGGTGGGACACTGGCCTCCTCACAGTGGAGGGCGGTGAGACCTTCGGCGAAGGCCGGCACGGCTGCCCCAGCCCAGCCCTCCTGGGCTTCCATGAGCTCCCGCCCGCGCCGGCTGGAGCGGTGGGTCTCGAGGCCGCGGCCCAGGGCGCGCATGGCGTTCCACTCCATCAGCTTCCCGGCCTCGGCAAAGGCCGCCCGATAGGAGCAGACGTTCAGCTCATCGAGGATGCGCCCCAGCTCCCGCCAGCCGCGGTGGAGCTGCCAGAACAGGGCCAGGGAGGTGATGAAGATGCAGCCCCCTGCCGCCACCACCAGGGCTGCCACGCCCTGCACCTCCATGAGGGTGCGGATGACGCCGCCCTGCAGCAGCCACTGGAAGGCCAGCAGTACCGCGACGAAGAGGTAGATCCAGGTCTGGTAGCGCAGTCCGCGCAGGTGCCGGAGGGGCACGCCGTGGACCTCCGAGAGCCCTGCCGGAGCGGGCCAGAGGGCGGCATGACCCTGGCGCCGGACATCAAACCTGGTGCGCAGGATCAGGGCAAGGGCTGCGGCCAGGGCCAGGAAAGCGGGGAGGACGGACACACCCCGACCCGGCGAGGTAAAACGGAGGTAGCCCGGCATGAAGGTGAGGAAGTGCAGGCGTCCCCACAGCGCCACTCCCGCAGCGGGCAGCAGGGCCAAGGCGAGGAGGAGGGCCGTTCGGACCCACCCCAGCCAGCCCTGCAGGGCCCGGGCGGTCAGGACCAGGAAGCCCGCCAGCAGGATCAGGTTCACCCACAGGAAGGTGGTGTTGCCCCGGGGGGCCTTGAGCAGCACAGAAAGGGGGAGGAGGTAGCCCACCGCCAGCAGGGCCAGGACCGCCACGGCCAGCACCGAGCCCGCCCCCAGGTTGAGGTAGGACCGAAGCCCTGACAGCGGCGCTGGAACACCCCGCACCTCGTCCAGGGGCCGGAGGAAGCACCACCAGGCGGCCCCTCCCAGCAGGACCAGGAGGAGGCTCAACTGCTGCATCCGGGAGAGGGCATAGCGAGCCAGGTCCGGACTCGCCTGGGCCGCCTTGAGGTACTCCGCATCCAGGCCTCGCTCCCAGTGGGTGGCACCGCCAGCACTCACCTCCACCCCGCCGTGGCGAAGCGGCCAGATGTTGCCGGACTTCACCATGGAGACCAGCCCCTGCTTGCCCCAGAAGCGCCGGTCCGAGGTCTCCGCCCGGGCGGGGTCCAGGGCCAGGAGGGCCGCGTAGTAGGCGGCATACTCACCCTCGGAGGTGAACCGGACGGGTGACTCCAGGTCCTTCTCCTTGAGGGAGATCGCCCGCATGGGATCGGTCAGGGGGTAGCCACCGAACAGCACCATCCCATCCATGGCGCTGCTGAAGTTGGGATGGGCGAACAGCAGGTGGTTGCCGCTGGTGGTGAAGAGCGTGCAGCTGGGATGGTAGGCCCGGATCCGCTCGGCCAGGAAGATCAGGTCCTGGGGATCGGAGGCCGAGATCCCGATGTGGGTGTAGCCGCGCCGAGCCAGGCTCACGATGGTTCCGGCGAGGGTCAGCTCGGCATTCCGGATGGTGTCAGAGGCGAACTGCGGGAGACTGTCCATCCCCCGGTTGGCATCCTCCTCCGAGGGCCCCAGCAGGGTGGAAGGCAGCACCAGCTCCATGGCCTCGTCCCCCTTGGCAATGCCCCGCTCCATGGCGTGGCGTTCCGCCCGCAGCCGGGAGAGCCCCATGGGAAACAGGACCGTGGTAATCCGCTCGCCCTGGGCACTGCCGACCCCATAGACGGTGTTCGACTCGGTGAAGATGGCCACCTTGGTGCTGGGTTCCGGCCAGTCGGCTTCCTGGATGTACCACCGCAGCAGGTCATTCTTGGCGGAGCCCGACAGGTTGCACAGCCAGCCTGAGATGGACAGGCGCGCCGGGGCGGCCCCTCCGGCCAGGGTGCGCAGGGCCTCCGCTGCCCGGCCGTCCAGGGTGGTGGTGCCCTGGACCCGGATCGAGGGCGCGGCCGGCGACCGGAGGTGAACCTCCAGGGCGGCCCCCAGGGAGGTGAGGCTGCCCGAGAACTGGGGCCCGAGCACGGTGATCGTGCGCTCCTTCGGCGCACCCACGACCCTGGTGGCCAGCCTCAGGGCCCCGGTCATGGCCTTCCGGTTGATGCCGATCAGCTGGCTCTCGCCCACGATGAAGAGGGCGTGATAGGCCGTGGGCGCCCCTGGAGGGTCCCCTGCGGCCCGCTCCCGGGCGAACCAGATGAGCCCTGGGCTGGCTTCCGGGAATCCCGAAGAGCGTCCCGAGGGCGAGGCTTCCTTGGCCTTGGCCTCCCAGGGCAGGAAGTAGGCCCTGGGCAGGAAGCCGCAGTCCTTGAAGGCCCGCTGGACCGCATTCAGCCGCAGATCGAACCAGAATCCCATGCGGGTGCGCTGCGGGTCGGGCAGGGTGAGGATGGTCGCCCCCACAGTGGCTTCACCCACCCGGGGGCGCTCCGCCAGGCACTGCTCTAGCAGGGCTTCGGCCCCTTCGGCCTGGGGCAGCTTCCCCTCCTCAGCAGCCGGCGACTCGACAGCGGCTGCGCCGACCCGGGGCGGTGTCTTGGGACCGAGGCCCAGCCCTGGGGCCAGGGCCAGCAAGGTGGTCAGCCCCACGCCCAGGGTTAAGGGTGAAAAGACCTTGCTCATGGGCACCCCCGGGCAGGTTCAACGCCAGGGCCGCCAGGGTTCCGGGGGCCCTGGCGGTAGCCTGGCCAGTGCGCCTACATCGTCACAGTAGAGGCTTCGCCGTCCTCGTGGAGGAGGCGGTCCAGGTCCTTCCAGGAGAAGGCGAAGCGGCCCTTCAGGCCCCAGTCCGAGCCCCAGGAGTTGACGGCCCACACCAGCTTCTTCTCCGCATCCACGCCAATCAGCTCGAAGGCATGGCCGCCGCGCATGGCGCCGCTCACCTTGACCAGGCCACTGGCATCCGGCTTGTCAAAGCCTTCGTACCAGTTCAGCCCCACTTCCACAGGGCCAAGGGTCGAGAGGGTCTTCAGGACATCGTTCAGGCCGAAGCACCAGTGGTAGCCCTGGGTGAGCCCCAGCTCCCGCAGCGCCTTCATGGCACCCAGCACCGTGGAGCCGTTGTCTGTGGGGGGCCAGACACCGTCGATGGTGTCCAGCTTGGTGGCCAGGGCATAGACCTTCCGGGCCAGGGCCTCGGTGTACCGGATCCCCGTGTGCCGGTAGGGCTTCGAGCACACCACGCCCACAGCACCATTGCCGGTGCAGGAGCCCAGCTCCCCCTGGTTGAAGGGCTTGGTCGGGCGAGCCCAGATGCGGGTCTGGATGGCGGCATCCTTGGCCAGCGGCACCTGGAACCCACGGCTGCGCTCGTCAAAGTGAACGTGGCGGCCCAGGCGTCCGCCATGCTTGGAAGGGTGCTCTGGGATCACGCTAATGCGGTGGTCTTTGGGGTCGTTCGGCACGGTGGCCTCCGTTCAGTGGGGGGGGTGGGACTCTACCTCTGGCAACCTGCACGCCAACAGGGCCCCGCCCAGCGCAGGCAGCACCTCCGGGGCAGCATCGGGCCATCCAAAGCATTGCCATCATTGAGACAACCTTTCATGTGCAGGGGGACTGCGGGGTCCCACTCAGGAGTCCTTCGCCGCCTCCTGGGCCACCCACCCCGGGTCTGAATGCACCCAGGGCACCCACCGTTAGGCACCCACCTCAAGGGGAGCCCGATCAGCCGCGGCAGCGGTGGCAAGCCCATGCTTCTTGAGGAGCTTCCCCAGACATCGGCGCTCCTTCCCCGCCAGCTTGGCCGCCAGGCTGACATTGCCCCCGGCTCGGTCGAGGAGCCCCACTAGGAAGTCCCGCTCGAAGGCCTCCATGGCCTGGGATTTGGCTCGGTGAAAGCTGAGGTCCCCACTGACCTTCCCTGACAGGGGTTGCACCGGGGCCTGCATGGACCGAGGGGCCTCGATGTGCAGCACCGGACCTTCGGAGAGGAGGTACTCCCGGCAGAGGAGGTTTTCCAGCTCCCGGATGTTGCCAGGCCAAGCGTAGGTCCACATCCAGGCCAGGGAATCGGGATGCAGGGCCTTGGTGCCCAGGCCGAAGCGCCGGTCACAGGCCTCCAGGAACCCGGTGGTGAGGGCTTCCAGGTCCCCCCGCCGCTCCCGCAGGGGAGCCAGCTCGAGGGAGAGGATGCACAGGCGGTAGAGGAGGTCCGCCCGGAAGGCTCCCTGCTCAACCAGCAGGGCCAGGCTGCTGTTGCTGGCGGCCAGGATGCGGACGTTGCCGTGCTCCACCTGGCGGGCACCCAGGGGCCGGAACTCCTGGTCCTGGAGGAAGCGGAGGAGGGTCACCTGCCCCTTCGGGGTGAGGGCGTCCACCTCGTCCAGGAAGAGGGTGCCACCTTCGGCGAGGGTGATCAGGCCCGGCTGATTCTCCTTGGCGTCGGTAAAGGCGCCCTTGCGGTGGCCGAACAGCTCGCTCTCGATGAGGGCGTCCGGGATGGCCCCGCAGTTGACGGGGATGAACGGCCGATCCTTGCGGGCGCTCTGGTAGTGGATGGCCCGAGCCGCCAGCTCCTTGCCTGTCCCGGTCTCGCCCTCGATGAGCACCGGCGCATTACAGGCCGCCATGCGGGCGATGAGGCGCAGGGTCTCCCGGAAGATGGGTGAGTGTCCGACCAAGACGAGAGCCCTCCAGAACCAAGCGACGAGTGGGATTAATAAGGCAATATAGACCCAATCCATTGATTTGCAATACCATATCAATGATTGTTTTTTATTATTTATCTTTTTTAATTGTTGCAAAATTTCACCTTGAAAACTCTGGTGACAACACCATTCAAAATTCAGGGGGGCTCGACCCAGATCCGGCAGCCCACCGGGTCACTTCGGACCCACCCTGGGCCTGGCGACATAAACGGTCCAGATAGGGTTGTTGCTCCTGCGATCAAGGGCTCGTCTGGGTCACCGCCGCCCGCCATTCTGTTCTGGCGCCGGTGTGTTAACTGTTTATTATTCAATTAATTACAACATATTGAGGTATTTGGCTCACCGCTTGCCATTGACTCTGGAGACCGCCACCCCGTGGTGCCGCATGAACCCCCAGCCCTCCCCAGAACTGAGCGCCCTATGCCAAGGCATCCTGAACTATCTCCAGGCCCACCCCCAAGCCGCCGACAACCTCGTCGGCATCGCAGCCTGGTGGGTGCCCTCCCCTGGCCCCGCAGGCTCTGCCGATGCGGTGCAGGCGGCCCTCACCCTGCTGGTGGAGCAGCGCCGGATCGCCCGCATCGACCTGCCGGACGGCCAAGCCCTGTACCAGCGGCTGGGCAAAGTTCTGCATCCATCCCCCCTCCCAAGGAGCTGACATGAGCCAAGTCATGGACGACGCACTGAGCTTCACCCTCGGCAATGAGGGTGGCTACACCAACCACCCCGCTGATCCTGGGGGTGCCACGAACTTCGGCATCATCCAGCGCAACCTGGATCAGTGGAATGGCGCCCACCCCGAGCTGGCCTTTCCCGGTGATGTGAAAGACCTCACCAAGGAGCAGGCCGAGGCCATCTACCGGGCCGATTACTGGCGCTGGGACGACATCAAGGATCCCGCTGTGGCCATCAAGCTCTTCGACATCGGCGTCAACTGCGGCACTGGCACTTCCATCAAGCTGCTGCAGAAGGCCGTGAACCTCCTGGCGGCAACCCCCATCGGCGTGGACGGCCACCTGGGCCCCAAGACCCTCGCCGCTGCCAACGCTCTGGCTCCGGACGCCCTGCTCCAAGCCATCCGCCAGGCCCAGGAGGGCTACTACCAGGCCATCGTGGACCGCAACCCCAGCCAGGCCGTCTTCCTGAAGGGCTGGTTCAACCGTGCCGCGCGGATCCCGGAGGTCAGCGATGTCGTTTGACTGGAAAACCCTCGTGAAGAGCATTGCCCCCACCATCGGGACCGCCCTGGGTGGACCGCTGGGTGGCATCGCTGGCATGGCACTCTCCAAGTCCTTGGGGTTGCCTGAGAACTCCAGTGCGGATGAGAAAACGCTGGAGGCCGCCCTCCAGGGGGCCAACCCCGAGCAGCTGCTTGCCCTCAAGACGGCGGACCAGGCCTTCGCCCTGCAGATGCAGAAGCTGGGCTTCGAGAACCTCCAGGCCCTGGAGGCCATTCAGGCCGGGGACCGATCGAATGCCCGGGACCGGGAGGTAAAACTCCAGGACTGGACTCCCAAGGCCCTGGGCATCTCCATCACAATCGGCTTCTTCGCCCTGCTGGTCTTCCTCATGCGCCGGGAACCCCCCACGGGCTCTCGGGACATCCTGAACATCATGCTGGGTAGCCTGGGCAGCGCCTGGATCGGGGTGGTGAGCTACTACTTCGGCTCCAGCGCCGGGTCCGCCCGCAAAACGGAGCTGATGTCCCCAGGGAAGTGACACTCCCGTTGCAATCTGCCGGAATGAGGGAAATCGCCTCGGGAAAGCCGCCCCCCCCGGACCCCTCAAACTCCGCCGCACCAGGCCAAGAGTGTTGCCAGGCCTGGCGATTAGTCTATGAAGGTAGAACTGGTCCAAGGTTTGCAGTGTCATTCATGCCCGACCGGTCCCCATTCCCGAGCGGGTGCTCTGAGCTTCAAAACTCCTTTGCACAAATCCGTGACACTTGGGGCAGAATGGGGACATCACTGAACTCGTGCGCCGTGGTGTTCACGGCCCGACCCAACCCAGGAGGCCTCATGCGCCGTTCTTTCATCCTGCTGGCCGCCATTGCGCTGCTCAGCGTCGTCCCCGCGTCCGCCAAGCCCACCACCGTGAAGGGTGCCAAGTGCACCGTCTGCCACGATGGCGCCCCCAAGGACAAGAAGTTCAACGCTGCCACCGCCAAGATGTTCCCCAAGTACAAGGAAGACAAGTGCAAGGACTGCCACAGCTGGGTCGACGGCAAGATGACCAGCAAGAAGGGCTAGTTCCAGTCACGCAAGACCAAACGGCGCGGGAGCTGCTCCCGCGCCGTTTTTCTGTCTGCGGATAAGGTGTTGTCCCGGGCCAGGGGTTGACGACCACAGGGTGCTCTGGCCAGAATGTTTCTATGCATAGAAACAACCTGGACCGTCTCGCCGAGCTGGCGGACCTCTTCCATCAGGCCGGGGACCCCGCCGTGGTGGAGCAGTTCCTGCGCGAGATCCTCTCCCCCGCCGAGATCACGGACATCAGCTCCCGCTGGGAGCTGGTGAAGCGGCTGGATGGGGGCCAGAGCCAGCGGGCCATCGCCTCTGACCTGGGCGTGAGCCTGTGCAAGATCACCCGCGGCAGCCGGGAGCTCAAGAAGCCCCGGTCGGCCCTGCGGACCCTGCTGGACCACCACCACCGCCTTCAGGGCTAAGGCCCTCATTCCAGGAGACCCCGTGTCCAACCGCGCCATCCTCGCCGACAACGACATCCCTCGCCAGTGGTACAACCTGGCGGCGGACCTGCCCCACGCTCCCCTGCCCCCGCTGGGCCCGGACGGCCAGCCCGTCAAGCCCGAGCAGCTGGCGGCGGTGTTCCCCATGAACCTCATCGAGCAGGAGATGAGCCAGGAGCGCCACATCACCATCCCCGACGAGGTGCTGGAGATCATGCTGCGCTACCGGCCCACGCCCCTGCACCGGGCCCGGGCGCTGGAGGCGGCCCTCAAGACGCCCGCCCGCATCTACTTCAAGAACGAGAGCGTGAGCCCCGCCGGCAGCCACAAGGTGAACACCGCCATTGCCCAGGCCTACTACAACAAGCAGGCGGGCATCGAGCGCATCACTTCCGAGACCGGCGCCGGCCAGTGGGGTAGCTCCATCGCCTTCGCCTGCAGCCAGTTCGGCTTGGAGTGCAAGGTCTACATGGTGAAGGTGAGCTTCGAGCAGAAGCCCTTCCGCAAGATGATGATGAAGACCTGGGGCGTGGACTGCATCTCGAGCCCCAGCATGGAGACCCAGGCTGGCCGGGACATCCTCGCGGTGGACCCCGACTGTGGCGGCTCCCTGGGCATCGCCATCAGCGAGGCCGTGGAAGCGGCGGTCACAGACCCCACCGGCAAGACCCGCTACACCCTGGGCAGCGTGCTCAACCACGTGCTGCTGCACCAGACCATCATCGGCCTGGAGGCGCAGAAGCAGATGGCCGCCATGGGCGAGCGCAAGATCGACAAGGTCATCGCCTGCGTGGGCGGCGGCAGCAACTTCGCCGGCATCGCCTTCCCCTTCGTGAAGGAGAAGATCAACGGCGCCGACATCGACATCATCGCCGTGGAGCCCGCCTCCTGCCCCACCCTGACCCGGGCACCCTATGTCTATGACCACGGCGATGTGGCCCGCATGACGCCCCTCATGGCCATGCACAGCCTCGGCCACACCTTCATGCCCCCGGGCATCCACGCCGGCGGCCTGCGCTACCACGGCATGGCCCCCCTGGTGAGCCAGACCGTCGTGGAAGGCCTCACCCGGGCCGTGGCCATCCAGCAGCTGGAGTGCTTCGAGGCGGCGGTGCTCTTCGCCCGCACCGAGGGCATCATTCCCGCCCCTGAGAGCAGCCACGCCATCGCCCAGGTGATCCGCGAAGCCAAGCAGGCCCGCGAAGAGGGCAAGGAGCGCGTGATCCTCTTCAACCTCAGCGGCCACGGCCTCATGGACCTCAGTGGCTACAGCGACTTCCTGGACGGCAAGCTCTCGGACCACTCCCTCTCCGACGAAGAGATGGCCAAGGGCCTCGCCTGCCTCGAAGGCCTGCCCAAGCCCGCAGCGCGGTAAGCGTTAGCCACGAAGTTTCAGTTCTTCTCGGAATCGGCAATGCCGATTCCGAGTTAGATAAATTCTCGTGGTGAATTCCCTTTCAGTACCCCGCCAGCAGCCGATCCAGGTAGCGGGACTTCAGCTGTTTGGATGCCAGGGCCTGCTTGAGGGGCGGCAACTTGAGGACGGCACCGAGGATGGCGGCGGCGGCACGGTGGCCATGGCTGGTCTGGCCGTCCACCAGCAGCTCCGCCAGCCGGCCGCGCTCCATGGCCATGAGCACCGTACGGTGGGCGGTGTTCACGGGGGTGAGCACCCGGCCCGGCCTGGGCTTCAGCCGGATGGCCTCCTTGGCGCAGGTCCGCACGCAGACACCGCAGCCCAGGCAGCGGTCCTCCCGGAGCTGGGCCGTGCGAGCCACCCGGCGGTGGGGATCGTGGGCACTTACCAGACCCAGGGCCTCCACGGGGCATGCATCCAGGCACTTGCCGCACCCGTTGCAGTGCTCGGTGTCCACCTCCGGCAGATAGTTGGTGGTGTGCACGGGGTTCATGAAGGCGAAGCGCCGGGCGGCGATCAGGGCCTCGCAGCAGCACCCGCAGCAGTTGCAGATGAAACTCACCTGCTCCCGTACGTTCTCCCCGAACTGCACCAGCCCCCGCTCTCGAGCCTGGGCCAGCAGATCCAGACACTCAGCCGCCTCCACCCGCCGGGCCACGTGGTGTCGGGCAAGGGAGTCCGCACAGCTGCCGAAGGTCATGCAGATGTCCATGGGAGCATCGCAGGCCCTGCCCTTGCGCTGCATCTTGTGGCGGCAGTAGCAGGCGCTGATACCGATGGCCTTGGCGGAGCGCACCACCTCGCTGGCCCGCTCGTAGTCCAGCACTACCCGGCTGTTCCCGGGGGGCAGGACCGTCTCATCCACGAAGACCCGCCCCAGCTGCGTCTGTCCCGTGGCGAACAGATCCCGGCAGAAGGCTTCATCGGCATTGATGTACTCGTAGTAGAGCTCCGCCAGGGCCTGCTGGTCCAGGTCGCCCCGCACCCGCATCATGGAGAACTCGAAGAACCCGGCCATGGGGGGCGGCAGCACGTAGCGGGTCTCATCACCGTCCGGGAAGTCCAGCAGCATGGCCCTGTCCGCCAGGCCCTCCAGGACCTGGCGGGCCCGGGCCTCGGGCAGGCGCCAGAGGGCGGCCGCCCGGCCGGCGGTGAAGGGGCGGATGGGGACCTGAGCCAGCAGGCCCGCCTCCTCCTCGCTCACCAGGAGGCGCAGGATCTGGAACAGCCGCTCCGAGGGTGGCGCCCCCTGGGGGAACCGGTTGAGCCGCTGCACCAGGCGCTCGTAGGCGCCGTGGCCGGGGGGGAGGAGGGTGTGACCCATGGACTTCCTCGGAGGGGGCTTCCAAAAGGTTCGGCCATCCAACGGGGTCCGCAAGATCCCAAACTGCCGCCCCACCCACATTGACTTGAGCGCCGAGGGCGGCCTGCGGGGCACCGTGGTGCGCCGGGTCTACCTGAGGGACTTGGTGGAGTACTGCGTCACAGTCAAGCGCTGTTGATTAGTCCTCCTTTTTCTTCTTCGCTATTGTTCTTCTTTGTTTTTCTTCGTGTCTTCGTGCCTTCGTGGTGAATCAGTTTCATTTAATTTTCACACCCGCTCAGCGATCACGACGAGATCGGACGAGGTCGGGCTCCAGGGGTCGCCGGTCATGGTGCCGAGGGTCTCGCGGAGGCGGAAGCCGCATTCCTCAAGCAGCGCTTCCACTTCGGCCCGCCGCCAGCCCCGCAGCGACACTTCCTCGGCGGCCAGCACCTCCAGGGGCGGCACGCAGCCGGGGCGATGGCGCAGGGTGGCGGGGGTAAAGGTGAGGCGACCCTCGCCGTGGTGGGTCATGAGGCGCAGGAAGACCGTGTCCTCGCCCTCGGCCGCGCCGGGCCGCAGCACCAGCGGAAAGGTGCGCTCCCCCCGGTCCAGGATGCGGTCGTAGTTGAGGGTCTGGAGCAGGAACACCGCACCGGGTTCCAGGCAGGCAGCGAGGCCTGTGAAGAAGGCCCGCAGCTCAGCCTCCTCGCAGAGATGCGGCAGGGTGTTGCCCACGCAGAGGGCGGCCCCCTGGGGAGCCAGGTTCAGCACCGACAGCGCTGTGAGAGAGGCCCGGAGATAACGGCCTGCGGGATCCGCCTCCTGGGCCGCCTGCACCTGGGATGCGGAGGCGTCCACGCCGGTCACCTCGAAGCCCCGGGAGGCCAGGAAGCGGCTGTGCTCGCCGCTGCCACAGCCCAGGTCCAGCACCCGCCGGGATGGGCCCCCACCCAGCGTCTGCTCCAGTAGCGGGGCTTCCCGCCGGATCCGCTCGGGCCAGGCGATGAGGCCCCGGTAGGCCATGCGTCCGTAGTGGTCCTGCTCGGGCTTGTCCATGGGACGAGTCTAGCCCTTCCCGTATCCTGATCCTTCATCGGGATCCCCATGCGCCGACTGCTGCTCCCCCTGCTCCTGCTCGCCACCGGCACCGCCTGGGCTCTGGCCGCAGACCCCGCCCCTCGCCCCATCCAGCGGGAGCTGCTGCGCCTCCCCACCCGAACCGGGGTGATCCAACCCGTGCTGCTGCTCACCGAGAGCTCGGCTCCCAAAGTCGTGGCGATCATCTTTCCCGGCGGCCCGGGCATCCAGAACCTGCTGCGTCGTCCCCTGGAGGCTGTGCTGGGCCCCCGGGGCAACTTCCTGGTGCGCAGTGCGGAAACCCTGCTCAGCCCCGAGGTGGCGGTGGCCATCATCGACTGCCCCTCGGATCAGACCCAGGGCATGGAGGACACCTTTCGCTCCAGCGCCGCCCACGCCAGCGACATCCGGGCCATCATTGCAGCCCTCCGGGCGCGCTTCCAGGGCACCAAGGTCCACCTGGTGGGCACCAGCCGGGGGACGGTGTCGGCAGCCTATATCGCCGAGGCGCTGGGCCCCGAGGTGGATGGGGTGGTGCTGACGTCTTCGGTGTTCCGGGCCAGCCGAAGCGGCGCCGGCCTTGAGTTCTTCCGCTTCGAGCGCCTGAAGACCCCCCTGCTGCTGGTGCACCACGCCGAAGACGACTGCCCGGTCTGCCCCTACGGCGAGGCCCGCAAGCTCTCGGCCAAGGCCCCCCTCATCACCGTGCGCGGCAGCGTCGAGCCCGAGTCCGGCCCCTGCGACCCCCTGTCCAACCACGGCTACTTCGGCCGGGAAGCCGCCACAGTGAAGGCCATCCGAGGGTGGATCCTGGGCCAGCCCTTTGAACGCGAGATTCCCTGATCTGCGTCATTGCTAAAACGAAAATACTCACCGCCAAGACGCCAAGTTCCCGAATGCAAATCTTTGGGCTCAAACAGACTTCACTTGGTCGTGCGCCTCGGTTTCTTCGGGCCCGGGGCAGAGTGGCGACCGGTGGCGGCATCCACGGCGTCGATCCAGCCGGCGCGGGCTTTGGGGAAAGCGTCGGCGTAGGGGACGTAGGGCTTGATGTCCAGGACGGGTGTGCCGTCCAGCAGGTCCACGCCCCGCAGGCGCAGGGTGCGCCCCTCCACGGCCACCAGCTCCACACAAGACAGCCCGATGGGGTTGGGCCGGTGGGGCGACCGGGTGGCCAGCACGCCGCGCTTGCCTTTGGGCCCCCGGGGCGGCTGCACCAGGGGCGCCCAGCCCTCGCTGAGGTGGAACATGAAGACCAGCCAGATGCGCTCGAAGCCCGCCAGGTCCCGCAGCACCGTCTCCGGCAGGTCGGCAGCCAGCTCCAGCGTGGCCTCTACCACGGCGCCAGACTCGGTGCCCGCCACCACCGTGGGCTGGTGCGGCGCGTCGATGCGCTTCGCATAGGGCGAGCGCACAAAGCCGATGGGGCGGAAAGAAGGCATCTCCA
>CAIMFT010000103.1 GCA_903840385.1 uncultured Holophagaceae bacterium
GGTGAGCGGCGGCCAGCCCAAGGCCATCGAGGGCACCCTCTCGGTCATGGTGGGCGGCGCCCAGGAGGTGTTCGACCGCTGCTACCCGATCATGAAGGCCATGGCTGGCTCCGTGGTCCGCACGGGCGACATCGGCGCCGGCAACATCACCAAGCTGGCCAACCAGGTCATCGTGGCCCTCAACATCGCCGCCATGGCTGAAGCCCTCGTGCTGGCCACCAAGGCCGGCGTGGAGCCCGAGCTGGTCTTCCAGGCCATCCGGGGCGGCCTGGCCGGCAGTACGGTGCTGGAGGCCAAGGCCCCCCTGGTGCTGGACCGGAAGTTCAACCCCGGCTTCCGCATCAACCTGCACATCAAGGATCTGGCCAACGCCCTGGACACCTCCCACGAGCTGGGGGTGCCCCTGCCCCTCACGGCCTCGGTCATGGAGATGCTGCAGGCCCTCAAGGTGGACGGCCAGGGTGATGCGGACCACTGCAGCCTGGTGCGCTACTACGAGAAGATGGCCCAGGTGGAAGTTCGCCGCTAGGCGCTGCCACCGCAAGCGGCGCCCGGCGGCGCTGACATACTGCACAGGCCCCTGGGCCAGCTCCGCCCGGGCCCACGACCACTGACGCGACAGGAACCTCCCGATGCCGAGAGCCAACATCTACATCACCCGGATGATCCAGCAGGAGATGCTCGACACCCTGCGCGCCTGCCACGACGTCGAAGTCAGCCCCCATGACCGGGCGCTGACCCGCGCCGAGCTCCTCCAGCAGGTACGCGGCCGCGACGCCGTCATCTCCATGCTCACCGATGGCATCGATGGGGCCCTGCTCGACGCCGCGGGTCCACAGTGCCGGATCGTTGCGAACTGCGCGGTCGGCTTCAACAACTTCGACCTGCAGGCGGCCACCCAGCGCGGCGTCATTCTGACCAACACCCCCGGGGTGCTCGATGAGGCCACCGCCACCCATGCCTGGGCCCTGCTCCTGGCCACCGCCCGCCGCATCACGGAGACCGACCGCTATGTGCGCGCCGGCCACTGGCTCGGCTGGGGCCCCCTGGCCTTCCTCGGCCTGGATGTGGACCACAAGACCCTGGGCATCGCGGGAGGGGGACGCATCGGCTCCAACTTCGCGCGCAAGGCGGCGGCCTTCGACATGCAGGTGATCTACACCGATGTGGCCCGCCTGCCGGAGTTCGAGCGCCAGTGCGGGGCCACCTTCGTCGACAAGGCCACCCTGCTGCGCGAATCGGACTTCCTCTCCCTGCACCTGCCCCTGCTGCCCGAGACCCGCCACTACATCGGCGCCCAGGAGCTGGCGGCCATGAAGCCGACGGCCGTCCTGATCAATGCGGCGCGCGGCCCCATCGTCGATGAGGCCGCCCTGGTCCAGGCCCTGCGGAACAAGGTCATCTGGGGCGCCGGGCTGGATGTGTTCGAAAACGAGCCGCTCCTGGAGCCGGGCCTGGCTGAGCTCGACAACGTCGTGGTCGTCCCCCACACCGCTTCGGCGACCATCCAGACCCGCCTGGCGATGGCCCGGATCGCCGTCGACAATGTCCTGAGCGTGCTGCAGGGGGGGCCGCCCCTGACCTGCGTCAACCCGGCCGTGCTCAAGTAGTCAGTTCGCTCAACCCAGAGCGGCCCTTCCCCCTAGAGCCCGCCCCGCAGGTTGGCGAAGGTGCGGAGGCCGTCTTCGGTGGGCTTGAGCAGGGCCAGGAGGCGACCCTGGTGCAGAGCACGAATGGGGGCGCCGGGATCGGGGAAGCCCTCGGGCAGGGCCCAGGTGGCTGGCAGGACCTCACCCAGGGGAATGGCCCGGCCGTGGTTGAGGTGCTCGGCCTCGCCGTCCGTGAGGTCCCGGGAGGGACACCAGGGCACCAGGTCCGTACCAGTCACCAGGCCTTCCGCACCCTCGCCGGGATCAGCCCAGGGACCGATGGCCGTGCGGCGCAGGGCCGCCAGGTGGGCACCGCAGCCCAGGGTCTGGCCCAGGTCCCGGGCCAGGCTGCGCACGTAGTAGCCGCCCCGACAGGTGAGCTCCAGGGTGCTGGCGCGAGGCAGGTCGTGGGCCAGCCAGCGGGCCGAGAGCAGGAAGACACGGCAGGGCTTCATGACCACCACTTCGCCGCGGTGGGCCTTCTTGTAGGCCGCCTCGCCATCGATCTTCTTGGCACTGGTGGCGGGGGGAACCTGCTCGGTCCAGCCCAGGAGCGGTGCCAGCGCCGCAGCCAGGACCTCGGAGGTGAGATGCGAGGCGTCGCCAGTCAGCACCGGCAGGCCCTGCAGGTCGCAGGTATCCGTCTCCAGGCCCCAGCGGACCTCGGCCACGTAGGTCTTGGGCAGCGGATGCAGGAGGTCCATCAGCCGTGTGGCCTGGCCCGCCAGCACCAGCAGGAGGCCCTCGGCAAAGGGATCCAGGGTCCCACCGTGACCCAGGGCCAGCTTCTTCTGGCCGGCCTCGAAGGCCCGGCGCTTGAAGTCGCGTACGGCGTCAAAGCTGCTGCGGCCCACGGCCTTGTGGACGAGGTGGATCCCAGACTCGACCATTCAGGCGTCCGGCTTTCCAGCGGCCTCGGGAGCCTCGGGGACCTCGGGCTCTGGGGGGCGGGAGGCCCGCTCTTTCTCCAGCTCCGCCAGCAGGGTCTCCAGGTGGTTGCCCTCCTCCAGCGTGCCGTCCGGGAAGAACTGCAGCTCGGGGACCCGCTTCATCTTCAGGCGCATGGCCAGCTGGGTGCGGAGGAAGCCCGCCGCCCGGCCCAGGGCCTTGCGGGTGAAGCCGTTCTGGGCCTCCTGGTCGCCGCCCAGGGGGGGCAGGACGGTGAAGTAGACCCGGGCGATGCTCCGGTCTCCCGTGATGCGCACCGCCGTGAGGGTGAGGAACCCCAGCTCGGGGTCCCGCAGCTCCCGCTGGATGAGGCTCGACAGCAGGAAATGGATCTGGTCTTCAAGTCGTTCGGGGCGCTGCATGGTCATCCTTTGCAGGGACCAGTGTAGCCGACACCGCCCCCGGCCCCGCCGGGCGTGGCTACCCTGGGGGATAGGAGGCACGCCTTGGGGGAGTGGTTCGAGGACTGGTTCGACGGCGACTACGCCCTGCTCTATGCCCACCGGGACGCGGGCGAGGCCCGCACCGCCGTGGCCACGGCCCTGGTGGCTGCGCCTGAGCTGGCGGCGGGCCCGGTGCTGGACCTGGGCTGCGGCTCGGGTCGCCACCTGGAGGTCCTGCGCCAGACCAACCCCCAGGCCTTTGGCATGGACCTCTCCCGGGCCCTGCTGGCGCTGGCCCCAGCGGAGCTCAGGCCGCATCTGCTCCGGGGAGACATGCGGACCCTGCCCCTGCAGGCGGGGACCCTGGCCGGTGCCTGCCTGTGGTTCACCCCCTTCGGCTACTTCGACGATGCCCAGAACCTGGCCCTGCTGCAGGCCCTTTCGCAGGCCCTGCGCCCCGCTGGGGTGCTGCTGCTGGACTACCTGAACGCCGAGGGGGCGGCCCGCACCCTGGTGCCGGCAGACACCGTGGAGCGCCAGGGCGTGCGGGTGCTCAGCCGCCGCACCCTGGAGGGAGACCGTCTGGTGAAGCGCATGACCCTCACCCGCCTGGCCACGGGCGAGGTCCGGGAGGCCTTGGAGAGCGTCCGCCTCTACCGCCCCGACGAGCTGCTGGCCCTGGCCCACACCGCCGGCCTGAAGCCCCGCACCGTGCTGGGCGACTACACAGGGGGCCCCTTCACCACCGACAGTCCGCGGTGGATCGGCATCTTCGAGCGGGCTTAGCCGCCAGGCAGATTTTTCGCCCGGCACGGGGCGGGTTCTTCAGTCAAAATCGATGTCTCAGCACAAGGAGCAGCCATGGCCTTCCAGTCGGTGCGCGACCTCAACGTCCAGGGCAGCCGGGTCTTTCTCCGGGCCGACCTGAATGTGCCGCTGAAGGAAGGCAAGATCACCGATGCCACCCGCATCAAGGAGACCCTGCCCACCCTGAAGTGCCTCCTGGAGGGCGGCGCCTCCGTGGTGCTGGCCTCGCACCTGGGCCGGCCTGAGGGCAAGGGCTTCGAGGCCGCCTACAGCGCCGCCCCTGTGGCCGCCTGGCTGCGGGAGCAGGGCTTCGACTGCCGCCTGGCCAGCTATGTGAACGGCGAGGCCGTGGAGGCCGAGGCCGCTGCGCTGCAGCCCGGCCAGATCCTCCTGCTGGAGAACCTCCGCTTCGAGAAGGGCGAGACCAAGAACAAGGAAGAGTTCGCCGCCAGCCTAGCCCGTCTGGCCGACACCTACGTCAACGACGCCTTTGGCTCCGCCCACCGCGCCCACGCCTCCGTGAGCGGCATGGTGGCTGACTTCCCCAAGGATCGTGTGGCGGCGGGCTTCCTCATGGAGAAGGAACTCAAGGCCCTGACCAAGGTCACCGAGAGCCCGGACAAGCCCCTGGTGGTGATCTTCGGCGGCGCCAAGGTGAGCGACAAGATCGAGCTCATCCAGAACTTCCTGGGCAAGGCGGACGCCA
>CAIMFT010000104.1 GCA_903840385.1 uncultured Holophagaceae bacterium
CCTTCATCCCCTTAATCCCTGTTTCTTATTGCTTTATTAACAGGGATGCAGGGGATGAAGGGGATTGGCCTCTCCAGGTTGGGGAGTCCTGCCTAGATCTGCCCGGCCTTTGGCGAGCACCCCGCCAAAGCGCGAAGAACCTGTTTTTTGGCTCCCACCCGCGCCGGTTCACGGCCGGTGGATGCCTTCTTTGCGCATGCGGCCACGGAGGGTGCTGGGGTTCAGGCCGAGGAGGTTGGCGGCGCCGTTGGTGCCTTCGATGCGCCAGTTGGTCTTCTTGAGGACCTGGGCGATGTAGTCGCGCTCCAGGTCCACCAGCAGCTGGCCTTCCTCGGGGTGGGCCACCAGGGGGGCCGCTGCGTTGAAGTGATCCAGGACCTGCAGGGTCGTCCCCTTGGAGATGATGACGGCCCGCTCCATGACGCTCTCCAGCTCGCGCACATTGCCGGGCCAGGCATGGGCCACCAGCTGCGTCATGGTCTCGCTGGTGACGCGCTGGACATCCTTGCCGAGCTTGCGGTTGAGCTTGGCCAGGAAGTAGTACACCAGTAGGGGAATGTCATCCTTGCGGTCCCGCAGGGGGGGCACGGTGATGGGGAAGATGTTGAGCCGGTAGAAGAGGTCCTCCCGGAAGCGGCCCAGCCGGATCTCTTCGTAGAGGTCCCGGTTGGTGGCGGCGATGATGCGCACATCAACCTTGATGGTCTTGGCACTGCCCAGGCGGCTGAACTCCCCCTCCTGGATCACGTGGAGCAGCTTGGCCTGCAGCTCGAAGGGCAGGTCACCGATCTCATCCAGCAGGATGGTCGCCTTGTCCGCCAGCTCGAAGCGGCCCAGCTGCTGGGAGCTGGCACCTGTGAAGGCACCCTTCTCGCGCCCGAAGAGCTCGCTCTCGATCAGGCTGGCCGGGAGGGCCGTGCAGTTGACTATGACCAGGGGGCGGTGGCTGCGCAGGCTCCGGCTGTGGATGGCGCGAGCCACCAGGCCCTTGCCGGTGCCCGTCTCACCCAGCAGCAGCACCGTCGAGTCCTGCGGGGCCACGGCCTCCACCTGGGCGAACACGGCCTCCAGGCAGGGGCTCTGGCCCACCACTTCCCCGAAGTTGGCAGCGTGGCTGATCTCCTGGAAGAGGTGCTTGTTCTCCGCATGCAGGTGTTTCTTCAGCTCCTGGATCTCGGCGTGGGCATGCTGCAGATCCTTTTCTGCCTGCTCCCGCAGGTGCGTCTCGTGGGCCAGCAGCTCTGTGGAGTGGTCGGGCGGGGCAGGGTCCGGCACCGGTTCCTGCTGGGATGGCGGGAAACGGCCTTCCCGGAGCCCCAGGGTGATGTCCGTGTGGATGACGACAGCGCCGATGATCCGGCCCCGGATCAGGATGGGGGCGGCGGTGACCCTGAGCGTGACCTCCTGGCCGGTCTCGCCGTGAGTGGCCTGGAGGATCTCCGTCACCTTCTCGCCCTGCAGGGCGCGCATCAGGGGACGCTCCTGCTCGCGCAGGGGGAAGGGGCTGTTTGGCGAGCAGAAGGCGAAGCCCTCACCCTTTCGTCCGAAGGTGCGCCGCAGCTCTTCCAGGGAGGCGACGCCGAACAGTCGCAGGGCGGCGGGATTGCACCGGGTGACGCCTTCGCAGGACACGATGCAGACACCATTGGGCGTAGTGTCGAGGATCGCATTCATCTCCAGGCGCTTGAGGAGCACCTCAAAGACGTGGGCCGTGATGGAGCGCTGGCGCTTTCCCTGCACTGGGTCAAAGCGGAAGCGGGCACCTGTGGCCCTGGTGAAGTGGAAGGCGCAAGAACCCGGATGGGTTGCCAAAAGAGCTCCGACCCGATCGTTGATTACGCATCGGTCATCTATGAGTGTAGGCCTTTCTCGCTGGATAACCAGAAAATGAGAAATTATTTCCAGAGATCATTTACGAAGTGTAGGAGCGCGCTCCTGTTCCCTTCGCCGTCGCATTTGACGGTTCTGCCACATGGCACGGTGGGCAACAGGCTGCACGCGACGGGCTGGGTCTGATCGATAATAATAACAATAATAAATACAATAAATAGATCCGTCGTGAGCCCATCACCTGCCGTGGCACGGGACTTGATAGTTGATTGGTGCGGTGAATCCCAGCGGTGCTGCGATCACCGAGTCGAGTCCAGGGCGGTTCACAAGCCGGGGGTGGAATTTTGAGCCAGAAAAAAGCCATGCTGATTGACCTGACCCTCTGCATGGGCTGCAACGCCTGCCAGGCGGCCTGCAAAGAAGAAAATCACCTCTCTCCGAATGAAGAAAAAAACCTGTCGCTGACGGCTTACACCGCCCTCAACAAGTACAGCGACGTCTATGTGCGCCGGCTCTGCCAGCACTGCGATGTCCCCACCTGCGTGTCGGTCTGCCCTGTGGGCGCGCTGGTCAAGCAGGGCGATGGCCCGGTCGCCTACGATGCCGACAAGTGCATCGGCTGCCGCTACTGCCTCCAGGCCTGCCCCTACCATGTGCCGAAATACGAGTGGAGCAGCACCAAGCCCCGCATCCAGAAGTGTCGCTTCTGCGCGCCCAGGCTGGCCAAGGGCCAGCTGCCAGCCTGCGCCGAGGCCTGTCCTGTGGGGGCGACCCTGTTTGGTGATCGGGATGAGCTGCTACTGGAAGCGGCCCGCCGGTTGGGCGCAGAGCCGACCAAGTATGTCCCGAGGATCTACGGCAAGGACGATGTGGGTGGCACCTCGATGTTCTATCTCAGCTCGGTTCCCTTTGAACAGCTAGGCTTCGATTCACGGCTGGGCAGGGTCCCTCTGCCCATGCTCACCATGAGCGCCCTGTCCAAGGTCCCCAACGTGCTGTCCGTGGGTGGGGTGGTGCTGGGTGGCATCTGGTGGATCACCAACCGCCGTACGGAAGTAGCCGCTTTTGAAGCTGCTGAGAAAAAGGGCGAGACACCCCGCCCCGAGGAGAAGCCATGAAGCTCCGACTGCTCCCTCGCATCACCGGCTGGCAGGCCATCTCCACGACCCTGATCCTGGCCGGGACCCTCGCTGCCATCGCCCGGTTCACCTATGGCCTTGGCGCCACCACGAACCTCACGGATGAGTTTCCCTGGGGGCTCTGGATCGGCTTCGACTTCCTGGGCATTGGCCTGGCGGCCTCCGGGTTCACCATCGTGGCTGCCGTGAATATCTTCCATGCCAAGGAATATGAGCCGATTGTGCGCCCCGCGATTCTGACGGCCTTCATCGGCTACCTGCTGGTGGTCCTGGTGCTGATCATCGACCTCGGGCGGCCCGATCACTTCTGGCATCCGCTGGTGATGTGGAACCCGCACTCGGTGATGTGCGAGATCAGCTGGTGCCTCATGTTGTACACCTCGGTGCTCTCCCTCGAGTTCGCCCCGATCATCCTCGAAAAGGTCAAGATCACCTGGCCCATCAAGTGGATTCATGCCATCTCGCTGCCGCTCATGATCGTCGGCGTGCTGCTCTCCACCCTGCACCAGTCCTCGTTTGGTTCGCTGTACCTCATCGTCCCGAACCGCCTGCACGCCCTGTGGTACACGCCGCTGCTGCCGGTGCTCTTCTTCATCTCCTGCATCGCGTCCGGCATTGCGATGATCCTCCTCGAGTCCCTGATCCTCTCCCGGGGTGGCCGCGAGCTGCTCTCGACGCACCTCCGGGCCAACCTGGCCAAGATCATCGCCATTACGCTTGCTGTGTATTTCGTCGTGCGGGTGGAGGACCTCCTGGCCCGGGGGGCCCTCCACGAGTTGACGACCCTGACCTACTACAGCGTTGCCTTCTACACGGAGCTGCTCGTCGGGTTTGTCGTTCCCTTTGCGCTCCTGCTCAGTGATCGGATTCGCACCTCGCGGCTGGGGCTCTATTCCGCGACCCTCATGGTCCTGGCCGGCTTCGCCTTCAACCGCATGAACACGGCCATTACGGGGCTGGAGGTGTATCCCACCCAGACCTACTTCCCCTCTCTGATTGAGATCTTCATCATGCTCGGGATCACCGCGCTCGGATTCACGGTCTTCTCCTACGTGGTCAAGTACCTACCGATTTTTGAAGCCGTGGAAGAAGCCGGCCCACAGGTGCAGCAGGAGGCCGCAACCGGACGGCCCGAGCCCATCTACCTCACCCGCGACGACGGAGGCATGGAGTCTTCGTGAGCGGCAGTTCCCCGCAGTAAATGCTCCACAGGAGGTTATATGTTCGAGCTGGCCAACTGGAAAAACTCAGAAACGCTCATGCTGAACGTCACGAACAGTGCGCTCGGCCTGGTGACCATCGGGCTGCTGGCCTGGATCATCGGCGGGACGATCCGGGAGTTCGTCATTCAGTACCGCACCCAGCACATCAAGCACTAGGCGGAGGCTCACCATGACCGTTCTGCTCGTCTTGTTCCTGATTCTCGTGTTCGTGCTTACAGACCGAGTTGTCCGCGCGGCTTCCGTCCGCGCGGCGGCCCGGCGTGATGCGCCTCAGAGCGGCAGCGCCTCGGCGCGCTTCTCGCCCTCCCAGCGGTAGAACCCGCTGCCTGACTTCCTGCCGAACCGGCCGGCGGCGACCAGCTGGCGAAGCAGGGAGGGGGCCTTGAAGCGGGGCTCGCCAAAGGCGTCGAAGAGCACCTCCGAGACGCTCTGCATGGTGTCCAGGCCGACGAAATCGGCGAGGTGGAGTGGCCCCATGGGATGCCCGCAGCCCAGCTTCATGCCCGTGTCGATGTCCTCCACGCTGGAGAGACCCTGCTCGGCGCAGCGGATGGCGTCCAGCAGGTAGGGGATGAGCAGACGGTTCACGATGAAGCCCGGCGCATCCGGGGCCAGCACGGCCGTCTTGCCCAGCTTCTGCACGAAGGCCCGCAGGTCGCTCAAGGTCTCCTCGCTGGTGGCCAGGGTGCGGATGACTTCCACCAGGGGCATCATGGGCACCGGGTTGAAGAAGTGCAGGCCCGCCAGCCGGGGCAGGCGCTCCGGGGCCAGGGCGGGCCCCATCTGAGCCACGGACAGGCTGGAGGTGTTGGAGCAGAGCAGGGCGCCCGGGGCCGCGACGCGGTCCAGCTCGGCAAAGGTGCGGAGCTTCAGGTCCAGGTTCTCGGGGATGGCCTCCACCAGGAGGTCGCAGGGGGCCAGATCATCAAAGGAGAGGGTGCCCTGGAGGTTGGCGGCCCAGGCTTGGCGCTGTTCCGGCGTGACCTTGCCCTTGGTCACCGCCCGGTCCCAGGCCCCGTGGATGCGCGCCAGGCCCTTGGTGAGGAAGGCCTCGTTGGCTTCCTTGACCCAGACCTGGCAGCCCGCCTCGGCGGCGCACTGCGCAATGCCCGAGCCCATGAGCCCGCAACCGATGACGCCGACACGCTGGATGTCCATGGCTTTCTCCTGAAAGGGTTCGCTGCCCATTGTGGATGAGTTGGTCGGGGGAGGGGGAGGTGACCTGGGGTAAGGCTCTCAGCTATCAGCTGTCAGCCAAAGCCGCTGACCCCGGCGTTACGCCGAAAGCCATTGGCCACGGTCCGGGGCACGTCCCCTAACACCGGCAGGACCTTGTCTTTAGCTGATAGCTGACAGCTGATAGCCGACAGCCAAAAAACGCTGCGCCCCTGCAACCCCCCTCCTGTTGGTATCCTGAACTCAGCTCCCCCAGAACCTGTCGATATCCACCCATCACCGACCTTTGGAGGCTCTCATGAACCGTGTGTCCAAGCACTTCTCCCTGGCCCTGGCTGGGCTGCTCGCCGTCACCGCTGTGGCGGGCGACCTCAAGATCGGCGTGGCCGAGGCCCTCACGGGCGGCGCGGCCCAGTACGGCGTGCCCATCCGCAACGGCTTTCAGTTGGCCGCGGACGAGATCAATGCCAAGGGCGGCGTCAACGGCAACAAGCTGGTGCTGGTCATCGAGGATGAGCAGGGCAAGAAGGAAGAGGCCATCAACGTCTTCAAGAAGCTCATCTTCCAGGACAAGGTGCTGATGATCTTCGGGCCCACCCTGTCCAACTCCATGTTCGCTGCCGGCCCCGTGGCCAATGCCGCCAAGGTGGTGGCCTTCGGCACTTCCAACACTGCCAACGGCATCACGGAAGTAGGTCCCTACGTCTTCCGCAACTCGGTGATGGAGAGCGACGTCCTGCCGGTGACGGTGAGCACTGCGGTTAAGCATTACAAGATCAAGAAAGTGGCCGTGATCTACGGCAACGACGACGCCTTCACCAAGAGCGGCTACGACGTCTTCAAGAAGGTGCTGGAGGATCAGAAGATCCCCGTGACCACCACCGAGACCTACGTGAAGGGCGACGTGGACTTCAAGGCCCAGCTCACCAAGATCAAGGCCACCAACCCCGATGCCATCATCTGCTCCGGATTGGCAGAGGAGGCGGCCAACATCATCGTGCAGGCCCGCGGCCTGGGCCTGAAGGTGCCCTTCATCGGTGGCAACGGCTTCAACTCCCCCAAGATGTTCGAGGTCTCCAAGACCGCTGGCGAGGGCACCTTCGTGGGCAGCCCCTGGGCCAACACCAACCCCAATGCCGCCAACCAGCACTTCGTAGCGGCCTACAAGGCGAAGTACGGCTCGGATCCCAACCAGTTCGCCGCCCAGGCCTATGACGCCATGACCATCGCCGCCGCCGCCCTGAAGACCGTGAAGATCACGGGCAACCTGCCGGCCGATCGCCAGGCCCTCCAGGAGGCCCTGCCCAAGGTGAGCATCACCGGCGCCACCGGCCCCTTCAAGTTCCGCCAGGCGGCCCCCAAGGACGGCAAGCCCTCGGGCTACGACGCCGACCAGAAGCCCTTCATCTACGTGATCCGGGACGGCAAGTTCGTCCTCTTCACCGGAAAGTAGGCTCTCGGCCAAAGGTCTCATGCTCGAACAACAGCTCATCAACGCCCTCACCCTGGGCAGCGTCTACGCCCTCTTTGCCCTGGGCTTCACCCTGGTGTTCGGCGTGCTGGAGGTCATCAACCTCTCCCACGGCGCCGTCTTCATGGTGGGTGCCTACGCGGCCATGACGGCGGTCACCCGCTTCCATGCCCCGCTGGGGGTGGGCATCCTGGCGGCGCTGCTGGTCTCGGGCCTCCTGGGCCTGACCATCGATGCGCTCATCCTGCGGCGCCTGCGGGCCCGCAAGGCACCTCACCTTATTCCGATGATCGCCACACTGGGCGTGACCACCATGGTCACCAGTGCCGCCCAGGGCCTCTTCGGGGTGGAGGTCCAGCGCTTCCCGGAGGCCATGCTCCCCACGGGCGAGTTCGTCTTCGGCGAGGTGCACCTGCGCACCCTGGAGCTGGGCATCGTCGCCGTCGCCTTCCTGCTCATGGCCCTGCTCTTCGGGGTGATGCGCTACACCCGGCAGGGCCGGGCCTTGCGGGCCATCGCTGAGTCCCCCAAGGCCGCCGCCTTGCTGGGCATCAACGTCGAGGGCCTGTTCATGCTCACCTCCTTCTCGGCTGCGGCCCTGGGGGGCGTGGCGGGGGTGCTCATCGGCCTGGACTTCAATGCCGTCACTCCCATGATGGGTGCGCCCATCCTCCACAAGGGCATCGCCGTGGTCATCCTGGGGGGCATGGGCGATATCCGCGGCGCCCTCTTCGGGGGCCTGTTCCTGGGCTTCGCCGAGGTGCTCAGCAAGGCCTATCTCTCGTCGCAGATGGGGGACGCCGTGGCCTTCGGGCTGCTGTTCCTGATCCTCCTGGTCCGGCCCGTGGGCCTCTTTGGTCGCGTCCTGGAACGGAAGGCCTGAGATGGCTGCCTTCGCCGACTTCTGGGCCACCTACAGCACGCTGGTGTACTCCGTCGGCATCCATGCGCTGCTGGCCCTGTCCCTCTGGCTGACCCTCTCCTGTGGCCTGCTGTCCCTGGCCAATGCGGCGTTCATGGGCATCGGCGCCTACACCGCGGCCCTGCTGACCCTTAACCTGCACTGGCCCTTCCCGGCGGCCCTGCTGGGCGGTGCGGTGGCTCCGGCGGTGGTGGCCCTGATCATCGGCGCACCCACCCTGCGGCTGTCCGGGGTCTACCTGGCCATGGCCACCCTGGCCTTTGGTGAAGTCACCCGCATCCTCATCCTCAACCTGCAGATCACCGGCGGCCCCGAGGGGCTGAACGGCATCCCGCTCCTCACCACGGGCTGGTACATCGTGGTCATCCTGGCGGTTGCCGGCTACGGCCTGGCCCGCATCCGCCGCTCCCGCCTGGGACGGGCCTTTGAGGCCATTCGGGAAGACGAAGTGGCGGCGCGCCTCATGGGAATCAATGTGGAGAGCCACAAGCTGGCGGCTTTCACCCTCGGTGCCGTGCTGGCGGGTGTGGCGGGGGCCCTCAACGCTCACTTCACCTTCTTCATCAGCCCCCGGGAGTACGGCTTCGAGAACGCTGTGGATATCCTGACCATGACCATCCTGGGCGGTACCACCAGCCTCATCGGCCCGGTGCTGGGGGCCAGCATCCTCACCTTGCTGCCAGAGCTGATGCGCTTCCTCCACGCCTACCGGCTGGCGGTGAACGGCCTGATCCTCGTGGTGGTGGTGCTCTTCCTCCCCACCGGCCTCTGGGACGCCCGCCGCTTCCGGCAGCTGCTCAAGAACCGCCGCGCCCGCAAGGGAGGCCAGCCGTGAGCCTGCTCTCCATCCGCGGCATCGGCAAACACTTCGGCGGGCTCCAGGTCCTGGAGGACGTGAACATCGAGGTGCCGGGCGGGGCCATCTTCGCCCTCATTGGCCCCAACGGCGCCGGCAAGACCACGGTGTTCAACCTGGTGACCGGGCTCATCAAGCCCTCCAGCGGTAGCATCGCCTTCGAGGGCCGGGACCTGGCCGGGGTGCCACCCCACCAGATCACCCGCCTGGGCATCGCCCGGACCTTCCAGAACATCCGCATCTTCCCCGACATGACCCTCCTGGAGAACGTCATGGTGGGCCGGCATCACCTGCTGAACTACGGCGGCCTGGCCCTGCTCTTTGCGACCCCGGCCTTCCGGGAGGCCGAGCGCCGCTCCCGGGAACGGGCGCTGGAGCTGCTGTCCTGGGTGAAGCTCGACCACAAGGCCGACGCCACCGCCGACAACCTCTCCTACGGCGAGCAGCGCAAGCTGGAGTTCGCCCGGGCCCTGGCCACCGAGCCCAAGCTGCTGCTGCTGGATGAGCCCGTGGCCGGCATGAACCCCTCGGAGAAGGCGGTCCTCATGGAGGAGATCCGCAACATCCGCGACCGGGGCTACGGCGTCTTCCTCATCGAGCACGACATGCGCTTCGTGATGAACCTCTGCGACCGGGTGGCGGTGCTCAACTTCGGGCGGATCATCGCCGAGGGGCCACCTGACGAGATCCGCACCCACCCCGATGTCATCGAGGCCTACCTGGGCCGCGGCGATGAGGCGGAGGTCTCATGAGCGTGCTGCTGCAGGTCCAGGGACTGGCCGTGGCCTATGGGCACATCGATGCGGTGAAGGAGGTCAGCTTCGAGCTGAACCAGGGTGAGATCACTGCCCTGGTGGGCGCCAACGGCGCCGGCAAGAGCACCACGCTGCTGGCCCTCTCCGGCCTGCTGCGCCCCAAGGCGGGCACCGTCCACTTCGACGGCGAGAACATCACAGGGCTGGCCTCCCACGAGATCGTCCGCCGGGGCATTGTCCAGGTGGCGGAGGGCCGGGCCATCCTCACCACCCTCACCGTGCGCGAGAACCTGGACCTGGGGGCCTACACCCGCCGTGATGGCGCTGGCGTCGCCGACAGCCTGGAGCGCGTCTACGACCTGTTCCCGGTGCTCAAGGAGCGGACCCGCCAGTACGCCGGCAACCTCTCCGGCGGCGAGCAGCAGATGCTGGCCATCGGCCGGGCCCTCATGGCCAAGCCCCGTCTGCTGCTGCTGGATGAGCCTTCCATGGGGCTGGCTCCCCTCCTGGTGCAGGAGATCTTCCGCACCCTGGTGCAGATCAACAAGGACGGCCTCACGATCCTGCTGGTGGAGCAGAACGTGCGCCAAGCCCTGAAGATCTCCGCCCACGGCTACGTCCTGGAGACCGGCCACGTCGTGCTGGCCGACACCGGCGCCCGCCTGCTCGTAGACCCCAAAGTAGCCGAGCACTACCTAGGCGGCTGAGCGTCCTTCCTGGATCGAAGTTAAAAAAGGTTCATCCGGGAATTCCGGGGAAAAAGAACTGCCAACCACAGAGAACGCAGAGAGCGCAGAGGCGCGCCGACCCACCGTGCATGGGCCCGCCGAAGG
>CAIMFT010000105.1 GCA_903840385.1 uncultured Holophagaceae bacterium
CCTGGAGCAGGGGGTTGGCACTGCCGGACCCCTGGGGCGGGTTCCCCCGGACGGTCACAGTGTTCACCACGGGGTGGGCCTGACGCAGGATCCCGGCACCGATGGCGCAGTGCTCCCGGACGATGGACCACTCCTCCGCATCCAGTCGCCCAGGCTTGAGGAGGATGCGGTCTGGGATGCCGATCTTCCCCAGGTCGTGGAGGGCGCTGGTGACAAAGAGCCGGTCGCAAGTCTCAGCATCCAGGCCCAGGGCCTGGGCCACCGGCTGAGTGTAGTGGCTCACCCGCAGGACGTGGTTGCCGGTTTCCTCATCCCGGTACTCCGCCGCCCGGGCCAGGCGTAGCACCACTTCCCGCTGGGAGTGCTCCAGCTCCCGGGTCCGCTCCCGGACCCGAATCTCCAGTGCCTCGTTCTGCCGCTGGAGCTGTTCCTGGTAGTCCCGGATGCGCAGCACGTTGCGGAGGCGGGCCAGCAGGTCCTCGGGGTCCACGGGCTTGGTGAGGAGGTCGAAGGCCCCGAGGTCGAGGGCCCGCCGCTTCAGATCGCTGTCCTGGAGGCCTGTGACGATGATGACCGGGAGGCTCCCCCAGCCCGGCTGGGACACGGCGCCCAGCAGCTCCAGACCGTCCATGCCCGGCATCTTCACATCCGTCACCACCACATCGGCGCTGTGGGTCTTGAGGAAGTCCAGGGCCAGCTCACCCCCAGTGAAGTACTGGAAGGCCCAGTCTGGATGGACGCCGTGCAGGATGCGCCGGTAGGCGTTCAGCACACTCTGTTCGTCGTCCACAAAGAGGATTGTGCGCATGAAACTGGCTGCTCCCGGTTCGTCCCTGATCATAGGTTCATTTGTATGTTGGTTGGAGTAAATTTTCCTACCCGTGCAGTTGCTGCCCACCGACTGGTCCGCCCTTGGGGGCGCTCAACCCACGCCGATCTCCGGGGGCACAGGATGGCTGAGGAAGTGGGTCATGCCCTCGCTGAACCCATAGGCCCCAGTGGCCCCAAAGGCCAGGAGGTCCCCCGGGGCCAGGGCCGGCAGCACCACCTCCCCCAGGCGGTCCAGGCTGGTGCAGAGGGGTCCAGCCAGGGTGGTGGGGTGGCTCCCCCCAGCTTGGCCGACGGCCTTCACAGGGAAGGCCTGGCCCGTGAGGAGGGGCCGCAGCAGGTGGTTGATGCCCCCCTCCAGGATGGCGAAGCGGGTGCCCCGGCTCTCCTTGGTGCGCACCACCCGGGCCAGATAGACCCCACAAGGGCCCACCAAGAAGCGGCCGGGTTCCAGGATCAGCTCCCCTGTAAACCAGGGGTGGCGAGCCAGGAGGTCGGCCAGGCCGTGACCCAGAGCCGAGAGCTCCAGGGGGGTTTCCTCCGGTGCATAGGGGATGCCCAAGCCGCCGCCCAGGTCGATCTGTTCCAGGACCATCCCGTGCTGGTCGCGCAGGCGCTGGGCCAGGTCCAGCACCGCCGCGTGGGTGGCCAGCAGCTTGGAGGCGTCCCGCTGGTTGCTGGCCGCGAAGACATGGAGGCCCCGGATGCGCACGTGGCGCAGGCTGGCAGCCCTGGCTAGCAGGGCGGGCACGTCCTCCTCGTCCACACCAAAGGCCGAGGGTCCGCTGCCGCCGATGATGCGATTCCCTTCCGCCACCTCGAAGGCCGGGTGCACCCGCAGGTTGACCGCCACCTCGGCCTGGGCCAGCGCCTCGATGCGGGCCAGATCCTCCCAGCCCTCCGCCTGGATGCGGACCCCCATGGCCAGGGCCTTGGCCAGCTCTGGTTCCCGCTTGCCGGGCCCGGCGAAGAAGGTGCGCTGGGGCGGCAAGGCCAAGGCCGCCACCTTCTCCAGCTCACCGATGGAGGCGCAGTCGAAGCTGGCGCCCAGGGCGGCAAAGCGCTTCAGCAGGCTGGGGTGCGAGTTGGCCTTCACCGCAAAGGCAATGCGCACCCGCTGGGGCAGCGCCGCGCGGAGGGCCTGAAACTGGGCTTCTGCCACCCCCGCCGAGTAAGCGAAGCACGGCGTGCCATGCGCCTCCGCCAAGGCTTGGCACTGCGCATCGTCGAAGGCGAACAAAGGGTTCATGGTCGTTGCTTCCAGTACGGCGCCAAGCGCTTGATGCCTTCTTGCAGTTGCTCGGGGGTGGCGGCGAAGCTGAGGCGCAGGTGGCCGCGGCCACCCTCGCCGAAGGCCAGGCCTGGGATCGCCACCACGCCGGCCTCGTCCCGCAGACGCAGGGCAAAAGCCACGGGATCCGCATGGGCCTCCGGGGGCAGGGGCATGAAGTGGTAGAAGGTCCCGTCCGGCGGCGTCACCGTCTGGCCCAGCTCCCGGCGCAGGGCCGCAGCCAGGGCCTCCCAGCGCTCCAGGATGGCGGCCCGGGCTTCGGCCAGGATGGCGTCGGAGTGCTCGATGAGTGCCAGTGCCGCCCACTGGGCCGGCGTGGCGGTGCCTGTCACCGCATAGCCGTGCACCACCCGCGCAGGCGTCAGCCAGGCGGGGTCGCCGATGGCCCAGCCCACCCGCAGGCCGGGGGCGCCCCAGCCCTTGCTGACGGAGCTCACCACCACGCCGCAGTCGGTCACGTCCCGCAGGCCCGGGGGGCGCACGCCGAAGTGCAGGTCCCGATAGACCTCGTCCGAGATCAGCAGCAGGCCCCGGGCCTCACAGGCCGCAGCCACCCGCCGCAGCGCCGCCAGGTCCCCGCCGCCGCCGGTGGGGTTGGAGGGCAGGTTGAGGAGCACCGCCGAGGCGTCGGGAGTGGCTTCCAGCACCGTGATCAGCGCCTCGGCGTCCAGGCGGAAGCGGTCCGGCGAGAGGGGGTAGGGCACGGGCACCGCACCCGCCATGCGGGCCAGGGCCGGGTAGGCCACAAAGCCTGGATCCGGAACCAGCACCTTCGTGCCGGGCTCCACCCAGGCCTGGAACAGGGAGAAGAGCGCCCCCTGGGAGCCGGTGGTGATGAGCACCTCATCCACCGTGGCGCCATGAAAAGCCGCCACGGCCTTGCGCAGGTCCAGCAGTCCCACATGAGGCACATAGCCGCAGGGACCGGCAGGGCGCAGCAGCGCCAGGCGAGCCGGTTCCGGCAGCGCCCAGGTGGGCTCGCCCAGACCCAGGGGAATGGCCCCAGGCGGCGTCCCATCCGTGATGGCCCGGATGGGCGAAGGCTTCAGCAGCGAGAGCCTGGACGCGGGCTGGATCATCGCAGAGCCTGCTCCAGCGCCGTGGCAGCATCGGTCTTGTCGTCGCGGTACTTGACGATGCAGGGTGCAGACAGCTGGAGGCCGTGGCTGCGGGCGAAGTCGCCAGAGGCGGGCCGTGAGCCCGGCACCACGACGGCACCCTCGGGCACTTCCGCACGAAGCTCCCGGCCATGCACGAGGTCGTAGATCACGGTGCTGCCGGTGATCACCACACCGGAGGCCAGCACGGCGCGCCGGCGCACCACGATGCCCTCAAAGAGACCCACCAGGCCGCCCACAAAGGCGTCGTCCTCCACCACCACCGGACGGGCCCCTGCGGGCTCCAGCACGCCACCGATCTGGGCGGCGGCCGACAGGTGCACCCGCTTGCCGATCTGGGCACAGCTGCCCACCAGGGCGTGGCTGTCCACCATGGTGCCCTCGTCCACAAAGGCGCCGACGTTCACATAGGCAGGGGGCATGAGCACCACGCTGCGGGCGATGTAGGCCCCACGGCGCACGGCGGTGCCACCGGGTACCAGGCGCACCGCATCCTCCAGGTTGAAGTGGCGCGGCGGGTAGGCGGTCTTGTCGAACATGGGGAAGCCGGGACCCGGCATCTCCACCAGGCTGGTGCGGCGGAACCCACAGAGGATCGCCTGCTTCACCCAGGCGTTGGCCCGCCAGGTGCCATCCTCGTGGCGCTCCGCGGCCCGGACCACGCCGGCCTCCAGGGCCGCCAGCAGCACCTGGTGCATGCCGGGCGCTTCCGGGTCCCCAACCAGCTCCTCGGCGGGTCGGTCGAAAAAGGCGCGAATGGAGGGCAGGTCGAGAACCATCAGGAGACTCCAGGAAGGAGGGCACCGCTGGCCAGGGCCAGACCCTCAGTGAGCTTGGTGCGGGTGGCGGCCGAGGCTGGCGTAAGGGGCAGGCGCAGACCGTCGCCGCCGAAGCCCATCTGAGCGAGCAGGGCCTTCAGGGGGATGGGGTTGCTCTCCAGGAACAGGGCGTCGATGAGGGGCAGCAGGCGCTGGTGCAGGCGCAGGGCCTCGGCCCGATCGCCCCGGAGGGCGGCGGCCACGAGGGCGGCGGTCTCCCGGGGCACGGCATTGCCCAGCACCGAGATGAGGCCCGAGGCACCCACGGCGATGGCGGCCACGGCGAGGATGTCATCCCCAGCCAGCAGCGTCTTCCCGGCGGGCAGGGTGCGGGCCACTTCAGCGATCTGGGGCAGGCTGCCGCTGCACTCCTTGATGGCCACCACCTGGGGGTTCTCCCAGAGGCGGGTCAGCATGGCGGGGGTCACATTCAGCGCGGTGCGGCCCGGCACGTTGTAGGCGATGAGGGGCAGGCCCGGGGCGGCCTCGGCCACGGCGGCGTAGTGGGCCACCAGGCCATCCGCCGTGGGCTTGTTGTAGTAGGGCGTCACCAAAAGGGCACCACTGGCGCCGAGCTCCTGGGCGCGGCGGGTCATGGCGGCGGCCTTGTGGGTGGCGTTGGAGCCCGTGCCCACCACCACCGGGCGACTGCCGCACTCCTCGAGGGTGGCGGCGATGATGGCGTCCCGCTCCGCGTCCAGCAGGGTCGAGGCTTCGCCGGTGGTGCCGAGCGGGATCAGGGTGTCGACGCCGCCTGCCACCACGTGGCGCACGAGGCGGCGGAAGGCGGGGAAGTCCACCTCGCCTGCAGGGGTCAGGGGGGTGGCCAGAGCCACGGCCAGGCCGGTGAGGTTCAGGGTCATGGCTGACCTCCAAAGGTGAAGAGCGGGTCCAGCAGGTCTGCCGCCAGGTCATCCATGCCGAAGACCCCCTTGCGGCCGTGGAGCCAGCGGGCTGCGGCCAGGGCACCCTGGGCGAAGGGGGCCCGGGAGCGGGCGGTGTGGGTGAGCTCCAGCACCTCGGCAGCGGAGTCCAGGCCCACAGTGTGGGTGCCGAACTCCACACCAGCGCGCACCACGCCGATGTTCAGCTGGTGCGGTGCCGGGGTGCCCAGGGTCCACTCGGTCTTGCGGGGGCAGCCGGCGAGCACGGCTGCTGCCAGGGTCTTCGCTGTGCCCGAGGGCGCATCGGCCTTCATGCGGTGGTGGTGCTCCAGCAGGTAGGGATCCCGGTTCGGGTCGAGGGCGGCGTAGCGGCCCAGCACCATGGAGAGCCGCGCCATGAGGGCCACGGTGAGGGAGAAGTTGGAAGCGGCCAGCACGCCGATGCGGCCGGCAACGCGGGCCTCCAGGCCGGGCAGACGCCAGCCCGTGGCACCGATCACCAGATCGGTGCCGGTCGCCAGGGCCCAGGCCAGATGGGCCTCCACGGCTTCGGCCACGCTGGCATCAATGGCCACATCCACAGTGGCCGAGGGGGACTCGCCCATGTCCACAGTCCACACGATGCTGTCCCCGGCTTCCGCCGCGATGGCAGAGCCCAGGCGACCCCGCCCGAAGAGGCCGATGCGTGGCGCGCTCACGGCGTTCCCCCCACCAGCACGCGGTGCAGGCGGCGCAGGGCTTCGGAGGTGCTCTCCTGCTTCACCACCAGGCTGAGGTTGATCTCATTGGCACCCATGCTGATCATCTCGACGTTGATGTCACCCAGGGAGCTGAGCAGCTGAGCGCCCACACCAGGGGTGGACTTCAGGCGCTCACCCACAGCGGCGATGATGGCCCGGCCTTCGTGGACCTCCACCTTGGCGAAGACCGAGAGGTCCTGGAGCAGGGCCTTGAGGGGCACGTCGGCTTCCACGGTGAGGGACACGCTGACCTCGGCGGTGGCCACCAGATCCACGCTGACCTCCCGGCGCCCGAACACCTCGAAGAGCCGCGCCAGGAAGCCGCTCTGGGCGAGCATCCGGGAGCTGCTCACAGTGAGCACCGTGACCGGGCCCCGGCTGGCGAGGGCGGTGATGGGGCGGCCCGTCTGCACCTCGGCAGAGATCGTCGTGAAGCGTCCCTCCGGCTTCTGGGTGTGGCGGACGGTCACCGGGATGCCGGCCTCCACCGCAGGCTGGATGGTGGCGGGGTGGAGCACCTTGGCCCCGAAGGCCGCCAGCTCCGCAGCCTCGGCAAAGCTCAGGTCGGAGATGGGCAGGGCCTCGGGCACGATGCGGGGGTCGCAGGTGAGCACACCCTCCACGTCGGTCCAGATCTGCACCTCCTCCGCCCCCAGCGCAGCCCCGAAGAGCGCCGCAGAGTAGTCGCTGCCCCCCCGACCCAGGGTGGTGGTGAGGCCACTCTCGGTGGCGCCGATGTAGCCCTGGGTCACCACGGCCCGACCCGGCCCCAGGTGGGGGGCAAGGTAGCGCGCCGCCAGCTCGCGGACGGCCTCGGGCTGAGGAGCGCCTTCGCCGAACACCGCATCGGTGCGCATCACCGTGCGGGCATCCACCCAGACGCCCTCCATGTAGGCGGCGAAGATCCGCGTGGACAGCCGCTCGCCCAGGGAGGCGATGGCGTCCATGCTCCGGGGGCTCAGCTCCCGCAGCATGCCCACGCCCTTCAGCAGCAGCTCCAGCTCACCGAACAGCTCGGCGATGGCTGCCTCCAGGGCTTCGGGGGGGGCGCCATCAAACAGCTCGATGGCGGCCTTGCGATGGGCGGCCAGGAGGGTGCGGTGGCGGTCCAGGGCGAGGGGGAGGTCGCCGGCCTCGGCGGCCTTGGCGGCATCAAAGAGGCCGTTGGTGGTCTTGCCCATGGCGGAGAGCACCACCAGGGGCGAGCGGGGCAGGGCTGCGCCCACCAGGAACGCCACCTGGCGCATGCACGCTGCGTCTGCGACGCTGCTGCCGCCGAACTTGAGGACGATCATCGGAGGTATCCCTTCGCGTGGGCCAGCTCGGCGTTGAGGATGCTGCCACCGGCGGCACCGCGCTCAGTGTTGTGGCCCAGCAGGGCGAACTTGATGCCGAGGATGGGGCAGACCCGCAGGCGGCCCACATGGACACTCATGCCACCATCCACTTCCACGTCCCGGCGCACCTGGGGACGATCCTCCAGGGTGTGCACGTGGACCGGGACGGCCGGGGCGGAGAAGAGGCCCAGGCGCTGGGGCTCGGGCCGCCAGTTCAGCCAGGCATCGCGCACCGCCTCCAGGGAGGGGTTACCCTTGAGCTTCACGCTCACGGCCTCGGTGTGGCCCTCGATGACAGGCACCCGGTGGCAGAGGGCGCTCACGACCATGGCTGCGTGCTCAACGGAGTCGCCCGTCCAGCGGCCCAGCATCTTGGGGGTCTCCTCCTCGACCTTGGGCTCCTCGTTGCGGATGAAGGGGATCACGTTGCCCATGATGTCGAGGCTGGGGACGCCCGGGTACCCGGCGCCGCTGATGGCCTGCATGGAGGTCATCATCACGGCCTCGATGCCGAAGGCCTCGTGCAGCGGGGCCAGGGCCATCACCAGCACGGTGGCCGTGCAGTTGGCGTTGGTCACGATGCCCCCGGTCCAGCCGTGGTGGTGGCGCTGGATCTTCAGCAGGCCCAGGTGGTCGGCATTGACCTCGGGCACCAGCAGGGGCACCTCGGGGGACATGCGGAAGGCGCCAGCGTTGGAGAACACCAGGGCACCGGCCTTGGCGAACTGGGGCTCCAGCTCCAGGGCGGGAGCGGTGTCCAGGGCGCTGAAGACCACCGGGGACAGGGCGAACTCCGGCGTGCCGTCGGCCATGATCTGGTCGCCCAGACCGCCGTAGGGCTCACCATCCAGGCGCCAGGCACAGGCATCCCGGTAGCGCTTGCCAGCGCTGCGCTCGCTGGCGGCGAGGTGCTCAACCCGGAAGAGGGGGTGGTTGGCCAGGCGCCGCACAAAGCGCTGGCCGACGACGCCGGTGGCGCCGAGAACGGTGACGGGAATCTTGGTGGTCATGGGTCAGTCTCCAAGGAAGTGAAGGGCCAGGCGGCGGTTGAGGTCCACCCCGGCTTCCAGATCGGCGAGGGCAAGGTGCTCGTCCAGGGTGTGGGCCACGGTGATGCTGCCGGGGCCCGCGAGGACCACGGTGCGGTCGGGCACCAGGATCCGCAGGGCGGGGGCATCCGAGCCAAAGGGCATGGCGGCCATGGGGAAGCCAGGGACCTCGGGGTAGGTGTCGGGGGGCTCGTCCAGGCGCAGCTCCACGGTGGCCTCCGGCGGAGCCAGACGGCGGATCTCCTCCAGCAGGACGCTGCCCGGGACGGTGCGGGCCAGCAGGTGGGCCTCGGCCTCGGCCGGCACGGAGTTGAGGGCCTGCCCCGCCTTGAGCAGCCCCAGGTTCCACAGCTCGGGCCCCAGGAGCGGGTCTTCGGGACGCGGCTGCTCGCGCAGGCGCTGCAGCCAGTCCAGCAGGGGCCAGGTGGCGTTCTGGCCCAGCTCTGGGCTGCCGCTGTGGGCGGCGCGGCCCCGGCAGTGGAGGCACACGTGCTGTGCTCCACGCTGGCCAGTGCCCAGCTTCAGGTCCGTGGGCTCGCCATTGATGAGTACCCGCAGGTCCAGCAGGCGGTCGGCCAGGCCCAGGGCGGCGGCGGCCCCGGCGCTGTCGGTCTCCTCACCCACCACACCCAGCCAGGCCAGGCCGTCGTGGCCCTGGTCCAGCAGGCTGCGCACCGCCGCCAGCTGGGCGACGATCTGGCCCTTGGCATCGCAGGAACCCCGACCCCATAGCACATCGCCCTCCAGGCGAGGCGGCACATGGGGGGGCACGGTGTCGAGGTGGGTGGAGAAGAGCACCCTGGGGCGACCCCAAAGGGCCAGGATATTGGTGCAGCCGGGGGCCACGGGCTGCTCCACCACGGTGGCACCCAGCTCCACCAGCCAGGACCGCAGGTCCGGCAGGCCGGCGTCCTCGTGGCCCGAGGGAGTCTCGACCGCGCACAGGGCCATCAGCCTGGCGGCGAGCCGGCTATGGGTGTCTGCGGGGGATGCACTCATGGGAACCTCGGCGTGCCGATGGTGCCCTCAGGAACGCAGTGGGAACAGCCCCGCCGCAGCGCCTCAGGCCCTCCATTCCGGGTGACCGGAACGACAGCCGCCGGGCTTTCGCCTCGACGTCCAGGGGCCGCATCGATGAGCTGCGAACCCTTCGGCGATTCTCCCCTTTCGCAACAGGTCATCAGGTTCATCACCCTCGCCGCCACTACTGATGGGAACCGCTCCTCCATCGGAACTTCAACGATCCCACATCCAGGGCCCCTGGCGCAACCCGCTAGCGGAGTTCGGCGAGCAGGGCCTCGCCCTGTTTCCAGGGCCCATGGCCGCTGGCGACGTTCAGGTGTCCCACCTCGCCCAGGTCCACCCGGCGGGCCCCCCAGGCCTCGGCCAGGGCCACCGCCCGGTCATGGGTCATGAACACATCGTTGGCGGAAGCCGCCAGGATGGCTGGGAAGGGCAGCCTCTGCTGGGGGATGGGACCGAAGGGCCGGAGCGCCTCCAGGCCACCGGGGCGGTCCACATCCGCCGGCGCCGCCAGGAGGGCCCCATGGATGGGCGCTGTCGGTTGGAGGGCCCAGCGCACGATGGCGATACAGCCCAGGGAGTGCCCCACGAGGATCGGCGCCTCGGCGCAGGCAGCCACGGCCGCAGCCAGGGCAGCGATCCAGCCCTCGGGCTCCGGGTGCTCCCAGTCGGGCATGACCACGCGCCGAGCATCCGGCAGGGCCTGCTCCCAGAGAGTCTGCCAGTGGGTGGGACCCGAGCCCTGGTAGCCGGGCACGATCAGCACGGGCCGAGTCACGGCGTCGGCACCAGCGCATCCGCCAGCCGGCGCACATAGCTGCTCAGGTCGGTCACCTCGGTCACCGCTTCGGGGGTGGTGCGCAGGAGCTGGAAGTAGCCAGCATAGGCGGCATAGGCCAAGAGGGCCCGCTGGCGGGCATCTTCGTCGTTGAAGCCCAGGGCCAGGAAGGCCTCCCGGCCCAACTCCAGGCGGCGCGCCGTGGCCCGCCGGAGGTGGGGTTGCACCCGGGGGTCCTCGCTGGAGGCTGCTAGCGCGGCGAAGATCCGGCCGTTCTCGGTGTCCTCAAAGGCCGCAAAGAGCAGCACCCGCAGGCGCCGACGAGGGTCCTCGATGCCCTGGTAGCGGGTCACCACATCCAGGCTCTGGTCCTGCTCCCAAGCGTCCAGCACGGCCTGGATGAGGTCGTCACGGTTGCTGAAGTGCCAGTAAAAGCTGCCCTTGGTGACCCCCAGAACCTGGGCCAGGGGCTCCACTGCCACGGCCCGGAGGCCCTCCTGGGCCACGGCATTCATGGCTGCCCGCACCCAGGCGTCCCGGGAGAGAGGGGTGGTGCTGCGGGAGGTTTTTTTGGGGAGGGCCATGGGACGCCTTGACAAGGCCCAGGCAGTTTAACATACTTCACCGTATGGAATCCATACGGTTCCGTATTGAGCCAGGAGGCATCATGCGCAGCCCTGCCCTCACCGCCCTCGCCGCCGTGCTGTTGTTGGCCCTAGGGTGTGCCACCCCGGAATCTGTCCAGCGCCGCAGCAGCCTCACCGCCTACCTGGGGGGGAAGGACGCCGCCCCCCTCACCGCCAGCGGCCCGGCGAAGCTCCAGCTGCCCCTCCGCCTGGGGGTGGCCTTTGTGCCCAACGAGAGCAGCAAGCGCGCTGGCAACAACCTGGCCTGGGGCGGCGCTCAGTCTGGCCCAGGGGGCCTCATGCCCGCCGACCAGGAAGCTCGCCTCAACCAGCGGGTGGAAGAGGTCTTCAAGAGCAAGCCCTGGGCCCACTCCTTCAAGATCATCCCCAGCCAGTACCTCACCCTCAGCGGTGGCTTCGAGGACCTGGACCAGGTCTCCAAGACCTTTGGTGTGGATGTGATTGCCCTCATCAGCGTGGACATCCTGCAGTTCAGCGCCCCAACCTGGTACTCCTGGACCTACTGGACCCTGGTGGGGGCCTACGTCGTGCAGGGCGACAAGAACGACACCACCGCCCTCATGGACGCTGCGGTCTACCATGTGCCCAGCCGCACCTTCCTGTTCCGGGCCGGCGGTCTGGGGCAAGTGAAGGGCAGCAGCAGCTGGTCCAACCGGGAGGACGCCTTCCGCCAACAAGCCCAGCAGAGCCTCGAGCTGGCCATGAAGGACCTCTCCACCAACCTGGATGGCGGGGTGGTTGGCTTCAAGCAGGACATCATCAAGGGCGCCCGCAAGGACGTGGTCCTGGTGGACAAGGACGGCAACCCCGTCGGCTCAGCGGGCTACGACCCCACCAAGAAATAGCCTGACGCCCCACCCCACACCCCGGAGGCACCATGCGCTCGGCCGCCCTGACGCTTCTGCTCCTTGCTTCCCTGGCCTGCGCCCGGATCTACCGGCCTGTCGAACTGGCAACCGCCCGCCCCCAGCCCCAGGGCCAGGGCTTGGCCGGTACCCTGGTGCCCCAGCCCTGGGGCGACAACTCCCGCAACGAGGGAAAAGCTCAGTCGGCTCACCTCCGGGTGCTGGTCCTCGGCCTGGACAACCCCTCTGCTGCCGGGCTGGAGGTTTTTCGCCTGGGCGTCCCCGAGGGGGTCACAGCCCTCTCGCCTGAGGCGGCCGCCGACCTGGTGAAGCAGTCCAGCATGCTGCACCTCCTCTACCCACTGATCCCGGCCCTCCTGTCTGCAACCTCTACTGGCGGCGGGGGTGCCAACTACATCGGACCCACGCCCGCGATGGTCTTTGGAGCCATGGCCGTGGTGGGTCTTCTGATCGGGCTTCCCAACCTGGGCGTGGCCAACACCAGCAACCGCCGCCTGGCGGAGTTCTTCCAGACCCGGGCCTGGTCGCCAGGGCGACTGGAGCCGGGCCAGAGCCGACGTGGCCTCGTGTTCTTCCGCTGCCAGGACCCCGAAACAGCCTTCCCGGTCCAGCTCTTCTACCGCACCGGGGACAAAGAGCAGGTGCTGGATCTGACCTGTCCGGCGCCTGCACCCCGGTGAACAAGCTTCCAGCGAGGCTAGACTGGAGCTTCGGAGCGCCCATGTCCCTCGTCATCGCCGGCAAGACCCTCGAGAACCGCCTCGTCCTGGGGACGGGCAAGTACAAAGACTTCGCCACCATGCAGGCCTGCTATCGGGCCGCCAGGGTGGACATGGTGACCCTGGCGGTGCGCCGCTTCAACCTGGAGGCCCAGGGCGAGGAGAACATCCTCAACTGGATCCCCAAGGACATCGCCCTGCTGCCCAACACCGCGGGCTGCTATACCCGGGAGGACGCCCTGCGGGTGGCGCGCCTGGCCCGAGAGGCCCTCAACACCCCCTGGGTGAAGCTGGAGGTCATCGGGGACGCCAAGAGCCTCTACCCAGACAACGAAGAGACCCTGGAGGCCGCCAAGATCCTCGTCAAAGAGGGGTTCATCGTCCTGCCCTACGTGAATGCCGACCCCATCCTGGCCAAGAAGCTCTGCGATGCCGGCTGTTCAGCGGTCATGCCCCTGGGCAGCGCCATCGGCTCGGGCCTCGGCGTCCAGAACCCCATGACCCTGCTCCTCATCAAAGAGATCACGGACAGCTACGCCATTCCCATGATCGTGGACGCCGGGGTGGGTACCGCCTCCGATGCAGCCCTCGCCATGGAGCTGGGCGCTGACGGCGTGCTGCTGAACACCGCCGTGGCCGAGGCGGGCGACCCCATCCGCATGGCCCAGGCCATGGACCATGCCGTCCAGGCCGGCCGCCTGGCCTTCGAGAGCGGGCGCATGCCCAAGCGCCTCTTTGCCAGCGCCAGCAGCCCCATGACGGGCGTCATCGGGACCTAGCGCCATGATCCAGAACGACCTGAGTCCCCTCGAATGCCGTGTCCTGGGCTGCCTCCTGGAGAAACAGCTCAGCACGCCCGACATCTATCCCTTGTCCCTGAACGCCCTGCTGAATGCCTGCAACCAGTCCAGCAACCGCGAGCCTGTCCTGGCGCTCACCGAGCCTGAGCTCCAGGCGACCGTGGCGGAGCTGGTGACCCGGGGCCTGGCCGAGCACTGGCCGGGCCGGGTGCTCAAGGTCGCCCACACCGCCAAGCCCACCTGGAACCTCTCCGTGCAGGAGGCGGCCCTTCTGGGTGAGCTGCTGCTGCGCGGTCCCCAGACGCCCGGGGAGCTGCGCACCAACACCCGGCGCATGTATGCCTTCCCCGATCTGGACGAGGTGGAAGCCTGCCTGGGTGTCCTCCTGGAGGCGGAGCCGCCCCTGGTGGTACGGCTGCCCAGGGCCCCAGGGTCCCGGGAAGCCCGGGTGGCTCACCTGCTGTCCGGCCCGCCGACAGAAGGCAGCGCCCCCCAGGCCGCAGAGAGCGGCGCGGTGCGCACCGGCCGACTGGACCAGCTGGAGGCCGAGGTCGGCGCCCTCAGGGCCGAGCTGGCAGACCTCCGCCAGGCCTTCGAGGCCTTCCGGGATCAGTTCTAGGCTGGCCCTCAGGCCCCCAGACTCGAATAGTCCGTGTAGCCCTTCTCCCCCGGCGTGTAGAAGGCGCTCATGTCCGGGCTGGCCAGTGGGGCGCCCGAGGCCAGGCGGGCGGGCAGGTCCGGGTTGGCGAGGAAGGGCCGACCGAAGGCGATGAGGTCGCCCTTGCCCGAGGCCAGGTCCGCCTCGGCCCGGCTGCGGTCGTAGCCGCCGCTCAGGAGGAGGGTGCCGTGGTAGGCCGCCTTGATGCGCGCCACTGTGGCGGGCGCCGGGGCCGGCGCACCCATGGCGCTGTGGTCCACCAGGTGGAGGTAGACCAGGCCCAGGGCGTCGATTTCCGCCGCGAGGTGGCTGTAGGCCTCCTCGGTCTCGGGGAAGGTGGCGATGTCGTTGAACACACCGTGGGGGGACAGGCGAATACCCACGCAGTCCTTGCCGATGGCGGCCACGGCGGCGGCGGCGACTTCCAGCACGAAGCGGGCCCGCTTCTGGTGGCTGCCACCGTAGGCGTCGGTGCGCACATTGGAGCCCGGGTTCAGGAACTGCTCCAGGAGGTAGCCGTTGGCGGCGTGCAGCTCCACACCATCGAAGCCCGCCGCCACTGCGTTGCGGCAGCCCTGGGCAAAGGCCGCCACGGCCCGCTGAATGTCTGCTTCCGTCATCGCCCGAGGTACCGGGTGCGGCTGCATGCCCTGGGTGTCGGTCCAGATTTCTCCCGCAGCGGCCACAGCGGAGGGCGCCAGCACCTCGGCCCCGGGGGCGAGGTTGGCTGCGTGGCCGATGCGGCCGGTGTGCATCATCTGCAGGAAGATGTGCCCGCCCTGGGCGTGCACGGCCGCCGTCACAGCCTGCCAGCCGGCGATCTGCTCCGCTGAGAAGATGCCGGGAATGCGGGGGTAGCCCAGCCCGTCAGGCGCAGGCGAGGTCCCCTCGCTGACGATCAGGCCGGCGCTGGCGCGCTGGCCGTAATAGGTGGCCACCAGCTCACCAGGGATGTTGCCCAGGGAGCGGTTGCGGGTCATGGGGGCCATGACGATGCGGTTGCTCAGGGTGATGCGCCCCAGGGGGGCAGGGCTGAAGAGATCGCGGCTCACAGAGACTCCTTGTTAAGACAGGGTCTCAGCATAGGCTGGAAAGCAAACTAGGTGTTCAAACTTTTATTTTACCAGCCCATGGCCCGAAGACCGGCTTCCAGCTCGGGGAGCTTGTCGGGCTCCGTGTGGAGGAGCACCCGGAAGGGGCGCGGGGCCAGGTCCTCGGCCACGACCGCCAGCACGGCCAGCCAGGTGGTACCGGCGGAAGGCGGGGCCTCCTGCAGCAGTCGATCCGCCTCCAGGATCAGGAAGGTGCCCCCCTCGGGGAGGTCCGCCAGGGCATCCCGGAAGGCATCCCAGGTGCCCCCGAAGTGCGAGGGGAAGCCCGCCGCTGCCGCCCACTCGGCCAGCAGGGCGTCCCGGGTGGTCATGTGGGCACCCCGGAGGGTCCAGAGGGGCCCCGGAAAGAGGGCCGCCAGAGCCTCGGCGGCCACCGGCCCAGGCCAGGCCAGGACCGGCCCTGTCATCGGACTTCGACGAAGGAGCGGTAGTGGTCAGCGGTGTACCAGGCCCGCCCATCGCTGCCGGTCACCAGGCGCTCGGCGCCGCGGTGCTTGCCCACGGCCCGGGGCCGCACATCCCACTCGCGGTACTCGATGCGCTTGCGCCGGCCGTCGTAGCGGGGCAGCAACCCCTCATAGTTCCCAAAGACCCGGCCGCCCACGTAGCCCGGCGCCGGGAAGCCATGCTTGCGGACATAGGCCAAGGTCTCCCGCACCTGGGCCGGAACAGGGTCGCGGGGTGCTGGCTGGACCTGGGCCACCAGCAAGGTCTGCGGCAGCGGCGCCTGGGCCGCACGGAGCACCCCGGGCAGGAGGACGCCCAGGCAGACCAGGCCCACAGCCAGGTATGCCAGGAGCCTTCGCCAGTGGGTCATGGGTCCTCCACGATGACGGCAGTTTACCGCCTCAGCGCTCCTCCGGTCGCCCAGCCTCCAGGATCCCCCCCTGGCGGCGGTCCGCCCGGAGGAGCAGGACTGCGAAGATGAGCCCAGCCACCCCCAGCCCCGCAAACATGACCTGGGTGGCGGTGTAGGTTCCGGTGGCGTCCCGCAGCTTGCCATTCAGGAGGGGAAACAGGCCCAGCCCCAGGTTCTGAATGGCTGTCATCAGGCCGAAGGCGGTGCCCACACGCTTCTCCTCCACAATCATGGGCACCGAGGGCCACATGGCCGCGGGCACCAGCACAAAAGCCGCTCCCAGCAGCACCATCATGGGGATGGGGTTCCAGTGGGTGAGGCCCATGATGAGGTGGGCCGGGATCAGGACCACGGAGCCCAGCACCATGAGGGAGGCGCGCTTGCCGATGCGGTCCACCAGGTCCCCAGCGAAGGGGGCGAAGACCATGGACGCCGCGATCACGATGCTGGTGACGCCGGGCGCCGTGTTGAACATGTGGGTGAAGTTGTAGAACACCTGGGAGAGGAAGCCACCGGAGCTGGCGCTCACCAAAGGAAGGCCCCACTTGTCATGGAACATGTCCGGAGCGAGGGCGGTGAAGGGGAAGATGGCGCTGTAGAAGGTCACACACAGGAGCACCACGAACCAGAAGGATGGGGTGAACTTCCGGATGTCCGAGAAGACGATGCGGTCCCCGGCGTCGGGCTTGGCAAGGTCCAGGACCTCCTCCCCATGGCGGTCCATGACGTTGAAGACCAGGTTGCACAGCACGGAGAGCAGGCAGAAGCCTGCGGCGGCCCAGAGGGCCACCCGGAAGCTGCCGAAGTAGGTGGCGATGAGCTCCTCAATGTTGAAGCTGAAGAGCGTCCCAATCCGGCTGATGGTCAGCGTGATGCCAAAAGCCATGGCGATTTCCTTGCCCTTGAACCAGCGGCTGACGATGGCGCTCTGCACCACGATCAGAGCCTCGGAGCCCGCCCCGAAGACCAGACGCCCGGTGAAGAGCATCCACTTGGTTGTAGCCATGGCCACCATGACCGCGCCAATCAGGACCAGCAAGCTGAAGAGGAGGCTGGCCCGGCGGGGCCCCAGGACGTCGTAGAGCATCCCGCCGAAGAAGACGATGCCAATGGCTGCCACCGAGTAGGCGGTGTAGAGGTTGCCGATGTCGCTGCGGTCCAGGTGCAGCTCCCGCATCAGGGTGGGGCCAAGGGCCCCGATGCTGTCGTAGGCGAAGTAGCTGCCGAAGGCCAGCAGGCTGATGAAGAGCAGAATGGTGAAGCGGTAGAGCCGGGTGCTCGGATGGAAAGCACCGAGGGTCTCGGTCGTCATGGGAAACCTCGTCAGCCGGGACTCAGGGATGGGGTTCCCGGAGCCAAGCCCCGATGGTCCCATGGCGTCCCGGGGCCGGGGCGGGACAAATTCCACTCGGGCGGCATTCCGCTGTGCCCCAAGTTGTCGGATAGTTAGTACCCATGGTCGTCCCCCCCCGCCGAGTCTGTCCCAGCTGCCAGCACGCCCTGCCGGCCCTGGCGGCAGAGTGCCCGGAGTGCGGCCTGACCCTGGCCCCGCCCCAGCAGCCGGGACGGCGCATGCTCTTCCAGGCTTCCGCCCTGGCCCAGGCCACCTTCGAGCCTCCCTCCCGGGCCCTCATGGCGCCGGCCCTGGGCCGCGTGACCCCGGTGGCCGTGGACGTGAGCCCCGAGGAACTGGTCGCCACTGACCTGCCAGCCCTGCCACTGGCAGCACCAGAACCCACCATGCCAGCCGCCCTGGGCTTCACAGAGCATGTCTCCAGCTTCGCCCCCCTCCTGTGGGTGGAGCTGTCGGATGCCCTCCTGCTGGCGGTGGTTCAGGGTCTGGCGCTGACCCTGCCTGCTTTGGCCCTCGGGGTGTCACCCCTCCGCCTGGCCTCGGAGGCCTGGGTCTATGTGATCCCCTACCTGCTGGTGGTGTCCTGGTTCCTGTTCCTGGCCCCCCTGCTGCTCATCGGGCAGACGCCCAGCATGGGGTTCTTCGGCGTGGCCCTCCCGGAGAACGCCCCCCACCGCCGCGCCATCTACTCCCTGGCGCACCTGGTCTCGGTGTGCTGCTTCCCCATCAGCCTGCTCTGCATGGTCCTGGGCGAGCGCCACCAGACCCTGGCGGAGATCCTCACCGGACAGGAGCTTCTCGCCCTGCCGACACCCCGCCTGCGCTGAGGGTCGGACCTACTCCACCAAGGGTTCCAGGTGGTAGGGGATGGAGATGACCACGGTCTTGGGCTTGAGGAGCAGGGCGCCCTTGATGCGCCAGGCCGTCTGGTTGTGCAGGATGTTGGCCCACCAGTGGCCGGTCACGAACTCCGGCAGGATCACGGTGATGGTGTACTCGGGCTCCACCCGCCGCATGCGGTCCAGCTCGTCGGTGATGGGCTCCACGATCTTCCGGTAGGGACTCTCAATGGACCGCAGGGGGATCCCCTCGCAGTAGTGCGGCCAGTCGGAGCGGAGCTTCTGGAGGGCCGCACTCTCCCGGCCGTGCTCATCCGGGAAGTCCACCGTGAGGGCCTCCACGTCGCCGTGGGCAGCGATGACCTTGGCGTAGTTGAGGGCCTGCACCACGCCTGAGTGGATGCCCGAGACCAGCACCACCACACGGTTGCGCCGATGCGGCAGGAACTCGGTGCGGCTGCCCGCCAGGATCGACTTCACCCGGATGTAGTGCCGGTGGATCTTCAGGAACATCCAGACCATGATCGGGATCAGCAGGACCACCAGCCAGGCACCATGGATGAACTTGGTGACGGCGATGTCGGCCATGACGATGCCCGCCGCAGCCATGCCGATGCCGTTGATCACGGCCTTGGAGACCCAGCGTGGTTCCGCACGCCGGAGCCGATACCAGTGCATCACCATGCCCGCCTGGGAGATGGTGAAGCCCGTGAACACGCCCAGGGCGTAGAGGGGCAGCAGTAGATCTGTGTTGGCGTGGAGGACAAAGACCAGGAAGCAACTGACGGAGGTCAGGATGACGATGCCGTTGGAGAACACCAGGCGGTCGCCCTGGCTGGCGAACTGGCGGGGCAGGTAGTTGTCCCGACCCATGAGCGCCGCCAGGCGCGGGAAGTCAGCATAGGCCGTGTTGGCGGCCACCACCAGGATGGCGAAGGTGAAGCCCTGGGTAAGGTAGTACATGAGCTTGGGCAGGCCGTGGGTGACATCCCCATAGATGGCCTTCTCCAGCTTCGAGAGCAGGGTCTCCGGCACCACCGTGGGATCCAGGCTGTGCTGATAGACCACGCCCAGCCGATGGGCCAGCAGGGTGATGCCGAGGAACATGATGCCCAACAGCAGGACCATCCAGATCATGGTCTTGGAGGCGTTTTGTTCCGCGGGATCCTTGAAGGCCTGGACGCCGTTGGAGATGGCCTCCACCCCCGTCAGGGCGGTACACCCTGCAGAGTAGGCCCGCATGAAGATCCAGATCATGGCCAGGCCACCAAAGCGCTGGGTGTGCTCCACCGCCGTGTGCACCTGGACCGGCGTGGGACCGCCCCCCAGGAAGGTCTTGAGGGTCCCGTAGCCGATCATGATCAGCATCAGGGCCACGAAGCCGTAGGTGGGCACCGCAAAGAAGGCACCGCTCTCCTTCACGCCCCGCAGGTTGGCCAGGGCAATGAGGACAATGCAGACAATGGTGATGAAGACGTTGTGGCCGTCCAGGCTGGGCAGAGCGGCCGTGATGGCCGCGACCCCCGAAGACACGGAGGTCGCCACCGTCAGGATGTAGTCGAGGAGCAGGCTGGCGCCCGCCACCAGGGCGGCGCTCTCACCCAGGTTCTCCTTGGCAACGATGTAGGCGCCGCCCCCGGAGGGGTAGGCCAGGATGGTCTGGCGGTAGCTGATGCCCAAAATCACCAGCAGGCCGACGATGCCCAACGCCACTGGCACCGACAGGCCAAAGAGCGGGTGCACCGCGGCCACGGCCACCAGGGCCCCCACGCTGTGCAGGTTGCTGGACAGGCTGGCCATGATCTCCTGAGTGGCGTAGGCCACGGAGGAGAGGGCGTCCGAGCTGAACACTGACAGGCCGATGACGTTGCTGACCTTGGTGTGTTGGCTCTCGACGCTGGACAAGCGCCGACCCAAGAGGATGCGTCGAAGGTTGGGCATGGCTCAGGGATCCTGCATCAATGGTGGCACCGGCCTGGGGTCGGCGACGATGGGAACGGGGCCCATGGGTCTCGGGGGCGGGTGCCGCACGAGAAGGGTGGCCAGAGAGATGACGAGGCCGGGGTTGCCTTTCTTAAGCCATCTATTATGGCTGTTACGGGGAGCCTTGGGGAAAAGGCTTGAGGGCTGGGACAAGGAATTTTTCCCTTTTTTTGCCCCCGCTTGAGCTTGGGGGGGCACAGGGGCTGTCCGCCACCCCTCCCCTGCGAGAGACTGGAACCCCAGGAGCCTGCATGCCCCGATATGCCCGCCGTGTTGGCCGCGAAGTCCTGGAAGGGCATCCCCGGCTCCCGCCCTGGATTGCCCAGGAGCGCGTGCGCCTCGGCGACCTCCATCGCATGAAGACCGACCTGCGAACCTCGGGTCTGCACACGGTGTGCGAGGAGGCCCGCTGCCCCAACCGCACCCACTGCTTCACCCTGGGCACCGCCACCTTCCTGCTCATGGGGGGCGTCTGCACCCGGGCCTGCGGATTCTGCAGCATCCAGAGCGGGCAACCCAAGGCGCTGAACCCCCTGGAGCCCCAGGAGACCGCCGAGCGTGTGGCGGCGCTGAACCTCCGCTTCGCCGTGCTCACCTCGGTGAACCGGGATGACCTGCCGGACGGCGGGGCGGCCCACTTCGCCGAGACCATCCTGGCCATCCGCCGCCGCAACCCGGGCGTCGGCGTGGAGGTGCTGGTGCCGGACTTCCTCGGTGACCTGGAGGCCGTGGCCCGCGTGGTCGCTGCCGGTCCCGAGGTGTTCAACCACAACACCGAGACCGTTCCCAGCCTGTACAAGGAGGTACGGCCTGCGGGGCGCTTCGAGCGCAGCCTGGCTGTGCTCCGCCACGCCAAAACCCTGGGCACCGCTCTCTACGGCCCCGGCTTCCGCACCAAGAGCGGCCTCATGCTGGGCCTCGGTGAGACCGAGGCGGAGCTGTTGACCACCTTCCAGGCTCTCGTGGCGGTCGGCGTGGACATCCTCACCCTGGGCCAGTACCTGCGGCCCACGCGCCACCAGCTGCCCGTGAAGCGCTATGTCCCCCCGGAGGAATTCGAGGCCCTGGCTGAGCAGGCCCGGGTCCTGGGCTTCCGCACCGTCCACGCCGGCCCCATGGTGCGCTCCAGTTACCACGCCGAAGAGGTGGCAGCCCAGGGCTGATCAGCCCCGGCGGGGCTCCACCACGATGGCTGCGGGCTCCGAAGGACAAGCAAAGACACACAGGCCGCACCCTGTACAGAACGCGCTGTCCACCACGGGATGACCATAGGGCTCACCTTCTCCGGGGGGCGCCAGGCGCAGGGCCTCGTCGGGGTAGGGGCAGCGGTCCACGCAGATGCGGCAGTCCCGGGGCTCCCGGTCCAGGGTGCCCCAGGTGACACAGAGGGCTGGCTTCACCCGGGCAGTACCCATGCGCACAGCCTTGGGCCCTTCCAACACCGTGCCATCGGCACGGACCAGCCGGGGCCAGATCAGAGCATTGTCCTCACACTCCGCGATGCAGGGCAGGGTGGTGCAGAGGAAGCAGGGGATGGCGCGGGGGTCGATGTAGGGGGTCCGCAGGGCCAGGCCCGCCGTGGCGGGTGCCTTGAGGATGGCGTTCTCGGGACAGGCCCGGATGCACTTGTCGCAGCGGGTGCACTGGGTGAGAAACTCGAACTCGTCCAGGGCACCAGGCGGGCGCAGCAGCTTCGGCCCCAGGCTGGTCACGGCATCGTCCACCCGATTGGCCACGAACCCGGCAAACAAAGTCCCCAGGGACTTGAAGAAGTCCCCGCGCTCCTGGGGTTCGTCGAGCTTCTTCGCCATGGGCCTACATCAGCCCCAGGACTCGCAAGGCGGGCCAGAGGGTGCCCCACAGCACGGGGTCGAAGCCCAGGGTCAGCACCGCCGCCCGGCCGTCCGCCGTGAGCTCCGCGTGGGCCAGGAGCTCGGGGCTCACCGCCACCTCCCGGGAGCTGGGTGGGGCCCCCACCCACTTCACGCCGGTGGGGGCGTCCTTCTTGGCCAGGGCGGCCCCATCCTGGGCCCGCACCTGGAGCACCAGCAGGTCGCCATGGAAGGAGGGGATGCGGATCTCCAGCAGGCGGCCCTTGCCGACCACAGGAGGGACCGGCACCATCTCGAAGGCCTGCCGGTAGCCCAGCAGTTTCTCGTCGGGATCCTCGCCGTTGAGGACGGACAAGGTCTGCGCCACCAGGCCATCCAGGCCCCGGTCGCCGAGCCACGCAATGGAACGGAGGTGAACACCGCCCACCTCGCCCACGTTGCTGAGCAGGGACGGCACCTGGGCCAGCACCTGCTCCAGAGCGGGTCGCCCCCGCAGGATCCGTGCGCCGGCGGGCCAAGCACCAGCCAGGGGCAGGGGCTCTGCCGCCGGATCAGGCTCGGGGCGGAGGTCCAGGATTCGTCCAGGGAAGGCCGACACCAGGCCTGGGTCCGGGGTCGCCACCAGGATCACCACATCCATGCCCTCCAGCAGGGCAGGGTCGGGGGCGAAGACCACCAGGTCGCCCTCCTCCTCGGCCACGGTGAGGGCACCGACTGACAGGGGTACCACCGAGGCATCGCGGGCCTCGAGGGCACCCACCAACTCCCGGCCCAAAAGTGTCTGGGCACCGATTACGGCGAGTTTCAACATGTCACAACCCCTCAATTCCGTTTTTCACCTAAACAACCGACACCTACACCCGCACTGGGGCTGAGTCTGCGGGTACATGGTCCTGAAGCGCCTGGGCTACGGGGCCCGCGAGGAACTGGCGCACCTGCTCACCGGCCCGGCCCGTGAAGCGGTTGGCATCCAGCAGGGTGGTGAGCTCGGCTTCGGTCATGGCCCAGGCGGGATCGGCCGCCAGCAGGGTGAGCAGCTCGTTGGGACGCCCCTCCGCCTTGATGCGGTGGCCGGCTTCCAGCGCAGACAGCCGGAAGCGCTCGTGCAGGTCCTGGCGGTCGCCGCCCCGCTTCACAGCCTCCATGAGCAGGACCTCGGCGGCCATGAAGGGCAGCTCCTGGGCGAGGCGGGCCTCGATCATCCGGGGGTAGACCACCAGGCCGGAGGCGACGTTGCGGCAGAGCACGAGGATGGCGTCCACGGCCATGAGGCCCTGGCTGAGGGTGAGGCGGCGGTGGGCGCTGTCATCCAGGGTCCGCTCCATCCACTGCGTGGCGCTGGTCTGGTAGGTGGAGGGCATAAGGCCGAGGACAAAGCGGGCCAGGCTGTTGATGCGCTCCGAGCGCATGGGGTTGCGCTTGTAGGGCATGGCGCTGGAGCCGATCTGCTGGGCCTCGAAGGGCTCCTCCACCTCCTTGAGGTGCTGGAGCAGGCGCATGTCACAGGCGAACTTGGAGGCCGAGGCGGCGATGCCACAGAGCACCTGACCGATGCGGTCCTCCAGCTTGCGAGTGGCCGTCTGGCCCGAGACAGGGATGGCCGGGAAGCCCACCTTGGCGCAGAAGCGCAACTCCAGGGCCTCCACCTTGGCGCCGTCGCCGTCGAACAGCTCCAGGAAGCTGGCCTGGGTGCCCGTGGTGCCCTTGATGCCGCGCACCGGGGTGGTGCGCACCAGGTGGTCCAGGTCCTCCAGGTCCAGGAGCAGGTCCTGGATCCAGAGGCAGGCCCGCTTACCAACGGTGGTGGGCTGGGCGGGCTGGAAGTGGGTGAAGCCCAGGGTTGCCTGGTCCTGCCACTGGGCCGCAAAGACCCCCAGAGCGGCGATCAGGTCCTGGATGCGCCGCCGCAGCAGGCCCAGGGCCTCCTGCGCGATGAGGAGGTCGCCGTTGTCGGTGACAAAGCAGCTGGTCGCGCCGAGGTGGATCACAGGACGGGCGCCCGGGGCCTGCTCGCCCCAGGCGTGGATGGCGGCCATGACGTCATGGCGCAGGGCGGCCTCGTGGCGGGCAATGGTGGGCAGGTCCACCGCATCCTGGGTGGCGCGCAGCTCCTGGAGCTGGGCTGCCGTGATGGGCAGGCCCAGTTCGGCCTCGGCCTCCGCCAGGGCGACCCAGAGCCGCCGCCAGACGCGCTGTCGGTAGAGGGGAGAGAGCAGCCGCACCATGGCCTTGCTGGCGTAGCGACTGGCCAGGGGGTGCTCGAAGCGCTCCAGCTCGGGGCCCTCGTGGGGGGGAAGGAAGGACATGGGAACTCCGTGCCTCCAGTGTCGCATGGCCGCAGGACTGTGATCCCGCTCACGAAGAGGGCCCATTTGCAGCGACTGGCCGCGGCTAGGATAGGGGCATCCCTGGGAGTCCTCGCCATGTATGAAGTGATCCGAACCTCTGATCCCGCCGTGTTTCAGGCCCTCGAGCTCGAGGTCCAGCGGCAGCGGCATCACCTCGAGCTGATCGCCTCTGAGAACTACGCCTCCCGCGCCGTCATGCAGACCATGGGCTCGCACTTCACCAACAAGTACGCCGAGGGCTACCCCGGAAAGCGCTACTACGGCGGCTGTGGGCAGGTCGACATCATCGAGAACCTGGCCCGCGACCGGGCCAAGCAGATCTTCGGGGCGGAGCACGCCAATGTGCAGCCCCACAGCGGCGCCCAGGCCAACATGGCCGTCTACCTCGCGGCCCTCAAGCCCGGCGACACAGTGCTTGGGTTGGACCTCGCCCACGGCGGTCACCTCACGCACGGCCACCCCCTGAACAGCTCCGGCATCCTGTACAACTTTGTCCCGTATCACGTCCGCCAGGAGGACGAGCGGGTGGACATGGACGAGGTCCGCAGCCTCGCCCTCCAGCACCGCCCCAAGATGATCGTTGTGGGTGCCTCGGCCTACAGCCGCACCTGGAACTTCCCCCTCTTCCGCCAGATCTGCGACGAGGTTGACGCCCTGCTCATGGTGGACATGGCCCACATCGCGGGCCTCGTGGCCACGGGCCACCACCCCAGCCCGGTGCCCCATGCGGACTTCGTGACCACCACCACCCACAAGACCCTGCGTGGGCCTCGCGGAGGCTTCATCCTGTGTAAGTCTCAGTTTGCCAAGGATATAGATAGAGCGCTGTTCCCTGGCGTCCAGGGCGGCCCCCTCATGCACATCATCGCGGCGAAAGCCGTGGCCCTGCATGAAGTCATGCAGCCGGAGTTCAAGGCCTACAGCGGCCAGGTGATCCGCAATGCCCATGCCCTTGCCAAGGGCCTGCAGGAGCGGGGCTGGCGCATCGTCAGCGGCGGCACCGATAACCACCTGTTCCTGGTGGACTTGCGTGACCATGGGCTCCTGGGCAACGAGGCCGAACTGTGCCTCCACCGGGCGGGCATGACCACCAACAAGAATGGCATCCCCTTCGATCCCAACCCCCCCTTGAAGCCCTCCGGCGTGCGGCTGGGCTCCCCGGCCCTGACCACCCGCGGCATGAAGGAGGAGGAGATGGACCACATCGCCCGCTTCTTCGACCTGACCCTGCGCCACCGGGCCGACGAGAGCACCTTCGCCCGGGTCCGCCAGGAGGTCTTCCACCTCACGGACCAGTTCCCCATTCCTGAGTAGGTCCCGACCAAGCATTGGACTGCAGCCAAAACGCCTTGCGTTTTGGCTGTATGTTTTTTAGGGGTGGTCATGGAGCCGGATGGGCTGTTTGTCTATGGGACGCTGCGCGAGGGTGGCTCGAACCACGCCTGGCTGCTGCGGACCCATCCGGAGGGGCTCTGCCGCGCCTGGACCGGGGGCCGACTGTTCCACCTCCCCGCCGGTTATCCCGCCCTGGTCGCCCAGCCTGCACCGCCGGACCCACCCGGCTCACCCGGTTGGGTCCGCGGCGACTTCGTGGGCTATGAGGACTTCGCCGACCTGGACCAGGCCCTGGCGGACCTGGACCCCCTGGAGGGCGTCGAGGAGGGCCTCTTCACCCGCGAGGTGATCCCCTTGCTGCTCGAAGGAGGGCGCTCCTGCTGGGCCTGGGCCTATGTGTTCCATGTGGAACGCCTCCCGAGGTTGAGTCGGGAGGCGGTGGAAATTCCGAGCGGAGACTGGGGGGCCTACTTGTAGGTCGAGCCCGGATCAGAGGCCCAGCGAGGGCTGCTCACCACTCTCGTCAGGACCCGGGTGGGCCAGGTCGGTCTCCGGCAGGTCCTCTTCCTCGTCCAGGGCCATGGCGCTGGCGTCGATCTTGGCCAGACCCACCACCCGGTCATCGGCACTGGCGAGCTTGAGCAAGCTCACACCCTGGGCGGCCCGACCGGTCTTCCGGACCTCGTCGATGAGGAAGCGGATGACCATGCCCTCCTGGCTGATGAGGAGGCAGCCCTCACCCGGCTTGACGAGTTTGAAGCCCACCACCCGGCCGTTGCGGACCCCAGCCCGGATGTTGATGACACCCGTGCCGCCCCGACCCTGGAGCCGGTAGTGCTGGAGCATGCTCTGTTTGCCGTAGCCCTTTTCGCACACAGTGAGCAGCCGGCCGTGGTCCTCGGTGCTCTTGTCGGGCTCCACACCTTCGGGCAGATCCGGCAGGGCATCCGCCACTTCCATGTCCACGATGTGGTCACCCTTGGCCAGCTTCATGCCGCGAACGCCCGTGGTGGCACGGCCCGTGGCCCGGACATCCTCCTCTGAGAAGCGGATCGCCTTGCCCAGAGCAGTGGCCAGGACAATCTGCTGCTGGCCTGTGGAGCGACGCACCGTCACCAGGCTGTTGTCATCGTCGATGTTGAGGGCGATGAGGCCATTGGCGCGGATGTTGGCATAGGCCGCGAGACTGCTGCGCTTGACGGTACCGTCACTGGTCGCAAACACGAGGCACTCACCCTCGGGGAAGTCCCGAAGGGCCATCAGGGTCACCACGCTCTCCCCATCCTTCAGGGAGATGAGGTTCCGGATGTGCTTGCCCCGGGTGGAGGCGGCCGCTTCGGGCAGATCGTAGACCTTGAGGGCGTAGACAATGCCCTTGTCGGTGAAGGCCATGAGGGTGTCGTGAGCCTTGGTGATGAAGAGCTGCTCGACGAAGTCCTCGTCCTTGGTCTTCATGCCGACTTTGCCCTTGCCCCCGCGCCGCTGGCGGCGGTAGGCGTTCAGATCGGTCCGCTTGATGTAGCCGGCCTTGGACATGGTGACGACCATGGGATCGTCGGGGACCACGTCCTCCATGCGGATCTCGCCGGTGTAGCCGACGATCTCGGTGCGGCGGTCGTTGCCAAACTGCTCAGCCACCTGCTGGAGCTCTTCTTTGATCACCTTCAGGAGCAGACTCTCGTCAGCCAGGATGGCATTGAGCTTCGCGATGGTCTTCTCCAGCTCGGCCAGCTCGTCGAGGATCTTGTCCCGCTCCAGGCCGGTGAGGCGCTGGAGGCGCATGTCCAGGATGGCCTGGGCCTGCACGGCCGACAGACAGAGCCAGGGGCTCTTCTTGATGGCCGCAGCGGTGGCAAAGGCGCCCGCCATGAGGCCGGCTTTGGCTTCTTCGGGGCTCTTGGCGGCGCGGATGAGCTTGATGACCGCATCCAGGTGGTCCAGGGCGATCTTGAGGCCCATGAGGATGTGGTGGCGCTCCTCGGCCTTCCGCAGCTGGAAGAGGGTCCGGCGGGTGACCACCTCGCGGCGGAAGCCGATGAACTCCTGGAGCACCTCCCGGAGGGTGCAGACCCGGGGCTGACCATTCACGATGGCCAGCATGGTGATGGGGAAGCTGTTCTGGAGCTGGGTCTGCTGGTAGAGCTGGTTGAGCACGATGTCCGTGGGCTCGTTCTTCTTCAGTTCCACCACCAGGCGGATGCCTTCGCGGTCGCTCTCGTCCCGCAAGTCACTGATTCCGTCGATCTTCTTCTCGCGGACCAGCTCGGCGATCTTCTCGGTGAGGGTGGCCTTGTTCACCTGGTAGGGCAGCTCGGTGAAGACGATCTGCTCGCGGTCTCCAGCTCGCCGGATCTGCTCGATGTGGGACTTGGCGCGCACCACACAGCGGCCGCGGCCGGTGCGGTAGGCATCCACCACACCCTCGGTGCCCAGCATGAGGCCGCCGCCAGGGAAGTCGGGCCCCTTGATGTGGGCCATCAGGCCTTCCAGGGCCAGGGTCGGGTTGTCGATGAGGTCGACCAGGGCGCGGCAGCACTCCCGCAGGTTGTGCGGCGGAATGCTGGTGGCCATGCCCACGGCGATGCCCTGGGAGCCGTTGACCAGCAGGTTGGGGAAGCGGGAGGGCAGGACGAGGGGCTCCTCCATGCTGCCGTCGTAGTTGGGGCCGAAGTCCACCGTGTCCTGGTCGATATCGCCCATGAGCTCGTTGGCGAGCCGGGACAGGCGCGCCTCGGTGTAGCGCATGGCGGCCGCGGAGTCGCCGTCGATGGAGCCGAAGTTGCCCTGGCCATCCACCAGCACGTGGCGCATGGAGAAAGGCTGGGCCATGCGCACCAGGGTGTCGTAGATGGCTGAGTCGCCATGGGGATGGTACTTACCCATGACATCACCGACGGTGCGGGCAGACTTCTTGTAGGCCCGGTTCCACTCGTTGCCCGACTCCTTCATGGCAAACATGACCCGGCGATGCACGGGCTTGAGACCGTCGCGGACATCGGGCAGGGCCCGGCCCACGATCACGCTCATCGCATAGTCCAGATAGGACTTGCGCATCTCTTTTTCGATTTCCAGGGGCTCAATACGGTTCTGGGTCATGGTCTCTCGTTACACAGGAATCGGCCGTTGGCCGATTCCTGTGTTGATACAAATGAAAGGGATTTACAGGGCTGGATCATTAGGGTTCCACGTGGAACAGTTCTGGGGTTGTTAACTCGCGCGGAATTTGGCCGAAGGTCAAACTCCGAAATCAGATGTCAATGTTCTCAGCCAACAACGCGTTGGTCTCAATGAAGCGCCGGCGGGGTTCCACGGCGTCGCCCATGAGGATGGTGAAGATCTCGTCGGCTTCCACGGCATCGTCCACCCGCACCTGCAGCAGGGTCCGCCGCTCGGGGTCCATGGTGGTCTCCCAGAGCTGCTCGGGGTTCATCTCACCCAGGCCCTTGTAGCGCTGGATGCCGAGGCCCCGCTTGCCCTCTTCCATGACCATGGCCAGCATGGCCTCGGGGTCCGTGAAGACCTGCTCCTTGCCGAGCTTGGGAGCCTCTTCGCCCTCTTCGTCGGTGGCCACCTCTTTGGCTCCGTCCTTCACGTCCTTGAGGCGGCGGAGCCTCAGCTCGCCACCCCGGAAGGCAGCCAGCTCCAGGTGCAGGGAGGCGAGGCGACGGAACTCGCCCCAGTGCGCCACCTGCTTGTCGATCCACAAGGTTATGGGACGGTTAAGGTGCATGCGCACCACCCGAAGGCGGTGGCTGGCAGGGATGGTGACCGCAGGCTCTTCGCCGGCGGAGGGCAGCTCCACGGCCTCGGTGGTCTCCAGCTCGCAGGTGCCCAGCTTGGACTGGGTGATGGCGCTCGCCAGGGCCTCGAGTCCCGCCCGGTCGTCGAAGCACTCCGGCTCCAGGAGGCCATTGGCCAGCAGGGCATCCACCAGGGGCTGGCTGTAGCCCCGGCGGTCAAGCTTGGTGTAGAGCTGCTTCACCTCGCCCCACTTCTTCATCTCCCGAACCAGGACTGGCCCCTTGCGCTCGGTGCCATCCGGCACGGTGAGGCTCCAGCCATCCAGGGCCTTCTGGAAGAGGAACTCCTCCAGCGCCCGCTCATCTTTGAGGTACTTCTCGGTCTTGCCCTTCTTGACCTTGTAGAGCGGGGGTTGGGCGATGTACAGGTGGCCCCGCTCCACCAGCTCTGGCATCTGGCGGTAGAAGAAGGTGAGCAACAGGGTGCGGATGTGCGCACCATCCACGTCGGCGTCGGTCATGAGCACGATCTTGTGGTAGCGCAGGTTCTCGACCTTGAACTCGTCCTTGCCGATGCCGGTGCCCAGGGCCTGGATCATGATCCGCAGCTCAACCGCGCTGATGATCCGGTCGAAGCGGGCCTTCTCCACGTTGAGGATCTTGCCCTTGAGGGGCAGGATGGCCTGGGTGGCGCGGTGGCGCCCCTGCTTGGCGCTGCCACCGGCGGAGTCGCCCTCCACCAGGAAGAGCTCGCTGAGGGCGGGGTCCTTCTCTTGGCAGTCGGCCAGCTTGCCTGGCAGGCCACCCCCATCCAGGGCGCCCTTGCGGCGGGTCAGCTCGCGAGCCCGGCGGGCGGCCTCGCGGGCACGAGCGGCCTCGATGGCCTTCTCCAGGATGGCCTTGGCCTCCCGGGGGTTCTCCTCGAAGAAGCTGGAGAGCTTCTCGTAGACGATGGTCTGGACAATGCCCTTGACCTCGCTGGAGACGAGCTTGTCCTTGGTTTGGCTGGAAAATTTGGGATCAGGAACTTTGGCACTAATGACGGCCGTGAGTCCCTCGCGGACATCCTCGCCCGAGAGGCTGACCTTGGCACTCTTCAGCAGGTTGTTCTTCTCGGCGTAGGTGTTGATCACCCTGGTCATGGCGGCCCGGAATCCCTCGAGGTGGGCGCCTCCGTCGCGGTTCCGGATGTTGTTGGTGAAGCAGTAGAGGGTCTCCTGGTAGGTGTCGTTCCACTGGAGTGCCACCTCCACGGTGGTGTCCATCTTCTCGTCCTTGATGAAGATCGGCGGCTTGTGGAGGGGCACCTTGTTGCGGTTCAGGTGCTCCACAAAGGCGCTGATGCCACCGGCGTTCATAAAGTCATGGGTGTCGCCCGTGCGCTCATCCGTGATCCGGATGTGGACGCCCTGGTTCAGATAGCTCAACTCGCGAAGGCGCTGACTGAGGGTCTCGAAGCTGAAGTCCAGGATGTTGTTGAAGACGTCTGGATCGGGCATGAAGCGCACCCGGGTGCCGCGGCGGGCAGCGGGGCCGACCTTGGCCAGGGGGGCCACGGCCTTGCCCTGCTTGAAGGTCATGCCGTATTCCTGGCCGTCTTTCCAGACGGTCAGCCAGAGCGTGGCAGAGAGGGCATTCACACAGGACACACCCACGCCGTGCAGGCCGCCGGACACCTTGTAGGCGTTTTTGCCGTCGGTGTTGGTGTTGTCAAACTTTCCGCCGGCGTGGAGCACGGTCATGATCACTTCCGCCGCGCTGCGGCCTTCCTCTTTGTGGATGTCCACCGGGATGCCGCGGCCATTGTCGTCCACACTGCAGCTGCCATCGCTGTGCAGGATCACGTCCACGCGCGTGCAGAAGCCCGCCAGGGCCTCGTCAATAGCGTTGTCCACCACCTCGTAGACCATGTGGTGGAGCCCGCTGCCATCATCGGTGTCGCCGATGTACATGCCGGGACGCTTGCGCACGGCCTCAAGGTCTCTCAGGACCGTGATGTTCTCGGCTGTGTAGCTGTCGGTTTCCGTGGGGGTGTGAACTCGTGCGCTCGGTGCTTCTGCAGACATCAAGACTCGCTTTATCGTGGTTCGGTGGACTGCGGGTGGTCAGCGCGGATCAGGCCTGGGCGCTGTTGGCGAAACGAACGGGCATGAGGACGTAGCGGAAGCTGAAGTCCTCGAGGCTGGGACTCATGAAGACACCCTGGCCCACTTCATCCTTGAACTGGTACACGACCTCTTCGCCAGGCAGCCGCTCCAGCAGCTCGGTGAGGTAGTCGATGTTGAAGGCCAGCTCGAAGGGCTGCTCTTCGCCCGAGAACGGCAGGGTCGCCTGGTTCACGCCCTCGTCGGGGTGCTGGAAGACCGTGCGCAGGTTGGGGAATTCGTAGAAAAGACGGACGTTCTTGTTGTAGTCGTCCTTCTTTAAGCCGACGAAGCGCAGGGTGCGCAGGAAGCCTTCCCGGTCCACGATCACCCGCTTGGGCAGCTCCGCCGGAAGCACCTTCTCGTAGGCGGGATAGTTGCCTGTGACCAGGCGGGTGCTGAACTTGAGACCGGGCTGATCCAGGAACAGCGTGGTCCCATCCCAACAGAGCTCCACCTCGCCCTCGTCGCCGAGGAGGGTGGGGATCAGGTCGAGGGCCCGCTTGGGTACGATCAGGCGGACATCATCCTTGAGGCTCGTCTCACAGGGCACTTCGGCCACTGCGAGGCGGAAACCGTCCGTAGAGACAACGCGGACGTGGTGCTTGGACAGATGCAGCAGCACGGCCGAGAGCGTCGGCTTGGTGGCATCCCGGCTCACGGCGATGGCACCCAGCTGGATGGCGCGCTTGAGGCGCAGCACAGGGATCCGCACCACCGGCAGGTCCTGGTTCGGAGACGGCAGCTCGGGGAAGCCCTCGCCAGGCTGGATGTTGTGCTCGGAGTTCATGCCCTTGGCGCGCAGCCACAGGCGACCACCGGCTTCGGGACACTCGAGGCTGAGGATGCCCTCGGGGAACACGCGCACGGTCTCGATGAACTTCTTGCCGGGAACAGCCATGGTCCACTGCCCCTGACCTTCACCGGGGACCGTGGCTTCGAAGGCCAGCTCCATGTCCGTGGCCTTGAGGACGACTTCCTTGGGACGAACGTCCACGAGGATGTGCTGGAGGATGGGAAGGGTGACCCGTCGGTCCAGAGCATGCCTCAACAGGGCCAGTGTCCGGTCCAGACGTTCCTTAGAAACCTGTAACTGAAGACTCATGTATCACCCTTGATGATGCTGAGGAGCGGGCCAACCTGTGGAAAGGCTTGTCAAAGCCCTATCCTACCGGACTTTCCCTGCTCAGGACAGGCTGTGGAAAGGGGCCTGGGAAGGGCACAGAGGGGGCGCGCATCCCCGGACAGCTCCCCCAGGAAGGGTCCCTTGTGGACTGGGACCGCACCCACCCTGTGGATAACAACAGAAGACCAATTAAATCAGTGAATACTATTCAAGAGGGCCTGGACCATCCTGTGGAATTCGGGATCCCGCTTCATGCGCTCCCGAACGGACCCGATGGCATTCATCACCGTCGAGTGGTGCATGTTGAACGCCCGCCCGATGTCCGTGAAGGCCTGGGAGGCAATTTCCCGGGCGAGGTACATGGCCACCTGGCGAGGCAGCAGGATGGCCTGGGTCCGGGAGCGCTTCTTCATGAGATCGGCGTAGGAGACGTTGAAGGTCTCGGCGGTCATGCGGTAGATGCGCTCGGGCGGAATAGGGGCAGAGGCTTCCTCTCCACTCTGGCCCTGGAAGGCCGCATGGGCCACCTCGAGGGTGGGGGGAATCCCCAGCAGGCTGGCCTGGAAGATCACCCGCGTGAGGAAGCCCTCCAGGTCCCGCACGCTCCCCTTGGCCTTGTGGGCGATGAAGGTGAGCACGTCCTCGGGGATGGGGGGCACGTTCTTGAAGTCAGCATCCTCAAGCTTTTTCCGCAGGATGGCGATGCGGGTCTCGAAGTCGGGGGGCTGGATGTCGGCGGTGAGGCCCCACTTGAAGCGGGTGATCAGCCGCTCGTGGCAGCCTTCGAGCTTCTGGGGGGGCTTGTCCGAGGTGATGACGATCTGTTTCCCATGCTGGAGCAGGTGCTCAAGGATGTAGAAGATCTCCTCCTGGGTCCGCTCCATCTTGCCCAGCGTCTGTACGTCATCCAGGAGGAGGACGTCGTTCTGCTGGTACTTCTTGCGCATGGGCTCGGTGTTCTTGACGCGGATGGCCACCGTCAGCTCGTTGAAGAAGTTGTCCACCTTGACGTAGGCCACCCGCAGTCCCGGGTTGCTCTCCAGCAGGCCCTTGCCGATCCCCACCATCAAGTGGGTCTTGCCGAGGCCGGTGCCGCCATAGATGAACAGCGGGTTCATGCTGAGCGGCGTCGCCGCCTTGCCGTGGTTGTCCACCACGGCCCGGGCCGCAGCAAAGGCCAGCTGGCTGCCAGGGCCCACCACGAAGCGGTCCAGGGTGTAGCGGTTGAAGAGGGAGGGCAGCGCGGCCTGGCCCTCGGCAGCCTCCACGGGGGCTGCCGTCGCGCGCTTGGCGGGCTTGGAGGCAACCTTGGGGGCCCCATCCACCCGGAACTCCAGGCGCAGGTCCGCCAGGCCAGCCAGGGCCAAGGCGTCACTGAACTCCTCGGGTAGCTGCTGCTCGATCCACAGCTTGGCGGCCGCGCTGGGGACCTGCACCCACAGCGTTCCGTCCTTCAACTGGAGGGGCGCACAGGGGGCGATCCACTCGCGGAAGCTGGCTTCTGGAAGCTGCTTGGCCAGCCCTTGGCGGATGGTTTCCCAGAGGGCGGCGGGGTCTGTCGAACGCATCGTGTTCACCGGGGAGCGGCCACTGAGCGCGCCGTCGGCCGGGGCGCCACACGCGCTCCAACCACGCCATGCTCGCGGGGGGAACCCAATCTAGCATCCTCGGGGCGGGGTTGGGCGGATGGAAATGCCCTTGAGTGAGGCGAACACCGCTGATATCGTTGAAGGTTCGTCCTCCCCCCCGGGAGGGGACCCCCGAGGTGGAACCATGAAGCGTACCTTTCAGCCCAACAATCGTCGCCGCGCCAAGACCCACGGGTTCCTGAGCCGCATGAAGACCAAGAACGGCCGCCTGGTGCTCAAGCGCCGGCGCGCGAAGGGCCGCCACGTCCTGGCGCTCTAGAACGCCGGCCGGGCTTCGCCCCGTGATCTTCAAGGGCCGATTCCGCACGGTCCGCCACAAGGACCACGCGGTTCCCGCACCCCTGCCCCGGCCCCTGCTGGGGCATTCGTCGTGTCTGGACATCCGCGCCTGGCAACACCCCGGCGCAGAGGGTCCCTTGCTGCTGGTGACCTCCCCCAAGAAGTGTGGGCCAGCGGTGCAGCGCAACGGCTTTCGGCGCAGGGTGCGCATGGCCTTCCTCGCAGGTCTGGACCCCATTCAGGGGCACCCCTGGGTGGTCTGGGTACGCCCCAGTCGGACCGCCCCGCCTGTTGAGGGCATCCGCATCCAGGACATCGCCACGCAGTTGCAGCTGGCCCTCCGCCGACTCCCCACCCTGGATACCCCATGAACAATCGGAATGTCATCTACTTCGTCATCGGCAGCATGATCCTGCTGGGCGGCCAGTTCTGGCTGTCCTCGCGCTACCCCAAGGCTGCGCCGGTGGCCGAGGCAAAGGTCGCTGCCCCCGCTCAGGCCCAGGCTACGGCGGCTCCTGCCACTGCCGCTGCACCAGTGGCTTCGGCTGCTGCCCCCGCTGCTGGCGCCACCAAGGTGGCCGATCCCGCCGCCACCTTTTCCGTGGCCAACAACGAGCTGGCCCTCACTTGGCAGGTGTCCACCGGGGCGCTGAAGCAGGTGGTCTGGCGCCAGGACGGCACGAAGTTCTTCCCCGCCTCCTTCCCTGGCCTCGCGGCCTTCCGGGGGACCGGCTTTGAGGGCGTCCGGCAAGAGGAAATGGGTACCAGGGGCACCGCCGTGATCTTCGAGAACGCCTCGGGCGAGCGCTTGTCCTACCTGGTCCCCCCCCGCGGCCACGTGCTCCAGGTGGAGGGTGCCTCTCCCCGCGGCGCCGCCGTCCTGCTCATTGCCAACCCCGCCACCGAGGAACCCGTCAAGCACCTGGGCCGCCTGTTCACCCTCAGCGACAAGGGCGTGGAGGCCGTGACCTGGACCGAAATGCTGAACGATCCGTTCTTCAGCTTCCTGGGCTCCAAGCGCAAGGTCCTGCCCCCCGCCGCCGAGCGCCTGGGCCTGGATGCCGGCCTCGAAAAGGATGAGAAGAACCAGCGCAATCACTACTTTGCAGCCCTCTGGAAGCTGCCGCGCCCCGCTGCCACGGATGCCGCAGGCTACCTCCTGGTACCCCAGACCGCCCAACCCCTGGGCTCGCTCTACCTGGGACCCAAGCGAGACGAGCCCCTGTTGGCCTTTGAGAAGCCCTTCACTCAAGTCATCGACTACGGCTTCTTTGGCGCCGTGGCCCAGGGCCTGTTCTGGATCCTGAAGAAGCTCCATGCCCTCGTTGGCAACTGGGGTTGGGCCATCGTGATCTTCACGATCGTCATCCGCCTCGCCACCTGGCACTTGAACACCAAGCAGACCATCTCCATGCTCCGCATGAAGGACTTTGAGCCGCACCAGAAGGCCCTCCAGGCCAAGTACGAGAAGTTCGGCAACGACATGACCAAGAAGGCCGAGATGAACAAGGAGCTCATGGAGCTCTACAAGAAGAACGGCCACAACCCAATGGGCGGCTGCCTGCCCATGCTGCTGCAGATGCCCATCTTCCTGGCCCTGTGGTCCATGCTGAATGCCGTCTTCGAGCTGCGCCAGGCCCCCTTCTTTGGCTGGATCACCGACCTGTCCGGCAAGGACCCCTACTTCATCTACCCCGTGCTCATGGGCGCCTCCATGTTCGCCCAGCAGTACGTGACACCCGCCGTGGGGGACCCCGCCCAGCGCAAGATGATGCTGGTGCTCATGCCGGTCATGATGACCTTCATGTTCGCCTCGAGTCCCGCCGGGCTTACGATCTACTACTTCGTGTTCAACATGATCGGCCTGGGTCAGACCTGGTGGATCATGCGGTCCTACCAGCCTGAACCCATCAAGCTCTAGGAGTCCCGCCATGCGCAGAAGCAGCGCCAGTCTGGAATCCGTGCCCGAGCTCATCGCCCGCTGGGGGGCCCACCTGGGCCTCGCCGTGGAGGCGAAGTTCGTCCCCTCCGGCGACGAGGAGGCCTTCCCCAACCGCGTGCTGGTGGGGGGCCCTGACGCCGCCCTGCTGGGTGCCAACCGGGGTGCAGCCCTGGATGCCCTCCAGTTCCTGGTCCACGAGGCCCAGGGCGAGCGGGAGGATCTGAAGCTGGCCTACCTGGATGTGCGGGGCGCCCGCCTCTTCCGCATGCAGGAGGTCATGGCCATGGGCCTCTTTGCCGCCCAGAAGGCCCGCGAGCTGGGCAGCCATACCTTGGGGGCCCTGAGTGCCCGGGAGCGCCGCTGGGTGCACCTGGTGGTCAGCCGTGAAGAGGGCCTGGGTACCGAGAGCGAGGGTGTCGGCACCTTCAAGCCCGTCAAGGTCTTCCGGAAGTAGACTGGGCGGGTGAGTCTCCTCCCTGATCCCATCTGTGCCCCGGCCACCCCGCTGTTTCCCTCGGCGGTGGCCGTGGTGCGGGTGTCGGGCCCCGGCCTCCAGTCCGTGCTGGCGCCCCTGCTGCACCTGCCCGCGCCCCGCCGGGCGGAGGTGCGGACCCTGCGCTGGGGCGGGTTCCAGGAGAAGGCCCTGGTGCTTTTCTTTGCGGCCCCCGCCAGCTACACGGGGGAGGACCTGGTGGAGCTCCAGGTCCACGGCAACCCCCTCCTGGTGCGCCGCCTCCTGGCCCACCTGGGCAGCCTGGGGGTGCGCCCGGCCGAACCCGGTGAGTTCACCCGGCGGGCCCTCTGCAACGGCAAACAGGGACTGCTGGAGGCCGAGGCCCTGGGGGACCTGGTGGCCGCCGAGACCGACACCCAGCTGCGCTTGGCCCAGGCCCGGGCCGGGGCCCAGCCCCTGTGGATCAAAGAGGGCCGAGCGCTCCTGACGCCCTGGATGGCGCGAGCTGAGGCGGTGGTGGACTACGGTGAAGAAGAGGGTATTGCGCTGAATTTAGACGAGTTAAAAATCGAGTTATCCGACCTATGCACCCGGTTCCACGTGGAACAGAGCCGCTGCCGGGCCGCTCGCCACCTGCGGGACGGCATCCGCCTGGCCCTGGTGGGTCGCCCCAATGCCGGGAAGAGCGCCCTCTTTAATGCCCTGGCCGGCGAGGACCGGGCCATCGTCACTGACACCCCGGGCACCACCCGGGATGTCCTGGAGGTCCGCTGTGAGTGGCGGGGCCTGCCCCTGCGCCTCTTTGACACGGCGGGGGTGCGGGCGACCCAGGACCCCCTGGAGTCCCTGGGCATCGCCCGGGTGGCACCGGTCCTGGAGGCTGCGGACCTCGTGCTCCACCTGCTCCCAACCCAGGATGCGGAGGTGGATCCTGCCCTGGCCGCAGCCCTGGCCCCCTTTGTGGGCAAGGTCCTGGAGATTCGGACCTTCGGCGACCTGGGCACCGCCCCCGGGACCGTTGTTTCGGCCCTGACGGGGGATCTGGATGCCCTGGAAGAGGCCCTCCGGGAGCGTCTGCTGGGAGGCTTGGCCCCGGATGCCTGCTTCGGCGCCCTGGCCACCGAGCGTCAGTCTGCCCTCCTGGCTGACCTCGTCCGGCAGGTGGAGCTCTTGTTGGGTCTCCCTGCCGAGTGTCCCCCCGAGCTACCGGCCTCGCTCCTTCAGGGGGTCTGGGCCCTGCTGGCCCGCCTGACAGGCGAGGACCGCACGGACACGGCCTTGGACGCCTTGTTCCAAGGGTTCTGTCTCGGGAAGTAGGCTGGGTCGAAGTAGACTGGCTCGGGAGGCGGGATGCGGCCAGGCTTTGAGGCGGTGATCGGGTTGGAGGTCCATGTTCAGTTGCGGACCCAGTCCAAGATGTTCTGCGCCTGTCGCAACACGGCGGGCGCCCCCCCGAACACACTCACCTGCCCGGTCTGCCTGGGTCTGCCCGGAGCCCTGCCGGTGCTCAATGCTGAGGCCGTCCGCATGGCCCTGGCCCTGGGTCTGGCCACCGAGGCCCGCCTCCAGCCCCGCAGCACCTTCTACCGCAAGCAGTACTTCTACCCAGACCTGCCCAAGGGCTACCAGATCACCCAGGGCCCCGTGGCCATCGTGGAGGGTGGGCACCTGGACATCCCCGGAGACCCAGCGGTGCGCAGCGGCGATGGCCCGGTGCGGATCCACCTGGAGCGGGCCCACCTGGAGGAGGATGCGGGCAAGAGCCAGCACGACCCCAGTGGGAACACCAGCGTCGTGGACCTGAATCGGGCCGGGGTTCCCCTCCTGGAGATCGTCGGCGCCCCGGACCTGCGCAGCGCCCAGGAGGCCTCGGACTGCATGAAGGCGCTGCACCGCTTGGTGGTGGCCCTGGGCATCTGTGAGGGCAACCTGGAGGAGGGCAACTTCCGCTGCGACGCCAATGTGAGTGTGCGGAAAACCGGGGACCCAGTCCTGGGTACACGCGTGGAAGTGAAGAATCTAAACTCGTTCCGATTTTTGCGGCAGGCACTCGACTTTGAAATTGAGCGGCAGAGCACCGTCCTGGAAGGGGGCGGTACCGTGGGGATGGAGACCCGCGGCTGGGACACCGAGGCTGGCGAGACCCGCCTCCAGCGCTCCAAGGAAGCGGCCATGGACTACCGCTACTTCCCGGAGCCGGACCTGCCGGTACTGACCGTGGACCCCGCCGAAGTCGAAGCTGTTCGAAGCACCCTGCCAGAGCTCCCGGAGCAGCGCATCCAGCGCTGGCGGACCGACCACGGCCTTGGCCTGGAGGAGGCCCAGACCCTGGCCCAGAGCCCGGCCTTCGCCGACTACTTCGAGCGCCTGAGTCGCCTCAGCGGGACGGGACGCGGGTCTGCGGCCTGGATGCTGGGCGAGGTGAGCCGGACGCTCAACACCACCGGGGCGGACATCACAGCCTTCCCACTCGCGCCAGAGGTCCTCGCGGGCCTGGTGCGGCTGGTGGAGGCCCGGACCCTCTCTTTTGGAGCCGCCAAAGACCAGGTCTTCCCCGCCCTGCTGGCGGGCGAGGGTGATGCGGACGCCGTGGTGGCCCGGCTGGGCTTGGCTCAGGTCCATAACCGCGAGGCCATCACCGTCCTGGTGGCCCAGATCCTGGAAGCCCACCCGGGACCCGTGGCCCTGGTCCGAGCCGGCAAGGACAGCCTCCGGGGCTTCCTGGTGGGGCAGGTCTTGAAGGCCGGCGGGGGTCGCCTGGACGCCAAGGTGGTGCAGGAAGTCTTGGCAGAGACCCTGGCCCGGAGCTGAGTCCGGCCCCATGCTGGGGACATGACCCACGAGATCCCCTCCGCCCTGCAGGCCTACCACCCCGGAGTGGCGCATATCTGCCAGGGGTGTGGCTCTTCGGTGGTGGATGCGGTCATGACCGAGGGGGAACCCTTCCACTGCCTGAGCTGTCGGGGCCTGGTTGCGCCGCCCGAGGATGAGCTCACCCGCGCTGCGCTGGAGGATGCGGCCCCCCATGCCATCGAGGAGAGCGGGCCCACCATGTGGCGCCTGGTGGCCATCCTGACCTTTGCGGTGGGCGCCCTGGCCTTCGTGTTCTGGCGGCGCTAAGACCTTCGATGAGCTGGTGAGGCGCTGCCGGGCGGTGACCCGGGCCGCCGGAGCCCCTATGCTGGGGACTGGAGCTGACCATGCCCAGACCCTGGGGACCCACCACCACCGCCATCCACGCCGGGAAGCACTTCAACACCACCCGGGCCGTGACCACCCCCATCTTCCAGACCTCGGTCTTTCAGCTCATGGAAAACCACGAGGGGGCCCAGTTCTCCGCCAGCGTCGAGCCGCCGGCCTTCTACACCCGCTGGGGGAACCCCAACAGCAGCGAGGTGGAGGCCGTACTGGCGGGCCTGGAGGGCGCCGAGCGCGCCCTGGTGACAGCCTCGGGCATGGCGGCCTTCGCCCTGGTCTTCGAGGCCTTCCTCCACACCGGGGATCACATCGTGGCCCCTGCGGCCATCTATCTGGGGACAGAGCAGCTTATCCGGCGCTGGGAGGCCGAGCGGGGCCTCCTGGTGACCTGGATCCAGAACACCCTGGACCTGGAGGAGTGGGCCGCTGCCATCCGCCCGGAGACGCGCCTGCTCTGGGTGGAGACCCCCTCCAACCCCACCCTGGCCCTGACGGACCTGGCTGGCGTGGCGGCCCTCGGCAAGCAGCATGGCATCCGGACCGCGGCCGACAACACCTTCCCCAGCCCCATCCACACCCGGCCCCTGGACCTCGGCATCGACCTGAGTGTGGCCTCGGCCACCAAGTACCTGGCGGGCCACTCGGATGTGGTGGCTGGCGTCATTGCGGGCAGCGAGGCCGACATCGTCGCCTGCTGGCACTTGACCAAGCTCCTGGGCCCCACGCTGGACCCGATGGCTGCCTGGCTCCTGCACCGGGGCCTCAAGACCCTGCCCCTCCGCATGCGCCGGGCCTCGGACAATGCCCAGTCCCTGGCCCAGTGGCTGCTCTGGCAGCCCCAGGTGGGCCGGGTGGACTACCCGGGCCTCCCCACCCATCCGGGCCATGCGGTGGCCCAGCGCCAGATGCAGCAGGGCTTTGGGGCCATGATCGGCTTCGAGCTGCGGGCCGGCCTCCTGGCGGGTCAGCGCTTCTGTGAGGTCCTGGAGGTCATCACCCGGGGCGTTAGCCTGGGGGGCGTGGAGAGCCTCATCCAGCACCCGGCCAGCATGAGCCACCTGCGCACGGCCCCGGAGGTCAAGGCCCGCCTGGGCATCACCGACGGCCTGTTGCGCTTCTCGGTGGGGATCGAGGACGAGCCCGATCTGGTCGCTGACCTGGCCAAGGGCTTCGAAGCCGCGGCGGAGGCCCGATGAAGCTGCACCTCAACGGTGAGTGGCGGGAGGCCCCAGAGCTGGCCACCCTGGCGGACCTGGCGACCTGGCTGGACCTGCCAGCCTTCGGTAGTGCCATCGAGCTGAATGGCGAGGTCATCCGCCGCACCGATCACGCCACCACGCCCCTCAAGGACGGAGACCACCTGGAGGTGGTGCGCCTCGTCGGGGGCGGCTGAAGTGCAATAAAAAAAGGGTTTACACACATGTTGCACAGATAAATAGCCCTTGGCCGTGGATGCACGTGGAGTGGGTCGGCACCCAACTGTGGAAGCTTCGGAATCTGCGGTTCCGCCTTTGATCTTGGGGAGCTGCGGCTGAGCGAGGCCGATAGCCGGGTTCTGGCTCAGCCCGGCCGGCGGACTTCCCAGGTGCCGTGCTCCCAAGCAGCCCTGGCCTGGACCAGCCAGTCCTGGGTGCGGCGGTCGTCGATGGGTGCGCCACCGGCGGGTTGTTCCGCCTGGAACCGATGGTATTCATCGACCAAGCCTTGTTTCAGGAAGGCCTCGGCCAGGGTGCCGCCCCCCTCCACCAGGAGGCGGGCCGCGCCGCGAGCGGCCAGCTCATGCAGGAGGTGGCGCAGGCTGCAGCCTTGGCCTTCAGGGGGCAGGCGCAGGTCCTCCACGCCCCGGAGGGGGGCCGGATCGCCACTGACGGCTCGGTAGGCGGGCTGCCCCGCCACCGGAGACCAGACCCGGGCCGAGGCGGGGAGGCAGCCCCTGGGGTCCAGGACCACCCGGGCAAAGGTCCGGTGGGGGGCCGTGGGGGCTGGCCAGCGGTCCGTGAGCTGGGGATCGTCCACGGCGATGGTCTTGCGGCCCACCAGGATGGCCTCGGAGGCCCGGCGGAGGGCATGGGCCAGGGACTGAACCTCGGGGGGCGTGACCCTGACAGGCTGTCCGGCCAGCCCCAGGGCACCATCGGAACCCAGTGCCAGCTTGAGGCTTACCCAAGGCAGGCCCGTGCGGATGAGCTTGAAAAAGGGGGCGTGAAAGCGGGCGCAGGCCTCGCCCAGAACGCCCTCCTCGACCTGCAGTCCCTGGGCTCGGAGGATGGCCAGGCCGCCCCCATCCACCCGGGGATTCGGGTCCTGGACCCCCACCACCACCCGGGCGATGCCGGCCTGGATGAGGGCTTGGGTGCAGGGGCCGGTGCGGCCCTGGTGGCAGCAGGGCTCGAGGGTCACATAGGCGGTGGCGCCCCGGGGGTCCTCCCCGCGACCCTCCGCATCCATGAGAGCCATGACCTCGCCGTGGGGGTCGCCGGCCCGGGTGTGGACCCCGGAACCAAGCACCCGCCCCGCTTTGACGAGGACGCAGCCCACCGGGGGGTTGGGGCTGGAGAGCCCCACACCTTTCCGGGCCTCCTGGAGCGCCAGGGCCATGAAGCGGGCGTCGCCAGTCAGGCTGTCGGGCTCCGGGAAGGGTCCGCCCGTGGCCAGGGCCCAGGCCGAGGCCGGGTTGAGGGGAACCTCAGACATCCAGCAAGCCATCCACGAAGGCCTCGGGATCAAAGGGCACCAGGTCGTCCAAGCCCTCCCCCACGCCCACGAAGGCGATGGGCAGCTTCAGGTGCTCCAGGATGGGCACCACCACGCCCCCCTTGGCACTGCCATCCAGCTTGGTGAGGACCAGATCCGTGGCGCCAGCGGCCCGGATGAAGGCCTCGGCCTGCTGCAGTCCGTTCTGGCCCGTGGTGGCGTCCAGCACCAGGAGGACCCGGTGGGGCGCCTCGGGGATCACCTTCTGGAGGCTGCGCCGGATCTTGTCCAGCTCCTTCATGAGGTGGTCCTTGGTGTGCAGGCGGCCGGCGGTGTCGATGAGGACCCACGGCGTGCCCTTGGCTTTGGCGCTGGTGGCACCATCAAAGGCGATGGCGGCGGGGTCTCCGCCCATCTGGTTGCGGATGACGGGCACACCGGCCCGCTCGCCCCAGCGCTCCAGCTGATCAATGGCTGCGGCCCGGAAGGTATCGCCGGCCACCACCAGGACCTCCTCGCCCCGGGTCTTGAGGTGGGAGGCCAGCTTGCCCAGGGTGGTGGTCTTCCCGACCCCGTTGACGCCCACCAGCAGCATCACCTGGGTGCCCTGGGCCACGAAGGGGGCGGCGGGGGTCTGGCGCAGCAGGCGCAGTAGCTCCTCCCGGAGGATGGCCTTGGGGTCGATCTCGGAGCCGCCCTTCAGCTCGGTCCGCAGGCGGCCCATAAGCTGGGTCACGGCCTTCACGCCCAGATCGGCCTGGAGGAGCAGGTCTTCCAGCTCTTCCAGCTGGGCTTCGTCCAGGCGGCGCAGGCCCAGCAGGCGGCCCATGGGCGCCAGCACCAGGGTCTGGGTGCGCTTCAGGCCCTGCTTGAACTTGTTGAACAGCCCACCCAACAGACCCACGCCCACCTCACGAAACCCCAGTCTACCGAGGCGTTGGCGAGATCCTGAAGCTCAAAGCAGGGACGAGCGGAGTTGGGCGGGTAGCCACCTGCTCGGGTTCCACGTGGAACCCGAGATGTAACCAATTTGTTCGTACGAATTTCCAGACGTCAACAAGGGTTTAGCGCTGGCTGATGGGCGACGGTGGGGCCAGTGGGGGGATGAGGACCGGTGTGGCACCGTTCCGGCTCCAGACCCGCTGGGACCACGTGTCCTCGGACCAGGAACCGCCAGTGGCGGCCAGGGCGCCCAGCACCAGCAGGCCATCCACCAGGGGGTTCACCAGGTGGCGTTCCCGGGTAGGTCTGAGGTTATGGGGGTCCACCGAGGCGTAGCCCGAGGAGACCGCGGCAGGCCAAGTGATGGGCCGGGGGCGGCCCAGGTCTCGGATCTCGCAGACCAGCTCCAGGGGCGGGCGGAAGGCCGGCGGGGGCAAGGCCGGCCCAAAGGTCAGGGGCGGCAGCTGGAGCAGCAGGGTGAGTGGCAGGGTCGGCAAGGGACACCTCTGTACCCAAGATCGGCCCAGGGTGGGCCAAAGCAAGGGTCAGCGCTTGTGTGGCTTGGTTTTTTTCGGCATTTCGGGGCGAACCCAGCCCACCAGGGCCTGCTCGAAGACCTCCTCCACGTGCTTCACAGGGTGGAAGGTGAGCTGCTCCCGCAGCTCCGGGTCGATCTCCTCCAGGTCCTTCTGGTTGGCAAAGGGAATGAGGATGTCGTGGATCCCCACCCGCAGGGCCGCCAGGGCCTTCTCTTTGAGGCCGCCGATGGGCAGGGCCTCGCCGCGCAGGTCGATCTCGCCGGTCATGGCGACGGTGTTGCGGACCGGGACCCCCTTCAGCACCGAGAGCAGCACCGTGGCGATGGCCAGACCGGCACTGGGGCCGTCCTTGGGGATGGCACCCTCGGGGAAGTGGATGTGGATGTCCTGCTTCTGGAAGACTTCGGGATCAATCTGGAAGGCGTCGCCCCGGCTGCGGATGTAGCTGAGGGCCGCCTGGGCACTCTCCTTCATGACATCACCCAGCTGTCCGGTGAGGATCAACAGGCCCTTCCCTGGCATCTTCAGGGCTTCGACAAAGAGGACGTCGCCGCCGACACTGGTCCAGGCCAGGCCGGTGACCACGCCCACCCGGGGCGCCTTCAGCCGCTCGTCCTGCAGGAGCTTCACAGGCCCCAACAGCTCGTGGAGGGCCTCATCCGTGAGGGCGAGCTTCCGCTTGAGGGTGCTCTCGGCCACGCGCCGGGCCACCTTGCGGCAGACGGCACCGATCTCGCGCTCCAACTGGCGCACGCCGGCCTCGCGGGTGTAGCCCGTGACGATGGCCTTCAGGGCCTTCTTGGAGATGGAGATGTGCTTGATGGTGATGCCGTGCTTCTCGAGCTGCTTGGGGATCAGGTACTGCTCGGCGATGCCGAGCTTCTCCTCCAGCGTGTAGCTGTTGAGGTAGATGATCTCCATGCGGTCCTTGAAGGCCGGGTGGATGGGCTCCAGTTCGTTGGCATTGGCCAGGAAGAGCACTTGGCTCAGGTCCAGGGGAACATTGAGGTAGTGGTCCCGGAAGGTGTTGTTCTGCTCGGGATCCAGCACCTCCAGCAGGGCCGCACTCGGGTCCCCGCGGGAGTCCCGCCCGATCTTGTCCACCTCGTCCAGCATGATCACTGGGTTCATGCTCTTGACCTGGTGCAGGGCCTGCACGATGCGGCCGGGCATGGCGCCCACGTAGGTCCGGCGATGGCCCCGGATCTCGCTCTCGTCGTGGACACCACCCAGGGAGATGCGGGAGTACTTGCGGCCCAGGGCCCGGGCGATGGACTTGCCGAGGCTGGTCTTGCCCACGCCGGGCGGGCCCACGAAGCAGAGGATGGTGCCCCGGAGGTCGGGCTTCAGCTTGCGCACCGCCAGGAACTCCAGGATGCGGTCCTTGATCTTCTGCAGGCCGTAGTGGTCCTCGTCCAGCACCTCTTTGGCCTTGACGAGGTCGAGGTTGTCCTCGGTGAGGCTGCCCCAGGGCAGCTCGGTCATCCACTCCAGGTAGGTCCGCGTCACCGCTGTCTCGCTGGAGTCCGGGTGCATGCGCTCAAGCTTCTTGAGGTTGCGCTCAATCTCGACCAGGGGCTCGTCCGGCACCTTCAGCTTGGCCAGCTTTTCGCGGAAGGCGGTGACCTCCTCGGCCAGCTCCGAGCCCTCGCCCAGCTCCTGCTGGATGGCCTTGAGCTGCTGGCGGAGGTAGTACTCCCGCTGGCTCTTGTCCATCTCGCCGCGGGCATCCATGGTGATCTTCTGCTGGACCTCCAGCAGCTGGATCTCCCGCATGAGCAACTCGTTGACGCGCTTGAGGCGGAGGCCCGGATGGGCGATCTCCAGGACCTCCTGGGTCTGCTGCAGCTTCAGGTCCAGGTTGGAGGCCACCAGGTCTGCCAGGCGGCCAGGGTTGTCGAGGTTGCTGGCGATGACCAGGACCTCCTGGGGCAGTGTCTTGCCCAGGGCCACGGCCTTCTCCAGGGTCTGCTTGACGCTGCGCAGGAGGGCGTCCTGCTCCAGGTCCGGGGACTCCATTTCGGGCTCAGTCAGGGGCTCCACCCGGGCCTTGAAGAGGTTCTCGGTCTCCGTGAAGTACTCCACGCGGACGCGCTGCAGACCCTGCACCAGGGCCCGGATGCGGCCATCCGGCAGCTTCAGGACCCGCATGATCAGGGCGGCGGTACCGACCTGGTACAGGTCCGAGGGCTTGGGGTTGTCCATCTCCACCTGCTTCTGCGAGAGCAGCAGGATCATGCGGTGCTCCACCAGGGCGGTGTCCACGGCCCGGATGGACTTCTCCCGGCTGATGCTGAGGGGGAGGATCACATAGGGATAGACCACCACATCCCGGAGGGGCAGTACCGGCAGTTCTTCCGGCAACTTGGGCTGCTCATCGGGTGGGGGGGGCAGGAGAATGTCGTCGGCCACGGTCAAACCTCGGGGGTCCAGTGTAGCCCTACTTGCGCCGTCCCTTCAGGCGGGGGGCCTCCCCCAGGGTCTCGGGCGGGAAGAGGGGCTGGAGGCGGGGCTCAGAGGGGTCCGCTGTGGGCGGCGGCGCGGGTGCCGGGGCCGTGGCCCAGCCCGGGGCCGTCTCCTTGTGCATGAGGCCCTCCAGGGCCTTCACGAAGTCCGGCAGGTCCTTGAAGTCGCGGTAGACGCTGGCGAAGCGCACATAGGCCACCTGGTCCATGCCCTTGAGCTCATCCATGACCAGCTCGCCCATCTCCCGGCTGCGGATCTCCCGCTCCGAGCGCTCCATGAGCCGGGCGTGGATATCCGTCACCAGGTCCTCGATGCGGGCCAGGGAGACCGGTCGCTTCTGGCAGGCCAGCAGCAGGCCCTTCATGAGCTTCTGCCGCTCGAAGGGCTCTCGGCGGCCGTCCTTCTTGACGATCACCAGGGGGACTTCCTCCACCCGCTCATAGCTGGTGAAGCGGCGGGCGCAGGACAGGCACTCCCGGCGGCGCCGGATGGAGTCGCCCTCCCGGGACTCCCGGGAGTCCACGACCTTGTCTTCAAGGTGTCCACAGAAGGGACAGCGCACCGTGTCTCCTAGGCCTCGACGATGCGGGGCTCCATGACGGCCTCGCAGGTGACCGAGTTGGCCACGAAGCAGTACTTGTGGGCCTTCTCGAAGAGCTCCTCCACCTTGGCCTTGCTGGTCCCGGGAGCCACGCGAATGACCGGGCGCAGGATGACCTTGGTGATGCGGGTGACCTTGTCGACGGTGTCCAGGATGGCCTCCGCATGGTCCTCGTAGGCCTTCACCTCGAGCTTGGTCTTCGCGCAGAGGGCCAGGAAGGTGAGCATGTGGCAGGTGGCCAGGGCCGAGCCCAGCAGGTCTTCCGGGTTCCAGCGGGTGGGGTCGCCGGCGTACTCCGGGGCGCTGCTCACGGCCAGGGCGTGCTTGCCAGGGTTGGTGACGGTGGCATTGCGGTTGTAGGCACTGTCCAGGGTGCTGCCGGTCCAGCTTAGGGTGAGGGGATAGCTGTGGGCCATGGTCGCTCCATGCGAAGTCCGCCCTCAGGATGCCACCCCGACGGCCCCGGGGCGAGGCCGGGTGTGGCGAGTCGCCATTGGGCTGGGGCCGTTTTCCCGCCATGATGGGACTCCATGCCTACTCCCGCCCGCATCCATGTCGCCCACGCCCTGCATGAGGTCTTCGGAGAAGGCGGCCGGGTGCCGGATGTCTGGGACCGGGGCCTGGGCGAGGACGCCACCCTGGCGCAGGCCCTCCTGGGGCTCTGCCTGCGCCGCTGGGGCCGCCTGCAGGCCTGGGTGAAGCCCAACCTCAAGGACTCGGCCCGGGGCATCCCCCTGGGTACCCGGGTGGCCCTGGCCATGGGGCTGGCTCAGCTGGCCTGGCTGCCCGGCGTGAGCGACCACGCTGCCGTGAATGAGTCTGTGGAGCTGGCCGGGGACCGGGAGCTGGGCTTCGTCCCCCACAAAGGCCTGGTGAACGCCATCCTGCGCCGGGCCGCCAAGGACCGGGTGGCCCTGGCCGCCGCCCTGGACGCCCTGCCCCCTGCCCTGGACCGGGCCCCGGCGGTGGAGCGGGCCCTGCAGGCCGCCCTGGCCCCCCACGGGGCCGAGGGCGAGCTCGAGCCGCTGTGGCAGAAGCTCCAGCAGCCCCCGCGCCCCGCCTTTCGCCAATTGATGGGCCCCCTGCCGGAAGGCCTGGTGGACGATCCTGACCTGGCGGGCTGTCTGCGCCTCGAAGAGGGCGCTTCCTTCCCCCGGACCTGGCTGGAGTCCGGTGCCGGCATGGTCCAGGACCGCAGCTCCCAGGCCCTGCTGGCCTATGAATGGAACCAGCCCGTGACCCGGATCCTCGATGCCTGCGCCGCCCCCGGGGGCAAGACCACGGCCCTGGCCATCCGCCACTCGGAGGCCGACATCACAGCCCTGGAGGTCCATCCCCGCCGGGCCGCCCGCCTGCGCCAGACCCTCCGGCAGCGGGCGCTGAAGGTGCGGGTGATCCAGGCTGATGCGGCGGAGTGGCTCGAGGCTCACGAAGGGACCTTCGACCTCATCCTGCTGGACGCCCCCTGCAGCGGCAGTGGCACCCTCCAGAAGCACCCGGAGTGGCCCTGGATCGCCCATGACGAGCTGCCCCGCCTCACAGACCTGCAGCGCCGCCTGCTGGCCGCCGCCGCCGAGCGCCTGGCCCCCGGTGGCCTCCTCATCTACGCCGTGTGCTCCTGGCTGCCCGAGGAGGGGTTGGCCCATTCGGAGTGGCTCGCCACTGCTCGGCCGGACCTGCGCCCGGCCGAGGTCTGGCCTGCGGCCATGTTGGCTGCTTCGGAGGCTGCTGTGGGTGCCACGGCCTTCTTCCGCCCCCACCCCCTCCGGTGGGAGGGGGAAGGGTTTCAGGCCTTTGCGGTGATGGCGGGGCCTCGCTGAGCGCGGTGGCTGGGGAAACCAGGAGGGCTGGTTACCAGGCGAAGTTTTGGGTCTTGGTGGTACCGGCAACGCCCATCACGATGTTGTCGAATTGCTGGGAGGGGCTGTTCCCGGGATTGGCGACAACGCGGGTGAGGGTAATCCCTGCGGGCAGGGTGACCGTGTAGGAGCCATCAGACTTGGTGCGGGTATTGACCAGCTTGGAGCTGCCAGCGGTGCTACCATACCGGACCTGGACCATGATGTTGGGGCGTCCCAGAGGGGGCGTGCTCGTGTCGCGGACATAGCCGGTCAGGATGGCCCCATCGGGGAGGGTGACGGTCCCCAGGTCCAGGCTGGCGGCCGAGGGGTCTGGTGAAATAAGGTTCGTAGCGGCGCTGATGGCAATAGCGGCTCCGGTCTGGGTCCCGTTGTAGGCAGAGGAACCGAAGAACTCGTTGGTGTAGACCGAGAAGCCCAACTTCACGGTCTGGGCGGGGGTTGTTGTGTACATTTCCAGGATGCCTTCAGAGTTGGAGATCTCCTGGCTCAGTCCATTCCAGGTGGTTCCATCGTAGACGTAGAGATCGCCCCGGGCCTGGCTGATGGGATGGTTGCCGGAGTCCACCAGCTTCAGGGTGATCTTGCCCACAGAGGCGCTAAAGTTCTGAACCACGTCGTCGACGCCTGCATTGAGTGGGGGGGTCGTGGACTGGCCTCGGCAGAGGGCATTGTAGCTGCCGGGTTGGAGCCACAGGCGGTACTGACCGTCCACATCGGTCCGGGTGCTCTCGGCTCCCGGCGTATTCAGGCCCGCGGTTGCGTCCTGAAAGCGGACCGGGATCCCGACCACCGGTGAGCCACCGCTGTTCGTTAACACGGTGCCCGAGATCTTGTGGCCCGGCCACAGCCTCATGCTGCCCCACTGGGTGCCTCCTGCTGTAACGGTGATCTTGGTGGCCTGGGTGCTGTTTTTGCCACCACCGGTACCCACAGGGGGGGTGTCCATGAAGTTGGCAGAGCCATAGGGCACATAGCGGGTCTTGTTGCGGACGCTCACGTAGTAGGTCCCTGGGGCCACATTGAAGACGAAGGTGCCGTCGGGGCCAGTGCTGGCAGAAGCAAGGGTCTGGCCCGAGCCGAAATCGCAGAGGGCGATCTGCATGCCGGGGAGGGGCACATCGGTTGGAGTGGCTATGCCTGTGAGGCTCCCAGACAACCGTCCACCCGCTATCAGGGCGAAGTCCTTGGTCACCATGGCAGCGCTCACAGTGACCTTCCCGGCCTTGAACTGGCTGGAGACGGGCCCAGTGGCGGACCACCAGCCACTGGCGGCGAAGCTGGCGGTGCCCAGGTTCATGGCACCGACGACATAGTCGCCAGCGGGCACCCGGACCGTATAGGTGCCATCTGCTGCGGTCTGCGTGACGCCCATGAGGGTGAGGCCGCCAAAGCTGCAGACCCCTACGCCAATCCCTGCCAGCGGCTCACCCGCCAGGTTCTTCACGGTGCCGGTGATGCCGAAGGGGGCGGCCAGGTTGGCCAGGGCGTTCTTCGATTCTTCATCTTGCGTCATGGCGATCTGAAGGGCCGTCAACATGGCGGAGGTTGTGAGTGCCGAGCTGGGGACGTTGCCCATGTTGCTGTACACGGTTCCCTGGATGGCGAGAACTGCGCCGTTGCCAAGGGACGCAAGGGTGCCTCCCCCGGTTGTGATGGAGGTCGTAACGAGACCAAAGGTTGCATGGGTGTAAGGATCGATGTTGTTGGCGGTGGTGCTGGTGACAAAGCTCAGGAGCGTAAAGGCGGGGGTGCTCCCATTGGCGGGGATCAGGGCCTGGACGGCGTGGCTGGGGCCAGGAACGAAGCCCGCTGGGGCCTGAAGGCTGTAGTTGCCGCTGGCATCCGTGAGGCAGGTGGCGATGACAGCGCCCACCTGGAGGCCGGCATTATCGATCTGGATGAGGTTGATGGTGATCCCGGCGCCCATGGGAGGTAGGGCTGTGGGGATGGCAAATGATGCCGAGGCCAGAGATTCTTCCTGCGAACCCAACTTGGGGGACCGAATGGTTGCCGCAGGGCCCTCTGGAGCGGAGAGGTTGCCCGAGATGGGAACCGGGGCAACCACTGTGGCGGTGATGCCGTAGGTCTTGGTGGGGTCGTCCACGGAGGTGGCGGTGATGGTGACGGTTCCGGCGGTGGCGGGGGCGGTCCAGGTGTTGCCGGACCAGGTACCCTGGCCGCTGGAGTCCCAGGTGACGGTGTTGGTGACGCCACCGGTAACGGTGGCTGTGAAGGCCTGGGTGTAGCCCGCCGTCACCGAGGGGGTGGCCGGGGTGATGCCTGTGAAGGCCACGGTCTGGGGAATGACGGACACGACGATGCTGGCGTCCCGGGCCCCGGCAGCGTTGGTGATGGTCAGGGTGTAGGCCCGAATGCCTGACCAGTCAGCGGTGATGGGGGCCGAGGGCAAACCAGAGGCTGGGCAGGCAATGGCAGGACCCGTGTTACCGGCAATGCTGCCGACGCCGCCCTCATAGGTGGCCGTCAGGGTGAAGGTGGCCCCGTAGGCGGGGGAGGCCGTACTGGCTACAAAGCCGTACGCCACCGGGGCTGGGACGACCGTGACGGTGGCCGTGGTTGACACAGTGGAGCCCGCCGCATTGGTGACGGTGAGGGTGTAGGTGGTGGTGGCAGCAGGGGTGACGGTCTTGGCGGTGGCAGTGGTGACGACCCCCACGCTGTTGTCCACGGCGCCCGTGCCGTTGGTGAAGACGGGAGTGAGGGTGGTGCTGCTCCCGGCGGTGATGGTGGCGGCGCCGGCGGCGAGGCTGGTGGCCACAGGGGCAGGAACCACGGTGACGGTGCAGGTAGCGACGGCAGTGCTACCCGCCGCGTTGGTGACAGTGAGGGTGTAGGTGGTGGTGGCAGCAGGGGTGACGGTCTTGGCGGTGGCGGTGGTCACGGTACCCACACTGTTGTTCACGGCCCCGGTGCCATTGGCAAAGACGGCGGTGAGGGTGGTGCTGGCACCAGCCGTTAGGGTCGACTGGGCAGCGCTAAAGCTGCTGATGGCTGGGGCGGCCACGACGGTGACGGTGGTGGCGGCGGTCTTGCTGGTGTCATCCGAAGAGGTGGCGGTGATGGTGTAGGTGCCGGGCGTGGCCGGCGCCGTCCAGGTGCTGCCAGACCAGGTGCCCCCAGTGGAGGACCAGACCAGGGCGTTGGTGGCCCCGCCCGTGGCGGTGGTGGAGAAGGCTTGGGTCGCGCCAACGGTGACGGTGGGTGCCCCTGCGGTAAAGGCCGCAACAGCCACAGTCTGAGGAGTGACGGCTGTGGTGGCGGTTGCTGTGGTGCCGGCAGCATTGGTGACGGTCAGGGTGTAGGTGCGGGCACCACTCCAGTTGGCCGCGATGGCCCCGGAGGCCACGCCCGTGGGGGGGCAGGCGACAGTGTTGCTGAGGGTGCCGGTGCCGTTGGCGTAGGTGGGCGTCAAGGTAAAGGTGGTGCCATAGGCCGGGGTCTGGGTGGAGGCCACGAGGCCGGTGGCCACCGGGGCGGCGACCGTTGTGACGGTGGTGGTGGTCTTGGCGCTGGGGTCATCGCTGGAGGTGGCCGTGATGGTGGCCGTCCCGACGGTGGCCGGGGCTGTCCAGACGCCACCGGAGGTGATGGTGCCGGCGGTGGCAGACCAGGTGACGGTGTTGGTGGCACCCCCGCTCACCAGGACACTGAAGGTCTTGGTGGTCCCGGTGGTGACCGTCGGGCTGCCAGGAGAGATGGTGCCGAGGCTCACGCCCACGGGGGTCAGGGTCAGGCTCTTGGTGGCCGTGGTCCCCAGGCTGTTGGTGACGGTGAGGGTGAAGGTCTTGGCGGCCGTGATGGGCCCCGAGCTGAAGGGGACGCCATTGGTGACGACGCCGACTCCCTGGTCCACGCTTCCGGTGCCAGCACTGAAGGTTGGGGTGATGGTGGTGGAGCCGCCGTAGAGCTCTGGGTTCATGGTGGCCCAGAGGCTGGTGGCCACAGGGGCCGGCACCAGCGTCACGCGGGTGCTGGACTTGGCGACCATGCCAGCGGTGTTGATGACCGTGAGGATGTAGGTGGTGTCCGCCACAGGGGTGACACTGACGGGCGCTCCAGAGGCCACGGCGCCGACATCCTGGTCAATGGTGCCCGCCCCATTGGTGAAGGTGGCCACCAGGGTGGTGCTGGTACCGGCGGTGATGGGTGAGCGGGTGGCGGTGAAGTTGGCGATGAGGGGGGGAGGGGGCGCCGGGGTACCGCCACAGGCGACCAGAAGGAGCAGCCCCCCGAGTGCGGTCAGAAGGCCAAGGCCTGAGGCCAGCAAGCCCAAGCGAAGAGAGCGCACGCGACCCATACAGCCTCCAGGGCGCCAAAAAACCAATGGCGGATGTTGAGTTGTATAGGTCATTCGGTTATTGGTGCAATAAGTTCAATTACTTAGCTTCCCCGGCCACAAGCCACCCCTGGCGCTACACGTTTTTCCCGCCGGGCCGTGGTCGTTCCCCTTAACTCAACCAACAGGTGGTAATTAGGGCCTTTTGCATTACGCCCACAAGGAGAATTCCAAGAAAAAAACGCCCCCAACCAGGGTCGGGGGCGGGATCAGTTTACCTGTGGGGGGGGTTAATAAATATTTCTAAAACATTGCTAACGCAACCTAAAAGACGACTCGGCTAGCGGGTGATGACCCGCACCATCTCCAGCACCTTGCAGGAGTAGCCCCACTCGTTGTCGTACCAGGAGACGACCTTCACGAAGGTGCCGTCCAGGGCCATGCCGGCGTCGGCGTCGAAGACCGAGGTGCAGCTCTCGCCCCGGAAGTCCGTGGAGACGACCTTCTCCTCGGTGTAGCCCAGGACGCCCTTCATGGGGCCTTCCGAGGCGGCCTTCATGGCGGCGCAGATGGCTGCGTAGGTGGTCTCGGTGTTCAGCTCCACGGTGAGGTCCACCACGGACACATCGGAGGTGGGCACCCGGAAGGCCATGCCCGTGAGCTTCTTGTTCAGGGCGGGGATGACCTTGCCCACGGCCTTGGCCGCGCCGGTGCTGCTGGGGATGATGTTCTCCAGGATGCCCCGGCCGCCGCGCCAGTCCTTGCTGCTGGGGCCGTCGACGGTCTTCTGGGTGGCCGTGGCGGCATGGACGGTGGTCATGAGGCCGCGCTTGATGCCGAAGGCGTCGTTGAGCACCTTGGCCACGGGGGCCAGGCAGTTGGTGGTGCAGGAGGCGTTGCTGATGATGGCCTGCCCGGCATAGGTCTCGTGGTTGACGCCATAGACAAACATCGGCGTGTCGTCCTTGCTGGGGGCGGACAGGATCACCTGCTTGGCGCCAGCGGTGATGTGCTTCTGGGCGGTCTCCTGGGTCAGGAAGAGGCCGGTGGACTCGATGACCACGTCGGCGCCCACCTCATTCCACTTGAGCTCGGCGGGATCCTTCACGGCCGTCAGGCGGATGGGCTTGCCATTGACCACCAGGGTGCTGCCCTCCACGGCCACGGTGCCCTTGAAGCGGCCATGCACCGAGTCGAACTGCAGCATGTAGGCCAGGTAGCCCGGCTCCAGCAGGTCGTTGATGCCCACGATCTCGAGGTCGGGGAAGCTCTGGACCGCGGCCCGTAGGACCATGCGGCCGATGCGACCGAAACCATTGATGCCAACCTTGATTGCCATGGGCCTTCTCCTTGTCGGAATACAACTCTACCTCCATCGGCAAACCCCAGCTAAAGGCAAACAAAAGATCATTTTAAATTGTGAAAAAAAGCACAAGGCCACCCCTTGGGTGGCCTTGTGGGGGCGGGTATTCGGGCAGGCTAGGGCAGGGACGGCAGCTCGATCCCGGCCATCCTCTGCACCATGCGGACCACCTGGCAGCTGTAGCCGAACTCGTTGTCGTACCAGACGTAGAGCACGATGCGGTTGCCCTGGGCGATGGTCGCCAGGGAGTCCACCACGCCCGCATGGCGGGAGCCCACGAAGTCGCTGGAGACCACCTCGGGGGAGTTGGTGTAGTCGATCTGCTTGTGCAGGGGCGACTCCAGGGACATGCCGCGCAGGTAGCTGTTGAGGTCCGCCACGGTCACTTCCTGGTTCAGCTCCAGGTTGAGGATCGCTAAGGACACGTTGGGGGTCGGCACCCGGATGGCGTTGCCGGTCAGCTTCCCACCCAGCTCGGGAATGACCTTGGCCACGGCCTTGGCGGCGCCGGTCTCGGTGATGACCATGTTGAGCGGCGCACTGCGGCCTCGCCGAGAGGACTTGTGGTAGTTGTCGATGAGGTTCTGGTCATTGGTGTAGGAGTGGCAGGTCTCGATGTGGCCGTGGGAGATGCCGTACCGGTCATGGAGGGCCTTGAGCACTGGCACGATGGCGTTGGTGGTGCAGCTGGCGGCCGAGAAGATCTGTTCCTGCTCCGTGATCAGCTCATCGTTGACCCCGGCCACCACGTTGGGGATGTCGCCCTTGCCCGGTGCGGTGAGGATGACCTTGGCGATGCCCTGGGCCTGGAGGTGCCGACTCAGCCCGGCCCGGTCCCGCCACTTGCCTGTGTTGTCGATGAGGATGGCGTTGCGGATGCCGTACTGGGTGTAGTCCACACTCTCGGGGCTGTCGGCGTAGATCATGCGGATCATGTTGCCGTTGGCGATGATGGCGTTCTCTTCCTCGTCGACGGTGATGATCCCGTTGAAGGGGCCGTGGACCGAGTCGCGGCGCAGCAGGCTGGCGCGCTTGAGGAGGTCATCGGCGGCGCCCTTGCGCACCACGGCGGCCTTGAGGCGGAACTTCTCGCCGCTGCCGGCCTTCTCGATGAGGAGGCGGGCCAACAGGCGGCCGATGCGGCCGAACCCGTAGAGCACGATGTCCTGCGGCTCGTCCAGGATGGGACTCACGCCGGTGTGGACGCTGGCCAGCTCCCGGAGCACGTAGTCATCCAGGGGCAGGCCCTCCCCCTCGTTGCAGTAGTGGAAGGTCAGCTTGCCCAGGTCGATGCGGGACGGCGCCAGCTCCAGCCGGCTGATGGCCTCCAGCAGGGGCCAGGAGTCCAGGACCGACAGCTCGTTGTCGAGGATCTGCCGGGCGAAGCGGTGGGCCTTGAGGATGTCGATGGCCGTGCAGTGGACCAGGGAGCGTCCGTAGACGGTGATCACGATGTTCTTGTCCCGGTAGAGGCTGCCGATGACCGGCAGCATCTGCTCGGCCGTGGCTTCCTGGATCTGCCAGTCCTTGAGGTAGCTGTCCTGCTTTGAGGCGTTCATGGTGGACCTGTCTCCTGAGAGAAATTCAGCGTGGAGGGCTGGACACGATCTAATCCCTTCATTTTGACCGCATTTGGTCAGTTCGGCCAAACGATGCTTCCACCCACAGGGAGGCCAAATCCGCCCGCCGGGCAATCCCGCCAGTGGGTCCTATGGGCCGCTATTTGCGTCAAAGCGCCCATCTTCCGATACCCTCAACAGTTGTCCGAGGATGTGTTGCCATGTCGAACGGGATCCGTCGCATTGCCATCTGTACCGGGGGAGGGGACGCCCCGGGGCTGAACGCAGTCATCCGGGCCGTGGTCATCGCCGCCACCAACCTGGGCTGGGAGTGCTACGGCATCCACGAGGGCTACAACGGCATCCTCTTCCCGGAGCGCTACCCGGATGGCGGGGTCTTCAAGCTCACCCGGGACCGGGTGCGGGGCATCGCCCACCTGGGGGGGACCATCCTGGGCACCACCAACAAGGGCAACCCCCTGCACTTCCCGGTGCGGATGCCCGACGGCACCGTCAAGGAAGTGGACCGCACAGACGAGATCCTGGAGTTCTTCGGCCGCCGGGAGCTGGACGCCCTGGTGTCCATCGGCGGGGACGGCTCCCTGACCATCGCCCATGCCCTGGCCAAGAAGGGCCTGCGGGTGGTGGGTGTCCCCAAGACCATCGACAACGACCTGGATAAGACCAACACGACCTTCGGCTTTGACACCGCCGTGAGCTTCGCCACCGAGTGCCTGGACCGCCTGCACAGCACCGCCGAGAGCCACCAGCGGGTGATCGTGGTGGAGGTCATGGGCCGCTATGCGGGCTGGATCGCCCTCCATGCGGGCATCTCCGGGGGCTCCCACGCCATCCTCATCCCCGAGATCCCCTTCGATTTGACCAAGGTGGCCGCCAAGATCCGGGAGCGGGACAACCAGGGCCGCCTCTACAGCCTGGTGACCGTCGCCGAGGGCGCCCGGCCCGCTGACGGCCACCGCGCCGTCCTGGAAGCCGCTGAGATCGGCCACGAGGAGCGCCTGGGGGGTGAGGGTGACCGCGTGGCCCGGACCCTGCAGGAGCTCACCGGCAAGGACGCCCGGGTGGTGGTGCTCGGCCACCTGCTCCGGGGCGGCAGTCCCACCACCTTCGACCGCCTGGCCGCCCTCCGCTTCGGCGCCGCCGCCGTGCGGGCCCTGGCCGAAGGGCACAGCGGCGTCATGGTGGCCCTGGCCTCGCCCAACGTGAACTACGTGCCCCTGGAAGAGGTTGCCGGCCGCATGAAGGCCGTGCCCCTGGACGGCGACACCATCCAGACCGGCCGGGACCTGGGCATCTGCTTCGGGGACTAGGCTTCAGCGGGCCCCGACAGGCTTCAGGAAGCGGGGCTTCTCGGGGGCGTTGGCGACGGCTTGGCCCAGGTCGAAGGTGAACTGGGCCTGCTGGACCATGCCGCCCAGGTCCCAACTGGGGTCGTACTCGTCGGTCACCTGGTGGTAGCGGGCGCCCATGGTGGCGGCCTTGGCCCGGAGGGCGGCGGGGTCGGGGCCGAGGAAGTCCCGGCCACCCCCCACGGAGAGGGCCGGCACGCCTGCCTGGACAAAGCTGTAGTGGTCGGAGCGGAAGTAGCCCCCGGCGGTGTCTGGGCGCGGCGGTGCCACCGTCAGCCCCTGGGCCTTGGCCAGGGCTCGGCCGGTCTCCCCCAGGGTGCTGCGGTCGCCGAAGGGCAGGCCGATGTCCCGGGTGGGGGCCACCCAGTTGAGGCTGTCCAGGTTGAGGTCCGCGGCGGTCTTGGCCAGGGGCCAGAGGGGGGCGACTGCATAGCCCCGGGAGCCCAGGAGGCCCTGCTCCTCGGCGCAGACGAACAGGAACATCTGGCTGCGCCGGGCCGGGGTGCTCATGGCCACCTGGGCCATGGCCAGGAGGGCCGCACAGCCCGAGGCATTGTCCACGGCTCCGTTGTAGATGCTGTCCGGCCCATGGCCGGGGTGGGTGTCCACCGCAGGGGTGGTGCCCTGGCCCAGGTGGTCCCAGTGGGCGCTGTAGATGACCAGCTCTTCCTTGAGGGTGGGGTCGGTACCCGGGACCACACCCGCCACATTGAACTGCGGCACGGTGCGGACCGTGCTGGTGAGCTGACCCTTGAGGGTGAGGGCCAGGGGCACCGGGCGGAAGTCCCGGCGCTGGGCCAGGGCCCGCAGGGTGTCCAGGTCCTGCCCGCCCTGCTTCACCAGGGTCCGGGCAAGATCCTCGGTGACCCAACCCTGAATGGGGGTGCCCGGGGCCTCGTGGGCGAGGCTGAAGCGCTCCCCATCCCAGCCGTTGCGGACCACGGCCCAGCCGTAACTGGCGGAGGCGGTGGTGTGCACCAGCAGCACCCCAGCGGCGCCATGCCGGGCGGCCATCTCGAACTTGGTGGTCCAGCGCCCATAGATGCTCAGGTTGGGGCCATCGAACAGGCCCGGCTCCTCCGCCGTGGGAGGGGGCTCGTTCACCAGCAGGAGCAGCACCTTGCCCTTCAGGTCCAGGCCTTTGTAGTCGTCCCAGCGCTCCCCCGGCGCATCGATGCCGAAGCCGCCGAAGACCACAGGGGCATCGAAGGCCTGGTCGGCCTGGGCGATGCCGGCGCCGTAGACGAACTCAGTCCCAAAGGCCGGGGTGAGGCAGGCACCGGGGGTCATGAAGCTCAGGGTGCTGCGCTGGGGCAGGGTCTTCAGGCCAAGCAGGGTCACGGGCTGTCGGTAGGACCCCCCGGGGGCCGGGCGGAGGCCCAGGGCCTGCAGCTGGGACTCGAGGTAGCGCACCGTGAGGTCCCCGCCCCGCTGCCCAGTGCCGCGGCCCTCAAACAGGTCGTCGGAGAGGAAGGCGAGGTGGGCCCGGAGGGGAGGCTCCTGGACCTTCGGGGCCTGGGCGCTGAGGCTGGCCACGGCCAGAAGGGCGAAGAGTGCACGCATGGGGACTCCGGGAAGCCCCCATTATGCCTCGCAACATGGGGGCCGGACCGCTGGAGGTTTTAGGCCTGGGGCCCCGGCTGGGCATGGAGGAGGAACTGCACCGCACCCAGGAGGGCCACCGGGGCTGTCACGGCCCGGAGGATGCTGCGCCCCAGGGACACCGGTTGCCACCCGGCGGCGGCGAGGGCTGCAAACTCGGCCTCGGTGATGCCCCCCTCGGGGCCACTGGTGAAGGCCAGGGGACCGGGTTGCAGGCTGGGATTGGCGCGGTCCGTGGCCAGCTCATAGGCCACCCAGCGCTGGGGGGTCGCCCAGGCTATGAGGGCCTCGAAGGGGATGGGCGGGCCCAGGTCGGGCCGGCGGCTCCGGTGGCTCTGCTCGCAGGCGGAGTGGATGATCCGGGTCCAGCGCTCCATGCGGGCGGCGGTCTTGGCAGGGTCATACTCGCTGCGGGCATAGACCACGGGCTGGATTCGAGTGACCCCCAGCTCCACCAGGGGCGCCAGCCACTCATCGAACAAGCTGAGCTGGGCCGGCAGGGGCAGGCAGGCCTCCAGGGCAAAGGGGGTCTCCCGGTCCTCGCTGAGGGGGGCCACCAGGCGGGCCGTGGCCTTGGCCCGGTCCAGCTCCGCCAGGTCGGCGGACCAGGGCTGGTCACCCAGGACGACCTCCAGGGCATCCCCGGGCCGGAGGCGCAGGGCCTTGAGGTGGCGGGCCGCCTCGGCGCCCAGGGCCACCAGGGTGTTTTCCGCCGCAGGGCGGACAGCGAGGAAGAAGCGGGGCAGGCTCACCCCACCATCATCCCACGCCACCCGCCCGGCCTGGATATGCTGGATGCCCTGGAGGATCTTTGGTCGACGCACTGCTCCAAGCCGCCCCGTGGTGGGCCTGGGCCGGATTTCACGGCTTTGTATTCCTGATGCTGGCCCTGGATCTGGGCGTCTTCAACCGCCGGGTCCATGCCCCCACCGTGCGCGAGGCGGGGATCTGGAGTGGCGTCTGGATCTGTCTGGCGCTGCTCTTCAATGGCCTCATCTTCCAGGCTGGGGGCGCCCAGAAGGGCATGGAGTGGTTCACAGGCTACGTCCTGGAGAAGTCTCTGAGTGTGGACAATCTCTTTGTCTTCGTGCTCGTGTTCCAGGGCTTCCAGGTGGACCTGCGCCACCAGCATCGGGTGCTGTTTTGGGGCGTGCTCGGGGCCCTGATCATGCGGGCCGTGATGATCCTGGCGGGAACAGCCCTCCTGAACCGCTTCGAGTGGATGATGTATGTCTTCGGCGGCTTCCTGATCTACACCGGCGTGAAGATGCTGTTGGTGGAGGAGCAGGAGTCCGACCCCACCCAGAACGCCCTGGTGCGGACCTTCCGGCGGTTCGTGCCCTTCGCCGAGGATGGCGGCCACGAGCGCTTCTGGATCCGCCGAGAGGGGCGCCGTCTGGCCACCCCCATGCTGTTGGTGCTGATCACCATCGAAGTCACGGACCTGGTCTTCGCTGTGGACTCCATTCCTGCGGTGCTCGCGGTCACCCGGGACCCCTTCGTGGTCTACACCTCCAACATCTTCGCCATCATGGGCCTGCGGAGCCTCTACTTCCTGCTGGCCAAGATGATGGACCGCTTCCACCGCCTCAAGATTGGCCTGGCCGTGGTGCTGGCCTTTGTGGGCATCAAGATGTGTCTGGCCAAGTGGCTCAAGACCGGCCTGGGCATCTCGGAGCACACCCTCATCTGGACGAGCCTCGTCTTCATTGCTGCAGTGCTGGCGGGCAGCATCGTCGCCAGCCTGGCCTGGCCGGCTGAGCACGACGGGGCCGAGTGATGCGGGTCTGGCGCCATGCCCTGGAGGATGCCCCGGCCGAGGGTCCCTTCGTGGTGACCCTGGGGACCTTCGACGGCGTGCATGCGGGACACCGACGCCTCCTCCGGCAGGCCGCTGAGCGGGCCCGCAGCATCGGCCAGCAGGCGGCGGTGGTGACCTTCGACCCCCACCCCACGGTGGTGGTGGCGCCCCAGCGCCGCCCCCGGCTCCTCATGACCCTGGAGCAGCGCCTGGAGGCCTTCCGCTCCGAAGGGGTGGATCTGGCCTGGGTGATCCCCTTCAGCCGGACCTTCTCGGAGCTGGAGCCCCTGGCCTTCCTGGACCGCATCCAGCAGGTGCTCTCCCCTGTGGAGCTGCATGTGGGCCGGGCCTTCTGTTTTGGCCGGGACCGCAGCGGGACCGTGGAGACCCTCGAGGCCTGGGGTGCCGCCCACGGCTGCCAGGTCCACACCCTGGCCCTGCGGGCGCCGGATGGCGGCCGCCTGTCCAGCACCCGGGTGCGGGAGGCCCTGGACCAGGGGAACGTGGAGGAGGCGGCCAGCTTCCTGGGCCACCCCTACACCCTGACGGGCGTGGTGGTGGAGGGCGACCGACGCGGCCGCCACCTGGGCTTCCCCACGGCCAACCTGGCCTGGGAGCAGGAGCAGCTGCCGGGCTATGGGGTCTACGTCACCGAGGCGGTGCTGCCCAACCATGGGGGCTCCCACCTGGGGCTCACCAACGTGGGCGAGAAGCCCACCTTCGAAGGCCAGCGCCTCACGGTGGAGACCCACCTGCCAGGCTTCGTGGATGACCTCTATGGCGCCCGCATGTCCCTGCGGTTCCTGCATCGGCTGCGGGGCGAAGTGCGCTTTGCCACCGTGGATGAGCTGCGGGCCCAGATCATCGTGGACGTCGCCACGGGCACGGAATGGTGGAAGGCCCAGGGGCCAGGACAGGGCCCACAGGAGGCCTGAGGGCCGAAGGTGGGGTGGCGCTCAGCTGGCGACGTCGACCCGCCAGCGGGCCAGGGGGCGCTCGGAGAGGTCCCAGAGCTGGAAGCCCTGGGGCAGGCGGCTGACACCGAGTCTTTGCCGGACCAGGGTCCGGGCGGCCTCCAGGTTGTCGGCCTCAATGGGGCCGTACTCCATGAAGTAGCCGCTGAACTTGTAGCCGTAGCTGCGAGGGGAGGTCGGCATGGGGTCTCCGGGGTTGCTGAGAATGTAATATTCGCCTTTTTTTCGTGTCTGTCAAGGCCCCCCTCAATCTTTTTTGGCAGGCCAGATTCCCCCAGTTTGGGGCATACGGCGTGACATCAGGTGTCCAATCGGGCGACCCGGAGACCCCGGCCTGGGTCGGTCAGCCCTGGTTCCGGCGGTCGCCCACCACCACGGCCGGCACCCCGGCCACGATGCTCCAGGCGGGGACATCCCGGGTCACCACGGCGCCCATGGCCACCACGGCGTGGTCCCCGATGGCGACCCCGTCGGTCACGCCGGCATTGGCGCCGATCCACACATCCTGGCCCAGGGTGATCCCCCGGGAGCGGACCGGCTGGTCCCGGATGGTGCGGTCCGGCGCCAGTCCATGGTCGAAGGCATAGAGGGCCGCCCCGCTGGCGATGCGGGTGCCGTCGCCGATGGTGATGCCCTTCCGGCCGCCGTCCAGGCGGGCCCCGGCGTTGATGCTCACGTCGCAGCCCAGGGTGAGGGGGCCATGCAGGAAGGCCTGGGCCGCCACCGCACAGCGGTCCCCGATACGGACGGGTCGGCCCGGCTCACCGAAGATGGCCGCCTCCGGGGCGATGAAGCACCCGACGCCCAGCTCGACGGTCTCCATGGCCAAGAGGCGGGCCTGCACCTCGGCCTGCCAGGCCTCGGCCCAGGCTCGGTTCCGGGGCTTGAGGACGAAGTAGAGCCAGGGCATCCAGGCCAGTCGGCGCTGGTGCTGCTCTCTCAGGGCCAGGGGATCCCGCATGGCCTCATGGTAGCGTCCCCAGCCCTACCGGAGCGCGGCCTCGATGGCACTGCGAAGCTCGGTGCCGCCCGGGGTGACCTTGCTGGGGAAGGCCTTGAGCACCTGCCCATCCCGGCCCACCAGGTACTTGTGGAAGTTCCAGGCGGGCTCGCCGTGGTGGGCGGTGAGGAACCGGTACACCGGGGCCTGGGCGGGACCCTTCACGTCCACCTTCTCGAAGAGGGGGAAGGTCACGCCGTAGTTCTTTTTGCAGAAGGCGCCGATCTGGGCTGGCGTTCCAGGCTCCTGCGCACCGAACTGGTTGCAGGGGAAGCCCAGCACCACCAGGCCCCGGTCGGCATAGTCGGCGGAGAGCTTCTGCAGGCCCTCGTACTGGGGGGTGTAGCCGCACTCGCTGGCCACGTTCACGGCGAGGACCACCTTCCCCTTGTAGGCGGACAGAGCCTGGGGTCGGCCGTCCAGGGTGTTGAGGGTGAGCTCATGGAGGGACATGGGGACCTTCCTTTCCTGGGCGGGCAGCAGCAGGGTGGCGGACAGGACGGCGAGGGCAAGGATTGGGCGCACGAGGGCTCCTGGCTGTTGCATTGGGTGCCACCCACAGCCCTGCCGTTCCGTGGCTCCGGGCTACTTGCGCAGCTTGAGCAGGTCCATGACGATCACGAGGAGCATGAGGGAGGCCAGCAGCAGGAAGCCCGCCGTGAGGATCTTTTCCTTCAGCTCGATGGTGAGGTCCTTCCGGCGCAGCCGCTCGAAGGTCAGCATGGCCATGTGGCCGCCGTCCAGGGCCGGGATGGGCAGGGCATTGAGAATGGCCAGCTGCAGGCTGATGGCACCACACATGAACAGGAAGACATCCCAGCCGGTCTTGGCGGCGCGGCTGCCCTGGCGGATGATGCCGATGGGCCCGGACACCTCGGCGCTGCGGGCCTGGAAGGTGACCAGCTTGCGCAGGAAGCCGAAGACCTGGCCACTCAGCTGCCAGGACTTGAGCACGGCATAGCGGCCGCCCTCCAGGAAGTCCCCAGGGCGGTAGGCCCGGCGCTCCAGGGCGAGGGGCACAGGCACGGGCATGAAGCCCAGGCGCCCCTTGCCCCCATCCAGGCGCGGGGTGAGGGGCAGCTCCAGGGGCTTGCCTTCCCGGGTGATGGAGAACAGCACGGACTCGCCGGGATGGGCCTGGATGTAGCTCACAGCCTCTTCCCACAGGGAGCCGGGAAAGCGGAGGCTGCCAATGCCGCGCAGCTCGTCGCCGGGCTTGAGGCCGCCCTGTTCCGCGGCGCCTCCCGGGACCACCTCGACGACGGTCCAGGACTCCTGGACCTTGACCACCCGGGCCTGATCAGCGCCCACAAAGGTGAACAGGACGAGGGTAGTGAGCAGGTTGGCCAGGATGCCCCCGCTGTAGAAGAGCATGCGCTTGCCGTAGGGCTGCTTCAGGAAGCCGTGGGGATCGTCAGCCCCAGGCTCTTCGGGATTGAAGCCAGCCAGCTTCACATAGCCGCCCAGGGGGAGGAGGCGCAGGCAGACATCGGTCTCCCGCCACTGGAAGCCCAGGAGGCGCGGGCCGAAGCCCAGAGAGAAGGACTCCACAGGCATGCCCATGCGCTTGGCCGCCAGGAAGTGACCGCCCTCGTGCAGAAAGATGAGCCCGCCCAGCATCAGGATGGGGCCCCAGAAGCCGGCGCCGGGCAGCTTGAGGGCCACCACGAAGACCATGGCGAGAGAGAGGACGAAAGGGAGGCGCTTCATGGACATCCGTAAAGGTCAGGCCCGGGCTTGGACCCACCCTTCAGCATGACGCCTTGCGGCCCGATCTGCATCCAGCACTTGGACGAGGGAGCCTACAGGGGCGACCGGGAGGTGGGCGAGGGCTTCGCTGTTGCAGGCCTGGATGTCCCAGAAGCCGAGGCGGCCCTCCAGGAAGGCGGCCACGGCCACCTCGTTGGCAGCATTGAGGATGGCGGGGGCTGTACCCCCGGCGCGGAGGGCCGCGAAGGCCAGGCCCAGGCAGGGGAAGCGCAGCAGGTCAGGGGCCTCGAAGGTCCAGGTGCCGGGCTGGTCCCAGGGGTAGGGTGCCACCGGTCCCGGCAGCTTCTCCGGGTAGAGCAGGCAGTACTGGATGGGCAGCTTCATGTCGTTGGCGCAGGCCTGCAGGTGGTAGCTGCCGTCGTGGAAGCCCACCATGGCGTGGACCTGACTCTGGGGGTGGACGGTGACGGCTACCTGGTCCGGGGTCAGGCCGAACAGGACCGAGGCCTCGATGACCTCCAACCCCTTGTTCATGAGGGTGGCGCTGTCGATGGTGATCTTGGGCCCCATCTTCCAGGTGGGGTGGTTGAGGGCCTCGGCCACGGTGGCGGCCTGGATGCGGGCCAGGGGCCAGTCCCGGAAGGGGCCACCGCTGGCGGTGATGCGGACCTCGCGGACCGTGGCGGGGTCGCGGTCCGCCAGCAGCTGATGCAGGGCCGCGTGCTCGCTGTCCACGGGCAGCAGCTCCCCGCCGCCGGCCCGGGCGGCCTCGTGCATGAGGACCCCGCCCACCACCAGGGACTCCTTGTTGGCGAGGCAGACCCGCCGACCCCCCCGGAGGGCGGCCTCGGTGCTCTCCAGCCCGGCGCTCCCCACGATGGCCGCCACCACGGTGTCGGCGTCCGGGTGGAGGGCGCAGGCCAGGAGGCCCTCAGGCCCCCAGTGCAGGTCCGGCCGGTAGGAGAGCTCTCCCCGCAGCCAGTGCGCATCCGCCTGCGAGCCCACGGACACACAGCGGGGGCGGAAGGTCTCGCACTGGGCCTTCAGCAGGTCCCGGTTGCGTCCCGCCGCCAGGGCCACCACCGCCAGCCGCTCAGGATGGGCCGCCACCACCCCCAGCGTGGCGGTGCCAATGGAGCCCGTGCTCCCGAGAATCGCGAGGTGGCGCACCTAGTTGAAGCCATGGACGAAGTGCACGTAGGCGTAGAGGATGGGGGCGGCGAAGACGAGGCTGTCCACCCGGTCGAGGATGCCGCCGTGACCCGGGATGCCGATCCCCACATGGGAGTCCTTCACGCCGGCGCTGCGCTTCCAGGTGCTCTCCACCAGGTCGCCCAGCTGACCCGCGGTGCCCAGGAGCAGGCCCAGGGCCACCAC
>CAIMFT010000106.1 GCA_903840385.1 uncultured Holophagaceae bacterium
GCCTTCAAGATGGAGGCACGGAGGGATGGCCGAGCGGTTTAAGGCACCGGTCTTGAAAACCGACGTGGGCGTGAGCTCACCGCGAGTTCGAATCTCGCTCCCTCCGCCAACCGGCCCCCAGGCCGGTCGCCGAATCCCTCCCCGGGGCTTCCTCTCCCCGCCCCGAACCCAGGTGCCCCATGCAACCCACTGAGAACCTCAACATTGAAGCCTTTGAGACCCTGCCGACGCCGGAGGAGGTCCATGCCCGCCTGCCCCTGACGGAGGTGGCTGCCCGCACGGTGCTGGAGGGGCGGCGCGCCCTGGAGCGGATCCTGGACCGCAAGGACCCCCGCCTCTTTGTGGTGGTGGGGCCCTGCTCCATCCACGACCCGGTGGCCGGGGCCGACTATGCCCGGCGCCTGAAGGCCTTGGCCGATGAGGTCGCCGACACGATGGTGCTGGTGATGCGGGTCTACTTCGAGAAGCCCCGCACCTCCACGGGCTGGAAGGGCTACATCAACGACCCACGAATGGACGACACCTTCCACATCGAGGAGGGGCTCCAGAAGGCGCGGGCCTTCCTGCTGGAGGTCAATGGCCTGGGCTTGCCCGCCGGCACCGAAGCCCTCGACCCCATCGCCCCCCAGTACCTGGGCGACCTCATCGCCTGGACGGCCATCGGGGCCCGCACGTCGGAGTCCCAGACCCACCGCGAGATGTCCTCGGGCCTGTCCACCCCGGTGGGCTTCAAGAATGGTACGGACGGCTCGGTGGAGACGGGCATCAACGCCATCCTGTCCGCCGCCAGCCCCCACAGCTTCCTGGGCCTGAGCAACCAGGGGCGCTCCTCCGTGGTGCGCACCCGGGGCAATGCCTACGGGCACCTGGTGCTGCGGGGCGGCGGCGACCGGCCCAACTACGACACCGTGAGCATCGCCATGGCCGAGCAGGCCCTGGCCAAGGCCAAGCTGCCTGGCAACATCGTGGTGGACTGCTCCCACGCCAACAGCGGCAAGAAGCCCGAGCTGCAGCCGCTGGTCCTGCGGGACTGCCTGAACCAGATCGCCTGCGGCAACCGCTCCATCGTGGGTCTCATGCTGGAGAGCTTCCTGGTGGCCGGCAACCAGGCCATCCCCGGCGACCTCACGCAGCTGAAGTACGGCTGCTCCGTGACGGATGCCTGCATCGACTGGCCCACCACGGAGCGCACCCTCCTGGAGGCCCAGGCGACCCTCCGGCCCCTGCTCCAGGCCCGACTCTGACTTAGACCGTCCGATCCCAGCCCTCGGCGGCCCGGAAGGAGTGGTAGGTCTCCTGGCCCACGATGATGTGGTCGGCCAGAGGTACGCCCAGGGACTCCCCGGCGGCCTGCAGGCGGCGGGTCAGCTGCGTGTCCTCGCGGCTGGGGGAAGGGTCGCCGCTGGGGTGGTTGTGGAAGGCCAGGGCCGTGGTGGCGCCGTAGCGCAGGGCCTCCCGGAAGAACTCTCTCGGACTGATCAGGGTGGCCGTGGCGGTCCCCTGGCTGAGGATGCGCTCGGCCAGCAGGTCCCCCTTGGCATTGAGGGCCAGGAGGCCGAAGCGCTCCTCGGTCCAGCCCTGGCAGCGAGGGAGCAGGTAGCTCCCGGCGGCGCGGGGGCTGGTGATGCGGGGGCGCTCGGCGCCACGCTGGCTGCGGCGGACGAGCTCCAGGGCGGCCCACAGCTGACCGGCCTTGGCCGGCCCCAGGCCCGGCTGCTCCAGCCAGCCGTCCAGGCCCAGGGCTACCAGGCCGGAGAGCCCGCCGGTGCGGCCCAGCACCCCCTGAGCGAGCTCCATGGCGTTCTGACCCCGGCGCCCGGTGCCCCAGAGCAGGGCCAGGAGGTCGCCCTCGGAGAGGCTCTCCCCCTGGCCCGCCAGGAGGCGTTCGCGGGGGCGCTGGTCGGGGGAGAGATCGCAGATTCGCATGAGGCCTCCTAGCACTCGATCCAGGTGCCCAGCAGGGGGCGGTAGCGGAAGAGGACCACTCCGCCCGCCAGATCCAGGCAGAGGCAGAGGGCCTGGCGGCCATGATGGACAAACCACACGTTGGCGGCGGCCCGATGCTCGGGGGTGACGGTGATGGGTCGGGGCCGCCTGCTTTCCCAGCCCGTGGTCGCCAGGCGGGGCGGGAGCGGGATGCTCGCGGGGCAGCCCCAGCGCACCCCCCGGGGCAGCCGCACGGCCACCTGGCCGGAGCCTGCCCGGCGGGAGGGTTCCAGCACCACCAGGCGGCGGTGGAGGGTGGCCAGCCGGAACGCCAACTCCAGTCGGGTCCGCAGCTCCTGACCGGCTTGACGGAGGGGTGCGCTGAGGAAGCCCGGCAGGATGAGGGCGGCCACCTGGGCGACCTGGGTGAGGAGGGCGGTGGGGGCCGACATCACGCCCTCGTCCACTTCTTGCGGTCCTGGCGCCAGCGGAGCACCTGCAGGTGTCCCCGCCCGGAGAGGCGCATGCAGAGCGCCTCTCGGCCATCGTTGAGGAACCAGGAGCTGGCCAGGGCCGTGCCTCGGGGCGTGACCGTGATGATGGCGTGGGCCTCGCCTGTGGTGGCGGCCACCGTGGGGGTGTCCATCCCGGGGGGCAGGGGAATGCTGTCAGGCTTCCCCCACTTGATCCGGCGGCTCAGCAGCACCGGCAGGTGCTCTCCCACCCCGTTCCGCTTACCCAAGGCGACCGTGACGTTGGTGCCCCGGGCCCGGGCCAGCGTGAAGGCCTGCTCCACGCTGCCCCGGATCTCGTAGTGGGCCGCCTGCAGGTCGACGCCGGTGGCGTCCCACTGGTGGACGCCCACGGCCCCGAGGATGGCCGAGACGGCCAGGCCTGCGGTGAGCTCCAGCAGGGAAGTGCCCCGCTGGGAGAAACGACGACCCCCTTGGAACATGGCGCCCCCTACTTCTTCGGCGCGGCGGAGAGGGCCAGGAAGGGCTTCAGGCGGGCGTAGGCCTTCTCGCCGAGGCCCTTGACGTTCATCAGCTCCTCCGTGCGCTGGAAGCCGCCGTGCTGCTTGCGGAAGGCCACGATGCGCTCGGCGGTCTTCTGGCCAACGCGGGGCAGCTGCATCAGCTCGGTGACCGTGGCCGTGTTCAGGTTGACCGGCTGCTGGGGCGCCCGGGGGGAGCGGACCGTGGCGGCGGCGCCAAGGGGAAGCGCCAGCACAAGGGCCAGGGCGCAGGTGGGAAGGGGGTTGAACATGGTTGCCTCCTTTCAGGCAGACCAGTCCAATCGAGGGTTGTGCCATTCTTTAAGTGATGGAGTTGCTGGACATAAATTTCTCTGCGAGAAATTTATGTCATGAAAAAATGACAAGAAAACTCCAAAATGAACCAACTCCTTTGTTTGTTTCCTTTTATCGGTTGTCATTATTTCGATAGAAAAAATGTGGAGGTGACACCTCGAGGGGACCTTGAAAAACCCACCAGACAGCGGGCCTCGGCCCGCTTATTCTGGAAGGGTTCGAGGAGCGCTGCAGGACCCGGCAGATCGGCTGTGCGGGATCCGAGGCTCGGACACAGCCATCCAGGAACGGCGCTCACCTCAACCCTGAACCGGGTCGAAGAGGTGGGTTCACCTTGCCGTCCCGGCCCCTCGAGGAGGTCCTTTGACCACCGCTGCCACTGATTTCACTGTTGCTGACCTGTCCCTGGCCCCCTGGGGCCGCAAGGAGATGGCCATTGCCGAGGGCGAGATGCCCGCCCTCATGGCCATCCGCAAGGAGTACGCGGACCGCCAGCCCCTCCAGGGCGCCCGCATCGCCGGGTCCCTGCACATGACCATCCAGACGGCGGTGCTCATCGAGACCCTCGCCGCCCTGGGTGCCCAGGTGCGCTGGGCCAGCTGCAACATCTACAGCACCCAGGACCACGCTGCGGCCGCCATCGCCGCCGGCGGCACTCCGGTCTTCGCCATCAAGGGCGAGACCCTCGAGCAGTACTGGGACTACACGCACCGCATCTTCGACTTCGAAGGCGGCGCCAACATGATCCTCGACGACGGCGGCGACGCCACCCTGCTCCTGCACCTGGGTGCCCGGGCCGAGACGGACAGCAGCGTCCTCGACCACCCGGACAGCGAGGAGGCCCGCGTGCTCTTCGCCTCCATCCGCAGCCGCCTGGCCCAGGATCCGGGCTGGTACGCCGCTCAGCTGGCCAAGATCGAGGGCGTGACCGAGGAGACCACCACCGGCGTCCATCGGCTCTACGAGATGGCCAAGCGGGGCGACCTCAAGATCCCGGCCATCAACGTCAACGACAGCGTCACCAAGAGCAAGTTCGACAACCTCTACGGCTGCCGCGAGTCCCTGGTGGACGCCATCAAGCGCGCCACCGACGTGATGGTGGCAGGCAAGATCGCCGTGGTCTGCGGCTACGGCGATGTGGGCAAGGGCAGTGCCCAGGCCCTCCGCGCCCTCAGCGCCCAGGTGTGGGTCACCGAGATCGATCCCATCTGCGCCCTGCAGGCCGCCATGGAGGGCTACCGCGTGGTCACCATGGACGAGGCCGCCAGCCAGGCTGACATCTTCGTCACCTGCACCGGCAACCTGCGGGTGATCACCCACGACCACATGGCCGCCATGAAGCACAACGCCATCGTGTGCAACATCGGCCACTTTGACAGCGAGATCGATGTCGCCAGCCTGGAGCAGTACCAGTGGGATGAGATCAAGCCCCAGGTGGACCACGTCATCTTCCCGGACGGTCACCGCATCATCCTGCTGGCCAAGGGCCGCCTGGTGAACCTCGGCTGCGGCACGGGCCACCCCAGCTACGTGATGTCCTCTTCCTTCGCCAACCAGACCCTGGCGCAGATCGAGCTGTGGACCAAGCGGGGCCAGTACCCCATTGGCGTCTACACCCTGCCCAAGCACCTGGACGAGCAGGTGGCGCGCCTGCAGCTGCAGACCCTCAACGCCCGCCTCACCGCTCTGCGCCCTGAGCAGGCCGAGTACATCGGTGTGCCCATGGAAGGCCCCTACAAGACGGATCAGTACCGGTACTAGGCAGCTCCATCTTCGGCTGAAACGCTGCGCGTTTCAGATGACACGGCGCCTTGCGGCGCCGTGTTTGTTTGTTGGCAATCGATGCCGTCATCAGGTGGGCATCTCGGCGGGCAGGGGGATCAGCTCTGGCGGCAGCCGCAGGGCCTTCAGCGATTCGTGGCGGGTGAAGGCTTCGCAGTCCAGCTGCGGCGTCTGGGTGAAGCATTTGTCCCGCAGGTCCAGGCGAACCTTGGCCAGTACCTTCGCGCGGGACAGGTGGTTGCCGCTGCCTCGGGCCTCCCGGCAGAAGTGCCAGGTGAAGGCGCCATGCCAGTCGCCCTGGAAGCAGGCCTCTGCGGCGATCTGGCTTTCTTTGCAGGCGGTCCACAGGATGTGGTGGGACAAGCCCTTTTCCAGAAGCTTCTGGTGGGCCGGTCGGGCCCGCCGGAGTTCAAGCTCCCGGTAGGCCGGGATCGACGGCGGCGGCAGGTAGCGGGGCCGCCGATCCAGGAGCAGATCCGCAGCCCCGAGGCCGTGGCCGCTGTGGCAGGTGTCCAGGAAGAGCTCCAGCAGCACGCTGGAGGGGAGCTGTACCAGCAGGTCGTGCAGCTCATCGTCCACCAGGAGGCGGTCCCGGTCCCAGCGGCTGCCGAGGGGAGCCAGGTCATAGGGACAGTAGGCCTCGTCAGCGCGATCAAACTCGTCCGGGCTGAGGTCAGGGACCTGGGTGCCATGGCCCGCAAAGGTGAAGACAATGTGGTTGATGCGGCCCGCCAGGGCGTCGTCCACCATGCCCTTCAGTGCCCGCATGATGTTGGCCTTGGTGGCAGCCTGGTCGGTCAGCAGGGTGATGTCGGAGTCCGCAAAGCCCAGCAGGTCCTTCAGCAGGGCTGTCATCTCCAGGGCATCGTTCACGCAGCCTTGGAGACGCACCGCTGGAAAGTACTGGTACTGGTTGATCCCGACGCAGAGCGCCTTGCGATGGAGCATGGGAATCCTCCCTGGGTTCCGCCGGAGCGCAGAAGACTGTCCGGCGAGCCATTGCGCGGGGTGGCAGGGGAACGGGCCTTGGCTGCCCGTCTGGATAGGCTGGACCTGCGGCTCCTCAGTGGAGGACTGCGGCACACGGCGCACCTCCCGGTCGACTCCGCTACCCAACATAGGCCGGCTGCTAACCCGGTCAACTGCGGGCAGGTCGTGGCATGGTAAATTAAGGTCAGGAGAGCTCATTCCCATGGCCGAAGAAAAGAAGGAAGGCTGGCTGAACCTGCTGGCCCTGACAACGGTGATCCTGGCGGTCTGCGCCACCCTGGCGACCTTCAAGGGCGGGGGCTATTCCACCCGCACGGTGCTGCGCCAGAACCAGGCCTCGGACCAGTGGGCCCACTACCAGGCCAAGGGCATCAAGGGCAACCTCTACGAGGTGGAGGCCCTGCGCCTGAAGCGGGACCTCGAGCTCGCCCCCCGGGCCAGCGCACCCATCCTGGAGAAGGCCCTGGCCGATGCGGAAAAGAAGGTCATCAAGTACGACGGGGAGAAGGCCGAGATCATGACCAAGGCCCGGGCCCTCGAGCAGGAGCGGGACGATGCCCTGCGGCATGGGGCCCCCTTCGGGCTGGCGGTGATCTTCCTGCAGATCGGCATCCTGCTCTCCTCCATCGCCGCCCTGCTCAAGAAAAAGCCCATCTACTTCGCAGGCCTTGCTGTGGGCGTGGTGGGGCTGGTCTACTTCGCCAATGGCTTCTTCCTTCTCTTCTAGCGGCTGGGCCCTCACGGTCGCAGCCATCATCGAGCGGGAGGGTCGCTTCCTGGTGGTGGAAGAGACCGATGGTGTGTCGCCCGAGCGGGTGCTGAACCAGCCGGCGGGCCATGTGGACCCGGGTGAGGACGTGCTCACGGCGGTGATTCGCGAGACCCGCGAGGAGACCGGCTTGGACTTCACGCCGGAGGCCCTGGTGGGCATCTACCCGCTGCGGGCCGCCAATGGGCGGGACTACTTCCGCCTCTGCTTCCTGGGCACCGTGCCTGCAACCGCCGAGGCTGTACCAGAGGACCCGGACATCCTGGCCTGCCACTGGCGCACCCGGGCCGAGCTGGCCGCTGCGCCGCTGCGCTCCAGCCTGGTGCTCACCTGCCTGGACGATGCCCAAGCCGGAAGGCGCTTCCCCCTGGACCTGGTGGCGGAGATCCGGGCCGAGCGCTGACCCTGCGTCTCGTGTGGTTTGGCCTTGGCAGTGAGCCGTTTTATCGCAACAAAGACGCTAGCCCACGGCCTCAGGCCTGCGGGGGATCCAGCAGGTTGGGCAGGGCTTCGAAGCCGTGGCTGAGGGCCTTGGCCCAGCTGTCGGAGATGGCGGAGAAGTGCGGGTCCGTCCGCTCGATGCGCCGCTGCACCCGGAAGGTGAGGGCATTCTTTTCGATGACCGCCAGGTCCAGGGGCATGCCCACGGAGAGGTTGCTACGGATGGTGGAGTCCATGGAGACGCAGACGGCCTTCATGGAGTCTTCCAGGGAGCTCGCAGGGGTGATCACCCGGTCCAGGATGGGCTTGCCGTACGTGTGCTCACCCAGCTGGAAGTAGGGGGTGTCATCCGTGGCCTGGATGAAGTTGCCGGCGGTGTAGACC
>CAIMFT010000107.1 GCA_903840385.1 uncultured Holophagaceae bacterium
AGGTGACGCTCGACTGGGCGTAGCTGAGCGTGGCGGCGGCTTTGGTGAAGCTTAAGGTGCGGGCCGCCGTGCTGAAAGTGAGGAGGGTCCGAGTGTCCACAGAGCTCCCATCGAGAATCTCGATATTTAGTATCAGTTCATTCCGTTGGTTCAGGTGGACCGGGCAACCGAAACTAACCCATGTCGGAACACCCGGCACCCCAAGAACCCTTGCAACCACTGGCCAAGCGCCACCCCTAGGAGTCTCAGATGAGCATCACTGGCAACCCCCGAGTCTTTGTTAAGCGCGAGTGCAGCGCCCGCTTCCAGTTCGGCGGAAAGTCCTACGACAACGTCCCCGTGCTGAACCTGGGCCCCGACGGCTGCCGCATCCAGGTCCCCCGGGACTTCGTTGGTAGCCTGGTGGATCACTCCCAGCTCGAAGGCCTGGAGCTGATCAGTCAGGCCCTCTCCATGGGTGCCACCGGCGCCAAGGTCATCCAGGTACACAGCAACGAGTCCGGCAAGCCCGGGACCGTCGAAGCTGAGCTCCAGTTCCTGGACGCCCCCGCCGGCACCCGCGTGAACGTGATCAACTACGTGAACACCATGGCGAAGGCCAAGCCCCACTGCGTGGCCCATGATCTGGTCGGCATGCCCTAAGAGACTGACGAGCAGCCCCATCGGGGCGAGGCCCCCGCGAATGGCCGTGCCGGGGATGATGGGCTTGCCCCTGCATCCCCGGCGGTTTTGTTGGGCCGAACGTCACTCTGACCGGATGTGTTCAACCCAGGCATAGAAGCTCGGCAGGGCCAGCAGGGTGAATAGGGTGCTCGTGGTGAGGCCGCCCACCATGGCCACGGCCAGGGGTCGCTCCAACTCCGATCCGCCAAAGCCGAAGAGCATGGGCAGGAGCCCGAGAATGGCTGCCCCAGCGGTCATCAGCTTGGGACGGACCCGGCCCAGGCTGGCCTCGCGCAGGGCCTCCTGGAAGGGCATTCCCGTTGCTCTGAGGCCCTTCGCCTGGGTGATCAGCACCAGGCTGTTCTGCACCGCCACGCCAAAGAGCCCGATCAGCCCAACGATGGAGCTGATGTTCCAGGTCTCCCCCGAGAGCCAGAGGGCGAGCAGGGCCCCCGCAAAGGCATTGGGCAGGGTGGCCAGCACCACGAACACTTCGCGCCACTGCTTCAGGGCTAGGTAGAGCAGGGCGACCACCAGCACCATGGCCGCGCCGATGGCCAGCCAGAGGCGGCGCTGGGTCTCGCGGGCCTCTTCGATCTTGCCGCCCAGGGAGACGAAGGTGCCTTCCGGCAGCTTCGTCTTGGCCAGGGCCGACTCGATGCCCTTGGCAGCGCTGCTCAGGTCGCCATCCGTGCGGACATTCAGTCCGATCCGGCGCTGACCGCCTTCTCGCCGGATCAGGGTCGGGGTCAAGGCCTCCTGGAAGACCACCACCTGGCCCAGGGAGATGACCCGGCCGTCGTCGAGCACCAGGGGGGTGTTCTTGAGGGTCTGCGGGCTCACCTGGCCATCGTTGGGGTAGTGGACCACGCGCTCGATTCGCTGGGGGCCTTCATAGCGGGCCTCCGAGGGCAGGCCCTGGAGGGCGGCGCGGAGGGTTCTGGAAACCAGCATCCGGGGAACCTCCAGACGGCGCAGCGCCTCGTCGTCGGGTACCACCCGCCACCGCGGCATCGGGGCCGGCGTGTCGGGCGTGACGCTTCTGACGCCCGACACTTTCCCCAGGCGTTCTTGCAGGTCCGGGATCGCCTTTTGCAGCGCCACCAGGTCACGGTTGAAGAGCTTCACCTGGATGTCTGCAGGCGTCCCGCCGATGCCTTCCGCAATGCGTTCCTGCATGGGGGTGTTCACTTCCACTGGAAACGGCATGGCCTCGGCCACGGCCAGCAGCTGCTGCTCGACCACCTTCTCCTGGGCGTTGGGCTCGAGGATCACCATGATCTCGCTGTCCGTGATGGGACACGGATCCTCGGTCACTTCGGCCCGCCCGCTGCGCCGGTAGACCGCATGCACGCCAGGAATAACCTTCAGCCGCTCATCCAGTTGAAGGTTGGCCTGGTCCACGGCGTCCAGGCTGGACTCCGCTGGCAGCTTGGACAGAAGCATGTAAGCGCCCTCATCCAGGGCCGGCAGGAAGTTGGACCCAAGTCGCAGGGCCAGCCAGATGCTGGGCAGCGTCACGGCGAAGGCGAGGGCCATCACCAGGGGGCCGTGGGCCATGGCCCAGTCCAGGGTCGGGCGATAGACGGCCTTGATGGCCACTACAAGCTTCGGCTCCTCCAGGCTGACGCCCGGGGGCAGGAAGCGATCCACCAAGGCCGGAACCAGCGTGAAGCTAAGGATGAGGCTGATGGTCATGGCCGAGGCCACGGCCGCCCCCAGGGGCGCATAGAGCTTCCCGGCCACCCCGCCCATGGAGAGGAGGGGGATGAAGACCGCCAGGATCACCAGCACCGCCGTGAGGATCGGCCCAGCCACTTCAGCGGAGGCGCGGGTCAGCGCCACGCGCCGAGGCTCCACATCATCTTGGTGGTGGTGCAAGCGATGAGCCAGGTTCTCGACCATGATCACGGCGGCGTCCACCAGGAGGCCCACGGCGATGGCCAGGCCACCCAGCGTCATGGCGTTCAGGCCAAGGCCCGCCAAGTGCAAAGGTATGGCTGCGCCGAAGGTGGCGAGGGGTAGCACGGTCAGGACGAGCAAGGCCCCGCGGAAGCTGCCGAGCAACACCACCAGGACAACGGCCACCAGGAGCCCTCCCAGGAGCAGGGCCAGGGTCACTCCGTTCAGGGCCTTGGTGACGAGGCGGCCCTGGTCGTAGATCACTTCCAGGAGCATGCCCTTGGGGAGCTCCTGCTTCAGCTGTCCGATGGCCGATCGAACCCCTTCGGCCACATCCAGAGAGGCCGCGGTGGGCTGCTTGACGATGCGCAGGCTGACGTCCTCATGGCCGTCGTGCCGAGCCAAGCCGCGCCGGAAGGCCGGGGCCTCGCGGACCTCGGCCAGCTCCCCCAGGGTGACGAAGCCTTTGGGGCCCTGCACGGGGAGGCGCCGGACCTCCTCTGCGGTCCCCGCCAGGTTGCCCACGGTGATGAACCAACCCTTGTCCTGGATCTCCAGAACCCCCGCCGCCAGGTCCTGGTGGCTCTCTTCCAACGCGGTCATGACACGATCCAGCCCGATGCCCAGGGTGCGCATGCGTTCCGGGATGAGCATGATGCTCAGGGAGCGCTCCTGGCCCCCCAGGCGCTCAACCCGCGCCACACCCGCCACAGCCTGGAGCCGTGGCACCAGCACCTGCTCTGCGTGGTCACGCAGCTTCAGGGGGTCGATCTTCTCGCCCTCCAGGACCACCTCCATGAGCTCCTGGAGCCGCCCTGAGGCGCTGGAGAGTAGGGGCGGGCGGGTACCCGCTGGGAAGCCCCCCATGACGGTCCCCAGGCGCTCGGCGACCAGCTGGCGCGCCCGCCAGGGGTCGGTGTCGCTCTCGAAAGTAACAACCACCTGGAGGAGCTCCGGCAGCACCTGGGAGGTGACCCGGCGAACGCCAGGCATGCCGCCCAGGGCCTGCTCCGTGGGCTGCGCCACGGCCAGCTCAAGCTCCGTCGTTGATCGCCCCGGGCTCTGGATGAGCACCGAGAGCACGGGCAGGCTCATGTCCGGAAACAGGTCCCGCTTCAGGTTCAAGAAGGCCAGGAGGCCGGCAACCGCCCAGACCATGGACAGCGCAAACACCCAGCCTCGACGCGGGAGGATCCAGTCAAACCACCGTCGGACCAGGGAGCGGTGGTGGGTCAGATCAGTGCCCATGACCACCTCCCTCTGCGGGCTCAGATCGCTTCTGCTGCAGGGCCTTCAGCAGGTAGGCGCCTTCGGCCACCACGGTCTCGCCCGGCTTCACGCCTTCCAGCACCAGCACCTCGGTGCCCAGTTCCACGCCTCGTTTCACGGCACGAAAGACAGCAAAATCGCCTTCCCCGACGAACACACCCCAGACCCCTTCCATCTGCTGGAGGGCACTCTGGGGCAGGCTCACACCCTGGGCCAGCGGGACATACACCTCCAGAGGGGTGCCGGCCATGGGCAGCGCAGCCCCAGTGAGGCGCAGCCGGTAGTTGAGGCGGCGCGTGTCCTGGGAGAGGGCCATGGGCGCGCTCTCCAGGCGGCCCTGCCACTGGTGACCATCGCTGGCGCGGACCTTGGTGACCGTCCCCGGCGTCCAGGCTTCTGGCACTGGGAGGGGGAGTTCCACCTTGGCCAAGGCGGCGAAGGCACCAAGGAAAGTCCCCAGCTCCTGACCCGCTTCGATGCCCTGGCCCACCTGGACCTTCCAGGCACCCACAACGCCGGCCTTCGGGGCTTTGAGCGTGAAGGTTGCTCCCGCCTGATCCGGCCGCAGCCCTCGCGCCTCCAGGGCCAGCCGGCTGGCCTCCTCATCGGCGCGGGCAGAGGCGACCTCGCTGCGCGCGGCCTCCAGCTCCCGCCGACTCCCAGCCTGGGCCTCGTAGAGCGTCACTTCCCGGGCGGCCTCGGACTCGGCCCGCTCGAGCTTGGCCTTGGAGGAGAGCCAGTCGGCCTTGAGGCGGGCGAGCTCCGGACTCTGCACCACCGCCAGGACGGTGCCTTGCGCAACGGGGCGCCCTGGCGAGGCCAGGAGACCCGACAGGATGCCCCTGACCGGCGCCGAAAGAATGACCTGGGCCCCTTCATCGCCGGTGGCTTCCGCTGGGTACCAGGCCCCCTCGCGACGCGACTCCGGGACCTGCATGAGCCGTAGGCCACGGATCTCCTTCAGCGGGACCTTGGGCGACGAGCCGTTCCCTGAGGCATGTCCCCCGTGCCCTTCATGCCCTTCCGTGAGCTGCATCGCAGGCTTGTCTCTGCCACAGCCGGTGGCAGCAAGCAGGACGGTCAGCAGGGTAAGCGTGGTCACAACGTTCATGGGGTAACTCCTTCGGTGAGCGCCTGCAGTTCCGCCTGGATGAAGTGCTGCGCGTGCTGTCGTCTAAGGCCCGCAACCTCGGCCTCCAGCAGCTGACGCCGAATGGGCAGAGCATCAGAAGGGCGCTCCCGCCCGGACTGGAGGCGCAGCCCCACGGCCTCGATAGCCGGCTGGAAGGAGCGCCTGGGTGCGCTGCCACCGAGCAGCTGGAGGCGCTCCTCCGCAGCCTGGAACCGGCCGTCCAGCTCTGCCAGGGCCAGCTCAAGCTCGCGCTGAAGGCTGGCCAAGCCGGCTTCAGTCTCGCGCCGAACGGCCGCGACCTCACCTGGGCGGCTGAAGCGATAGGCCATGCCTACCTTGGCGATGCGGTCCTCGCCTTCCTTGGCGAAGGAGCCCCGCAGAGACCAGCGGCTGAGGCCCAGGGCCTCCCGGTGCCGGAGGTTCTCACGCTCCACCTCCAGGCGCGCGCTCAGGGCCTGGCGGAGGGGTGCCGCCTGATACCTGCTGAACAGGTCCCCGGACGCCTGGTCAGCCAGGGCTCCTGGTTCTGCCAGGGGGACCGACTGCTCCGGAAGGTCGGTCTGGCTGCGTAGGGTGGTCCATGCGGTGGCAGCGCGGCGCCTGCTGTCTGCCAGCTCCAGCTGAGCCTTCAGGATCTCGCCCTCCACCAGGGCGACCTGAAAGGCTGGGTCGGCACCCGAGTCCAGCCGGACCCGCGCCGCCTTCAGCCACACCTCCACGGTCTGGAGGTCCTGCTGGCGAAGGTGCGCGACCTGCTGCTCCAGCCAGGCGTCCAGGTAGGCCTGGCGCAGGCGCAGGAGGCTCTCCCGGCGAGCGGCCTCCCGCAGCAGAGGATCGGCCTGGTCGAGAGCTTTCACCAGACGGCCTCGGGTACCCGGCAACAGGAAGAGGGGCAGATCCACGTCCGCAGATTGGTCCGAAGTCCCTGGCAGTCCCGCCGCTCGGCGGGGGCCGGTAGTCAGGCCAATGGTCGGCCCCTCCCGGAGGAACCCCGCACTGCCAGCCACTTCACGGCTCCGCTCGGCCAGCCATGTTGTCAGCCTGAGCTGCTCAAGGCCAGGCTTCGCACGGCTGAGGATGCCCTCGAAGGTGAGGCCTGGGGATAAAGGTGGGCTGGCGGGAACTTGAGCCAGCAAGAGGCAGGGCAGGGCCCCGATCAGGAGACGACGCATGGGTTTCCTCGGAATGGACGGTGGTTCGGGCAGGGCTGCGCCCGACGAGTTCCAGAAGCGGACTCTGTCCTACCCCCGAGGAGGGGTGATCTCTGGCTCCACTGTTCGAAGGAGCGGCCGCAATGGAGGGCTCACCGTGAAGACAAGTCGGGGCAGGGGATCGGGGCTGGGGGCCACCGGCGGCTCAGGCACCGGAACCGTCGCGCAGCCGTCCGAGCAGAGCAAGTGGCAGATGGGCGCACAGGCTTCGTCTGGCGAGGTGGCACACTCATCCACACCAGCAGCGCTCAGGAAGGCGCCGGCCAGGCAGAGGAGTAGGATGGCTATCCAGCGCCTCATGAGGACCCCCGCTTGCGGAGCGGCTGTTCCCGGTTGATGCACAGGCCCTGGTCCAGGAGCCTCGTCACGCTGGGTTCCACGAGGCGGTAGTGGATGTGGTTGCCGTGCCGGCGCGTGTCCAGGATGCCGAGGTCCACCAGCTTTCGCAGCTGGTTGGACACGGCCTGCGCCTTCATCCCGACGGCAGCAGCCAGCTCGGACATGCAGGGATCATCCAGGGTCATCAGTGCGTGCAGCAGGCGCACCCGCGTGGCGGAAGCCAGCACCTCAAACAGCCCAGCCAGTTCTCCCGCCTCGGCCAAGCCGAGCAGGGTGCGGTCTTCAGCAATGGGTACGGCAAGACTGGTCACGGGGGCCTTGAAGGCAATTACACACCTCAGTGTAATGAAAGCTCCTGGGCAATCAAGCAGATCATCGGCGGCAGGGTGATGTGGTTCCAGAAACTAAGGGCAGTTGCCCTACCGCCATGGTCCTTACCCGGTCGGTAGCCTCAAGGCAATCTGGATTCAGGACCAATACCTCGCCTGTCGATGAGGCCCAAGCCCCCCGAAGTTCGAGAACCCTCATGGTCCCCTTGGCCCTTATCCACAACTTCTCCCTGCTGCTCAGCCTGAGTCTGCTCAGCGGGTTGCTATTGCGCTGGTTCCTGCGCCGGGGGTCGAGTTATACCCTGCTGATGGGCCTCCTCTTCGGCGCCGCCACCCTGGTAGGGATGTCCACCCCGGTCATCCAGCAGCCGGGCCTCATCTTCGACGGCCGCTCCATCGTGCTTGGCATTGCCGGTCTCTTCGGGGGGCCCCTCGTCGCAGGCATCGCGGCCACCATGGCGGCTACCTATCGCATCCAGATCGGGGGACCAGGGGCGCTCATGGGGGTGCTGGTCATCCTGGAAAGCTCGTTACTGGGCATCGGTGGCTACTACTTCCGCCAGCGCAGGAAGGAGCGCGTTGGACCTCTAACCCTGCTGACCCTGGGGCTGGCCATCCATGTGGTCATGCTGGCTCTCTTGCTGTCGCTACCCGGCGGCCTTCGGCTCGAGACGCTGCAGCGCTGGGGGCCGATCATCCTGTTTGGCTATCCTCTGGCATTCATGGTGGTGGGCCTCGCCTTCCTGGAGCTGGAGCGGCACTTCCTCACGGAGGAGGCTCTGCGGGCCAGCGAGGAGCGCCACCGCGGCTACGTGGAGAACGCCCCGGATGGGGTCTTCATCACCGATGACAGCGGAGCCTACCTGGATGTGAATCAGGCCGCCTGCAAGATCACCGGCTACTCTCGCGACGAGCTGCTCACCAAGCACATTCCCGACCTCCTGCACCCGGACAGCC
>CAIMFT010000108.1 GCA_903840385.1 uncultured Holophagaceae bacterium
CAGGGGCGGCACCGGGGTGCTATGCAGGAAGGTCTCGGCCCGGGCCCGGGCCGGTGGCAGGGGCGGTGCAGGCCGGGCGGCGGGCGCCTGGTCCGTGCGGGGCAGGGTCTGCGGCGTGCGCGCAGCCAGGGGCGGCACCGGGGTGCTGGGCAGGCGGGCTTCGCTGCGGGTGCTGGGCTGCGGCAGCGGTGGTGTCGGCCGGCTCGGGACCGGGGTGGGCGCAGGTGTGGGCAGGGGCGCAGGGGGCGCCCCAGCCGCCTTCGGGGGGGCACTGGCGGGGGTGGTGCTGAAGGTGAAGCGGGCCAGCTCCACGCCCTCTCCTGTCAGCAGGATGGCAGTCTGCCCCTCCGGTGGCCGCAGGAACTCCCAGCGCACCGGGCCCAGCTCGGCGAAGCGGCGCTCCCGGATGGAGGAGCCCTCCAGGCGCAGCTCCGTGTCCCGGTCCACCTCCCCCTCGATGACCGCCCAGCTGCCCAAGGGGTGCCAGCTCCAGGGGGTCAGCGTCGGGGCTGGTGCCACCGCTGCGGGGGGCTTGGGCTCTGGCGCCTGCTCTCGTCCGCAGGCCACCAGGAGCAGCAGCGGCAGTGCGGCCGCACGGAGCCTCACAGCGAGCCGTCGAGGCGGCAGAGAGCCCAGTAGTTGGCCTTCTCCCGCACCTTCACCGAGGTGGGTTGCAGGGCCGCTTCCCGGAGGTGGAGGAAGGCGACTTCCGCCAGCACCTCGGCGGTGGGGTTCCGCCCGGCCAGGCCCGGCAAGTCGTTGAGCAGACGGTAGTCCAGGCCAGCGACCCAGGCGTCGAGGGCCGCCGCAAAGGGCGCTTCCCCGGCAGGATCCACCAGGGCCACGTTGGCCTCCACCTCCCAGTTGTGTCCGTGCCGGTCCTCCTGGAACCCAGGCAGGTCATGGAAGTGGTCGGCCACAAAGCGGCGGCGCAGGGAGAGGGTCAAAGGCATGGGGGGACAGTATAGCTTTTGGCTGTCGGCTGTCAGCTATCGGCTATCGGCTATCAGCTACTGCGGGGGCCAGCCCCGCTCCAGCGTCGGTGCGTGCTTTAGCCGATGGCTGATAGCTGACAGCCGACAGCCAATCCTGTCCCAGCCCCGCTCCAGCGTTGTTGCGTGCTTTTTTGAGGGGCTAACGGCTATCAGCTGTCAGCTGTCAGCTACTGCGGGGGCCAGCCCCGCTCCGGCGTTGTTGCGTGCTTTAGCCGACAGCTAATAGCTGATAGCCGACAGCTAATAGCCGACAGCTAATAGCCCCTACCCCAGCTCCGCCCTCAGCGCGCCCAGGTACGCCACCATGGCGGCCTGGCGGTCGGCGGCGCGGCGGCGGCCGGCGGGGGTCTTCATGCCCTCGGCCAGCTTCAGGAGCTTGCGTTCGAAGTGGTCCAGGCTCCAGGCCTTGTCGTCCAAGGGCCGGTCGAGCGCCCAGGGATCCTCTGGGTGCCAGAGGCTGGCGCCGAAGCTGGCGCCGGTGGCGAAGACCCGGGCGACGCCCACGGCGCCCAGGGCCTCCAGGCGGTCGGCATCCTGGACCACCTTGGCCTCCAGGCTGGCGGGGGCGCCGCCGCCGCTCCAGCTGTGGGTGGCCACGGCCGCCGAGACCTGCTCCGCAACGGCCTCCAGGCCCGGGGTCGCCCGGCACCAGCGGGGCACCAGGTCCGCCGCCATCTGGGCCGTGAGGGGCGACTCCGGGTGGTTCTTGGGCCGATAGACCAGGTCGTGCAGGAGCGCTGCAGCCACGCAGACCTGGACATTCGCCCCCTCCTCGCGGGCCATGACCTGGGCCAGGTGGGCCACCCGCAGGATGTGCCCCAGGTCATGGGCCGAGTCCCGGGGGAAGGGCTCTTCGGCGAAGTGGGTGCGGAGGCGGGCCAGCAGGGTCTGGAACCAGGGCAAGGTGGGCGTTTCGGGCATCGTTCCAGGCTAGGGCATGGTCTGCCCCGGCGGAAGGCGCAGATCGTCATACCATGGAGGGTTCCAGCCCGGAGGCTCCATGCGCATGCTCCTCACCCTTGCCCTCAGCCTCTGCAGCGCAGTGGCGGGCTGGGCCCAGCGGGCAGACGCCAGCTTCGATCCCACCAAGGATGTGGGTGTGCGCTATGAGAAGGGAGCGGTGGTGGTCGGTGTGCCGCCGGGCGCCCACCTCAAGGCCTCCTTCATGGCCGTCGCCAAGAAAGGCGGTCCCGGCACCCTCAAGGTCGGCCCGCTGCCGCCGACGCCAGACCAGGACGAGCTGGGTGATGGCATTTGGCATGGCCAGGTGAAGATCCCCCTGCAAGGCCTGGGCCTCAGTGGCACCGTGACCCTCGCCGTGACCTACCAGCCCTGCACCGAGGGCGAGGGTGGGGTCTGCTACCCGCCCACCACCAGGACGCTTGCGGTCAAGGCGAGCGAGATTCCTGCGGCAATACTGGCGAAAGGCGCGCCAGTATTGCCGATAGAAAAAACCGAACCAGGCATGAAAGCAGAGGTGGCTCCGGTCGTGGCCGCACCGTCGGCACCGTCCACGCCTGCACCCGCACCGGAGCGGTCGGGGCTGCTGCTGTCTCTGCTTCTGGTGTTCCTGGCCGGCATGGGGGCTTCGCTGACGCCCTGCGTGTTCCCGATGATCCCCATCACCATGGCCATCATCGGTGCCAAGGGCGGGGGCAAGGCCAAGGGCTTCGCGCTCTCCGGCACGCTGGTGCTGGGCATGGCTGTGACCTACACCACCCTGGGGGTGCTGGCCGCTCGGAGCGGTGCCGCCTTTGGGGCCTTCGCGCAGAAGCCAGGCTTCCTGATCCCGGTGTCTCTGCTCTTCGCGGCCTTCGCCGTGTCCCTCTTGGGCGCCTTCGAGATCGCCCTGCCCTCGGGCCTGGCGGCGAAGCTCCAGGGGGACGGCACCCGCAAGGGCTTCGGCGGGGCCTTCCTCATGGGCCTGGCCCTGGGGCCGCTGTCGGCGCCCTGTGTGGGACCCGTCATCGGCGCCGTGCTGGTGGCCATCGCCCAGCAGGGGGATGTGTGGCTGGGAGGCCTGCAGCTCTTCGTCTTTGCCCTGGGCATGGGCGTGCTGTTCCTGGTGGTCGGCACCTTCTCGGCGGCGCTGCCCCGCAGCGGTGACTGGCTCACCCGCTTCAAGCAGGGCATGGGCCTGGTGGTCCTGGGCTTCGCTGCCTGGAACGTACGCCTGGTGGTTCCGGAGTGGACGAACTTTGCCCTGTGGTCCGCAGTCCTCCTCACCGGTGCGGCGGTCTTCGGTGCCTTCGAGTCCGCTGCCGGATTGGTGGCTCAGCTCCGCCGGGGTGCGGCAGTCTTGTTGTTGGTCCTGGCCGTCCTCCTGGGCATCCGCGCCACCGAAGCCGCTCTCAGCATCACCCTCCTAGGCACTTCCAACAGCCGAATCGTCGAAGGCGATTCGGCTAACAAGGGCTGGCTCGAGCAGGACCTGGAGGCCGCCCTCGCCAAGGCCAAGGCCGAGCACAAGGTGGTCCTGGTGGACATCTACGCCGACTGGTGTGCCCAGTGCAAGGAGCTGGACGAAAAGACCTGGCCGGACCCCTCCGTGAAGGCCTGGATCGCCACCAATGCCGTGGCCATCCGCATCGACACCGATGCCAAGCGCAAGGACCTGGCGACCAAGCTGCAGATCCGCAGCTATCCCACGGTGCTCCTGTTGGACGCTGAGGGCCGGGAGCTGCGCCGCATCCTGGGCTTCCAGAAGCCTGGCACCATGCAGGCCTGGCTGGAAGGGAAGTAGCCCAGGCCCACGAACAGCACTGCCAGGGCCTGCCGAGCTGCCCCTGGGGGGGGGTCAGCTGCGCCGATCGGGCCATTTTGTGGCATTGTTTATAGGTCTATCCCCTTTCTATTTCCCACCCACTGCCCACCCGGCACCGGTCCCCCAGGAGACGCTCCCATGCGGTCACCCCAGTCCCCAGCCCCGGCCACCCCACCTGCCCCCAAGGTCTATCGGCAGGAGCTCTCGCCCATTCACTTCATGGAGCGGGCCGGCGAGGTCTATGCGGACCGGACCTCGGTGACCGACGGAGACCGGCGCTACACCTGGCGTGAGACCCGGGCCCGGACGCGGCGGTTCGCCTCTGCCCTGCGGGCCGATGACCTGAAGAAGGGCGACCGCATCGCCTTCCTGGCCTTCAACTCCGAGCCGCTCCTCATCGCCCACACCGCTGTCCCCCTCGCCGGGGGCGTGCTGGTGGCCATCAACACCCGCCTGAACCAGGACGAGGTGGCCTACATCATCGAGCACTGCGGTGCCACGAAGGTCTTCGTGTCCCCGGAGCTGCTCCCCACGCTGGCCCTGGTGCCGCCGACCATCCAGCGCGTGGTGCTGGGCCCTGACTTCGAGGCCCTGCTGGCCAAGGGCTCTGAGGCGCCCGTGGCGCTGGTGCTGGAGAGCGAGGACGAGCCCATCACCATCAACTACACCTCCGGCACCACCGGCCGGCCCAAGGGGGTGGTCTACCACCACCGGGGGGCCTACCTCAACGCTCTGGCCATGGTGCTGGACCACCGCATGCAGCTCGAGTCGCGCTACCTGTGGACCCTGCCCATGTTCCACTGCAACGGCTGGTGCTTCACCTGGGGCGTCGTGGCCGTGGGCGCCGAGAGCGTCTGCATCCCCAAGATCGAGCCCGGCCCCACCTGGGAGCTGTTCGACACGGGCGTGACCCACTTCTGCGCGGCCCCCACGGTCTGCACCATGCTCATGAACGATCCCGCCGCCCACACGCTGGTCAAGCCCGTGCGGCTCTTCGCAGCGGGCGCCCCGCCCTCCCCGACGCTCATCACCCGCATGTCCGAGCTGAACTTCCACCTGGACCATGTCTATGGTCTGACCGAGGTCTATGGACCCTTCACGATCAACGTGCCACCCCCGGGCCTGGAGGCCATGTCCCCCGCCGACCAGGCCGAGTTCCGTGCCCGCCAGGGCATGGCCAATGTCTGTGCCGGCGAGGTCCGCATCGTGGATGACGAGATGCGGGATGTCCCTGCGGACAGCGCCACCATGGGCGAAGTGGTCATGCGTGGGAACGTGGTGATGATGGGCTACTACAATGACCCGGAAGCGACGGCCAAGGCCTTCAAGGGCGGCTGGTTCCACTCCGGCGACCTGGGTGTGAGCCACCCCGATGGCTCCATCGAGCTGCGGGACCGCATGAAGGACATCATCATCTCCGGCGGCGAGAACATCTCCACCATCGAGGTGGAGCAGGCCGTGGTCTCCCACCCGGCCGTGATGGAGTGCGCCGTCATCGCCGTGCCCGATGAGAAGTGGGGCGAGGTGCCCAAGGCCTTCGTCACCCTCAAGCCCGGCGCCACCCTCACCGCCGAGGAGCTGGTGGCCCACTGCCGCACCCGCCTGGCCAACTTCAAGCTGCCTCGCCACATCGA
>CAIMFT010000109.1 GCA_903840385.1 uncultured Holophagaceae bacterium
ATATCTACCTGCTGCTCAACTGGTTTGTGGTGACCTACCTGCTCTTCAGCTCCTACCTGGAGAAGCACTACAAGAAGGCCCTGGTGCTTCCCCTGGTGCTGCTGTCCATCCCCATGGCCGTGAGCATCCACACCTGCACCGCCTACCTCTACAACGGCCTGGCCTCGCGCCCCTTCTGGAACTCGGCCATCCTGGCCCCGCGCTTCCTGGCCTCGGCGTTCTGCTCGGGCCCGGCGATCCTGCTCATCCTGCTCCAGATCCTGCGCAAGACCACCAAGCTGTCCATCAAGGACGAGGCCATCTTCAAGATCGCCGAGCTCATGGCCTACACCATGGGGTTCAACCTGTTCCTGACCGCCGCCGAGTCCTTCAAGGAGCTCTACTCCGGCACCGAGCACATGGTCTACTTCCAGTACCTGCTGTTCGGCGTCAAGGGCCACAACACCCTGGTGCCCTACGCCTGGGCCTCCATCATCTGCGGTGCCATCGCCTTCCTGCTCTTCCTGGTGCCCAAGACCCGCACCAACTGGGTGACCCTGAACATCGGCTGCGTGCTCATCTATGCCAGCGTCTACATCGAGAAGGGCATGGGCCTCATCATCCCCGGCCTGACCCCGGACGCCCTGGGTGAGATCTATGTCTACACGCCCTCCGCCACCGAGATCTCCGTGGCCGCAGGCATCTTCGCCCTCGGCTTCCTGGTCTTCACGATCATGCTGAAGGCCGCGGTGCCCATGATGCTGGGCGAGTTCACCATCAACCGCAGCCCCAAGCTGGACGCTGCCGCCGCCGCCAAGTCCCAGGAACCCGCCTAGGCGGGTTCCTCCGGGCCCTCTGCCTCCAGTTCGGGAATCCTGAAGTCCGCCCTCGGGTCATCCGGGTTGGCGGCCAGGATGGCCCGGAACAGGGTGAGGTTGGCCAGAAACAGTTCCACCAGGGCCGGGTCGAAGTGCCGGCCCGCCCCGCGCCGGAGCTCGTCCACTACCCGCTCCTCGGGCCAGGAGGCCTTGTAGTGGCGGCGGTTGCTGATGGCATCGTAGACATCCACCAGGGCCGTGATGCGCGCCTCCAGAGGGATCTCCCGGCGGCGCAGGCCGAAGGGGTAGCCACTGCCGTCCCACTTCTCGTGGTGACCCAGAGCGATGCGGGCCCCCATCTGGATGAAGGGCACGGTGGAGCCCTTCAGGATCGTAGCCCCCATGGTGGTGTGCATCTTCATGATGACCCACTCGGACTCGGTGAGGGTTCCGGGCTTCTGGAGGATCGCATCGGGCACGCCGATCTTCCCAATGTCGTGCATGGGCGCTGCCGACTGGATGGTGTCCACGGCCTCCTCTTCCAGGCCATGCAGCCGCGCCAGCTCGGCGGCAAAGAGGCCGATGCGCCGGACATGCATGCCGGTCTCGTTGTCGCGCTGCTCGCTGGCGGCAATCAGGCGGAAGGCGATCTCCTCCCGGCTGGCCCGGATCTCCAGGGTCTGCTCCCGGACCTTGCGGGCCAGCTGGGACTCCCGGTCCCGGTGGCTGATCTCCAGCATCCGTCGGCGCAGGGCCGCATTCACCTGGACCAGGATCTCCCGGGGCTGGAAGGGCTTGAGGACATAGCCGAAGGCCCCTTGCTGGAGGCACTCCATGGCGGTCTGGGTGTCTTCCAGGCCGCTGACCATCAGCACGGAGGTCTCCGGGATGAGCGGCTGGATGCACCGCACCAGGTCCAGGCCCGAGGCTCCGGGCATCTGGATGTCGCAGAGGATCAGGTCGATGTGCTCTTCGCGGAGGATCTGCAGGGCCGCCGGCACGTCCGCCGCCTCCCGGCAGCGGTAGCCGGCCTTGGTCAGGATCTTGTTCAGGGATAGCCGGATGATGGCCAGATCATCCACGATCAGGATCCCGGTCCGATCAGGAACCACCTGGAACTCACCGGCCATCGCCACCCCAGTCTTCCCTTGTAACGGTTGCCCCTGCCCCGCACTTTAGCCTAGGCAAGGCACTCCTAGCGGGCCCACTCCAGGGAGTCCCGCTTGGCGGAGTAGTGCGCGCCCAGGTCCAGGGCGATGGCCCGCTCGCAGAGCTCCAGGGCCCCATGGAAGTCCCCCAGCTCACTGCGGGCCTGGATGCCCCGCTCGAAGCAGGTCAGTCCCTCCAGCAGCCGCCGGTACTCGTGGGGAAAGGCCGCTTCCAGCTCCGGCAGGTGCCCCAGGACCCCCGCCACGGCCTCGGTGCAGGCCTCCCACTGGCCCAGGCGAGCCAGGGCATCCGCTGCCAGATCCTGGGCCACGGCCTTCACGGCATTGGGCAGGCTGGCCTGCCCCTCCAAGGTACGGCGCAGGTATTTCAAGGCAGGCTCAGGCCCGCTGAAGGCCGCCTCCCGGTGCCCCGCCAGCAGGTCCTCCAGCACATCCTTCACGGACTTGCGGTTGGGCTCGATGCGCTTCGCCATTACTCGTACTCGATGGTGGCGGGCGGCTTTGACGTGATGTCGAAGAGCACCCGGTTGATGCCCTTCACCTCGTTGACGATGCGCTGGGCGATCTTTTCCAGCAGCTCGTGGGGCAGCCGCGCCCAGTCGGCGGTCATGAAGTCCTCGCTGGTCACGGCCCGCAGGGCGCAGATGGCCTCGTAGGTGCGCTCATCGCCCATGATGCCCACGGTCTGGACCGGCAGCAGGACCGCGAAGGCCTGGCTGGTGCGGGCATACCAGCCGCTCTGCCGCAGCTCCTGGAGGAAGATGGCGTCGGCATTCTGCAGGATGGTGACCCGCTCCCGGGTGATGGTGCCCGGCAGGCGCACCGCCAGGCCGGGGCCGGGGAAGGGGTGCCGCTGGTTCATCTCCTGGGGCAGCCCCAGGGCCAGGCCCGTGGCCCGCACCTCGTCCTTGAACAGCTCCCGCAAGGGCTCCACCAGCTGCATGCGCATGCGCTCTGGCAGGCCGCCCACGTTGTGGTGGGACTTCACCAGGATGGCGCCGCCGATGCCGCTGCTCTCGATGACGTCGGGGTAGGTCGTGCCCTGGCCCAGGAAGTCCGCTTTGACCTTTCCGGCCTCCCGCTCGAAGACCTCGATGAACTTGCCGCCGATGATCTTCCGCTTCTGCTCGGGATCCGTGATGCCCTCCAGAGCGCCCAGGAACTCATCGGCAGCGTCCACCCAGATGACCTTCAGCTCGAAGGGGGCGAAGTAGGCCTGGACCTGCAGCATCTCGTCCTTGCGCATCAGACCGTGGTCCACAAAGACGCAGGTGAGCTGCTTGCCGATGGCCTTGTGCAGGAGCAGGGCCGCCACGCTGGAGTCCACGCCGCCGCTGAGCCCCAGCACCACCGTGCCCTGCCCCACCTGCTGGCGGATGGCCTGAACCTTCTCTTCGATGAAGTTGCCCGCATTCCAGTCCAGGGCCATGGCGCAGTGCTTGAGGAAGTTCAGCAGCAGAGGCGTGCCCTGGGCGCTGTGGGTGACCTCCGGGTGGAACTGGATGCCGTAGATCCGCCGAGCCACATCCTCCATGGCCGCCACGGGCACACCGGGCGTGCGGGCGGTTACCGCAAAGCCAGCGGGGGCCACCTCCACGTGGTCGCCGTGGCTCATCCAGACCTGCTGGGCATGGGGCAGGCCGGCAAACAGCAGCGAGCCCTCGGGGCTGGCCTGAATCTCAGCCTTGCCGTACTCCCGGGTGGTCGCCCGGTGGAGCTGGCCGCCCAGGTTGCGGGCGATGATCTGCTGGCCGTAGCAGATGCCCAGCACCGGGACCCCCAGCTCGAGGATGGCCATGTCCAGCTCAGGCGCACCGGGCTCCAGCACGGAGTTGGGGCCACCCGAGAGGATCACGCCCCGCAGATCCGGCCCGGCGATGTCGGCCGCCGTGGCGCCGCTGCTGTAGACCAGGCCGAAGGCCCCGAGCTCCCGCAGCCGCCGGGTGATGAGGCGGGTGTACTGGCTGCCGAAATCGATGATGGCAATGCGTTCGTGGTGCATGGGGGCCCCCAAGAAAAAGCTACACCGCCAAGTCGCCAAGGCCGCCAAGAAAGATAGGCAACAGCAGTATTCCTTGGCGCCTTGGCGGTCTTCAGTTGATCACTGCCAAAGGCTGAAGTCGGCTACCCGCAGGAAGGCCTGGCGGAGGCGGTGGAGGAGGCTGAGGCGGGCGGCGCGCAGGGCTGGGTCCTCGCACTTCACCATCACGGCCCCGAAGAAAGCTTCGAGAGGTTGGGCCAGGTCTGCCAGCACGCCCAGCAGGGCCGCCTGATCGGTGGTTGCCTCCAGCCGCTGAAGCTGACCAGCCAGCTCTTTCTCCTCGCCCTGCACCAGCAGGGCGACCTCGAAATCCCCAGCGGGGATTTCGTCCTTCAGGATGTTGCCAATCCGCTTGGCGCTCTGGGCCAGGGAGGCGAAGCGGGGGTCATCCGCAAAGCCGGACATGGCCTCACAGCGGGCCTTCAGGTCCGCCAGGTCCTCCCACCCTGCCGCCAGGGCAGAGCGGCGCACGGAACCCGCATAGCCGGCCAGCTCCAGCTGATAGGCCACCCGGTCCTTGAAGAAGGCCAGCAGGGCCGCGGTGGTCTCGCCAGCGGGCTTCGTGGCCTTGGGGCCGACGATGCCGAGCACCACCCCGCAGAGGTCGCGGGGCGTGAGCGGCCAGCCCCGCTCCCAGAGGATGCGCACCAGGCCCTGGCCGGCCCGGCGCAGGGCCAGGGGATCCTTGGAGCCGCTGGGGATGATCCCGACAGCGAAGCAGCCGCCCACAGTGTCCAGCTTGTCGCAGAGGGACAGCAGACAGCCCAGGGCCGTGACTGGCAGCGCATCGTCGGCGCCAGCGGGACGGTAGTGCTCCTTCACTGCCATCCAGACCTCTTCGTGCGAGCCTTCGTGGCGGAGATACTCGCCGCCCATGATGCCCTGCAGCTCCGGGAACTCGCCGACCATCAGGGTGCGCAGGTCGCACTTGGCCATGCGGGCGGCCTCGAGAGCCCGCTCGATGTGGGCCTCGTCCAGGGAGAGGCGCTTGGCCAGGGCCTTGGTGATGGCCACCACCCGCCCCGTCTTGTCGTGGTAGCTGCCCAAATCCTTTTGGAATGTGAGCGCCTGCAGTTTTTCCATCCGGACCGAAAGCGCCAGCTTGCGGTCTTCCGCAAAGAAGAACCGGGCGTCATAGAGCCGGGCCTTGAGCACCCACTCGTTGCCAGCCTTCACGAACCCCGCGGGGTCATCGGTGCGGTTGGCAGCGGTGAGGAAGCAGGGCAGCAGATCCGTGCCGTCCAGCTTCTCGATGCAGAAGCTCTTCTGGTGCTCGCGGAGGCTGGTGACCAGCACCTCTTTGGGCAGCTCCAGGAACGCCGCCGGAAACTCGCCGCAGACGATCTTCGGGAACTCCACGATCTCGGCCAGGGTGTCCAGCAGCTCCGCGTCAGCCACCACGCGGCCCCCCACGCCAGCGGCCAGGGTGTCCAGCTGCTCGGCGATGCGGGCGCGCCGCACGTCCACGCTGACCACCACACCGGCGGCCTCCAGGGCGGCCTCGTAGGCGGCGGGCTCCGACACCACCACCGGCTCAGGCTGGGCGCGGTGGAAGAGGCGGTGGCCCCAGGTGGTGTTGGCGGCGGTGACGCCGTCCACGGTGATGGGTACGACCTGGTTCCCCAGGAGGCAGAGGATGCTGCGGATGGGACGCACGAACTCGAACTCCGAGTTGCCCCAGCGCATGGCCTTGGGCACGTGCAGCCCGGCGATGAGCCCCGGCAGGGCCTCCTGCAGCAGGTCCACGGTGGGACGGCCCACCTTCGTGACGGTCACCACGGCGCAGGGTTCCTTCTTGCCCGCCGGCTGCTCGAAGCGCACAGCAGCGAAGGGCAGGCCCCACTTCTCGGCGAACTTCAGGCCCTGGATCGTGGGCTGTCCATCCGCATCCACGCACATGCGCTGGGGTGGGCCCACCTGGGTCTCGGTCTGGTCCGCCTGGGCCAGAGGCAGGCTGGCGGCGCGCCAGGCCAGCTTGCGCGGGGAGTAGAACACTTCCAGGCCAGCGAGCTCCAGGCTCTGGGCGCCAGCCCAGGCCGTGATTGCAGTGCTGAGGTCGGCAGTCAATGGCTTGAGGAAACGGGCCGGGATCTCCTCGCAGTGCAGCTCCAGCAGGAAGGGCTTGGCGGCGCTCATAGGGCACCCCCCTTCCCGGCGGCGGCGATGGTAGCGGCGCTGCTCTCCTGGTGCTCGAGATAGGCCTTGGCACAGCCGCTGGCCAGGTCCCGAACGCGCTTGATGACGGCGGGCCGCTCGGTGGTACTGACGGCGCCACGGGCATCCAGCACGTTGAAGGTGTGGCTCATCTTGAGGGCCTGCTCGTAGGCACTGAGGAAGTGGCCGTGGTCCGTGAGGAGCCGCCAGCCCTCCTTCTCGAAGGACTCAAAGAGGGTGCGGTGCAGGTCCAGGTCCGCGTGCTCGAAGCTGTAGGCGGAGAGTTCGAACTCCTCGCGCTGGCGCATCTCGCCGTAGGTGACCGGGAACACGCCGTCATCGGTCTTCACCTCACCGTGGACCAGGTCGAAGATGTTGTCGTAGCCGCCCAGGAACATGCAGATGCGCTCGATGCCGTAGGTCAGCTCGGCGCTCACAGGCCGGCAGTCCTGGCCGCCCACCTGCTGGAAGTAGGTGAACTGGCTGATCTCCATGCCATCCAGCACCACCTGCCAGCCCACGCCCCAGGCGCCCAGGGAGGGGGACTCCCAGTTGTCCTCTTCGAAGCGGAGGTCGTGCTTGGAGAAGTCGAT
>CAIMFT010000110.1 GCA_903840385.1 uncultured Holophagaceae bacterium
GCCAGGGGATCCAGGAGCTTGCCCAGGGTCGTCACCTGCTTCCAGCGGCGGGCCAGGTAGCCGTCCAGCCAGTCCGTGATGGAGGCGATCCAGAAGACCACCACCCCGATGACCTCGTGGTTCGTCACCTTCGTCATCAGGACAACAACCAGCACCGGCACCATGAGGATGCGGGCGATGGAGAGGAGGTTGGGCAGGTTCATCGAGAGGACACGGGCTCCTCCACCAGCCTACAGCACGGTCAGGCCGCCGCGCGAAAGGAGCTTCTGCCAGCCTTCATCGGAGACCTGGTCGAAAGTGGTGGGCCCCAGGCCGCTGTGGGCCAGGCTTGCCGCCGAGACATGGACCGGAATGCCGCGGCCCCGCAGGCCTTCCAGGATGACCAGGGCCCCGGGATCCTCCAGCAATTCCACGGCTTGGTGGGCGAGACAGAGCCAGGGGGTGCCCGCCTCCAGCAGGGCCAGAGTCTCCAGCAGCAGGCGCCGGCCCAGGGCCCGGTCCCCGGGGGCGAAGGCGCTCCGCAGCAGCAGCACCGGCAGCCGGGACGGGCCCGCAGGCACAATCGGCGCCAGGGTCTGGGAGGCCGGGGCCACCTGCACTTCCCAGGGGTTGCCGGGCCGGGTCACCCGAACGATGCGGCCCTGCTTCTCCAGGAAGCCCACGACATTCAGGCGCATCAAGTCTTCGCCGCCCAGGATGCGCAGAGGCTCGCCCGGATGCTCCGCCAGGAGGGCCCGCAGCTCCAGCAGGGCCTGGAAGACCGTGACATCAAGCAGCTCGAGGGTGAGGATATCCATGGGAGGGAACCTTCGCGTGCCAGTTGAACACCCGGATCCGCTGGCGTTCAAGTGCTGGCTTCGCGCCGAGGCCCTTTCCGCGGGCTTCGCCTTGGTGGGTTTCGCCCCCTGCGGCCCCTTCGAGGCGGAGGGGGCCCGCCTCGAAACCTGGTTCGAGGCGGGCCGCGGCGCCCTGCTGCCCTACCTGGACCCCGCGATCCTGGCGGATCCCAGGTCCGTCTTCCCCCAGGCCCATACGGCCCTGGTGGGCTATTTCCCCTACGCCCGCCCCGAGGCGGTGCCCGGGAGCGCCCCGGGCAGCCTGAAGCTGAGCCGCTATCTATGGGGGCCGGACTACCACATGCTCCTGAAGCCCCGCCTGACCCGCCTGCTGGAGGCCGCCCAGGCCCGCTGGCCGGGGCTGGAGGGGCGGGTCTGCGTGGACACTGCCCCGCTGCTGGAGCGGCAGCTGGCCGCGCGGGCCGGGCTGGGCTGGCAGGGCAAGCACACCCTCCTCATCGCCGCGAAGGAGGGCTCCTGGGGCTTTCTGGGGGTCCTGCTGCTCTCCGTGGAACTGCCACCGGACGAGCCTTTCACGGCGGAGCACTGCGGCACCTGCACCGCCTGCCTGGAGGCCTGTCCCTCCGGGGCGCTGACCCCCTTCCTCCTGGACCCGACCCGCTGCCTGACCACCTACACCATCGAGACCGAGGCCGAGCCCCCCGCCGAGGTGGTCGCGGCCCTGGCCACCAGCCAGTGGGCTGCGGGCTGCGACGCCTGCCAGGAGGCCTGCCCCTGGAACCGCGCCCCGGTCTGGGGCGATCCGGCCCTCTGGGGCGGTCTGAGCCCGCTGCATACCCGCCCAGCCAGCGAGTTGCCGCGGGGTGCAGCCCAGTGGCGGAAGCTCACCCGGCGCACCGCCCTGAGGCGCGTCCGGGACCGGCACTGGCGGGCAACCCTGGCCCGAATCGAGAAATCCTAAATTTTCATTGGAGTTATTCAGCTTTTTTTTCTATAAACAAGCTTCCGGCCGAAGGTGGCCGTCCCGATTCGAGGAGACCCCTGGAATGCCCATGAAGCACTGGACCGTCCAGGACGCAACGGCGCTGTATGGCGTAAAAGAATGGGGAAATGGCTATTTCGGCATCAACGCCAAGGGCCACCTCGAGATCACGCCCACCCAAGACGACACCCTCAGCTGCGACGTCTACGAGATCATCCAGCAGCTCAAGAAGAAGGGCCTCCGCACGCCCCTGAACCTGCGTTTTCCGCAGGTCCTGGCCCACCGCGTGGTCGAGGTCAACGAAGCCTTCCGCCGCGCCATCAACGAGTTCGGCTACGAGGGCGGCTACCAGGGCGTGTACCCCGTCAAGACCAACCAGACCAAGGAAGTGGTCGAGGAGATCGTCCGCGCCGGCAACAAGTACCACTACGGCCTGGAGGCGGGCTCCAAGCCCGAGCTCATCATCGCCCTCAGCCTGGATCTGCATCCTGAGGCCCTGGTGCTCTGCAATGGCTACAAGGACGAGTCTTTCATCCGCATGGCCCTGCTGGCCCGCAAGGCCGGGCGCAAGGTGGTCATCACCGTCGAGAAGATGACCGAGCTGCCGCTGATTCTGAAGGTGGCCAAGGAGCTGAAGGTCGAGCCCCTCATCGGCCTGCGGGCCAAGCTCAACGCCCAGGGCTCGGGCAAGTGGGAGACCAGCGCGGGCGACCACGCCAAGTTTGGCCTCACCACGCGCGAGATCCTGGACGCCATCGAGGTGCTGGAGAAGCGGGACCTGCTGGACTCCGTCATCGAGCTGCACTTCCACATCGGCAGCCAGATCACGGACATCCGCAAGATCAAGTCGGCCATGAAGGAAGCCACCCGCATCTACGCAAAGCTCCGCAAGATGGGCGTCCCCATCCGCTACCTCAACGTGGGCGGCGGCCTGGGCGTGGACTACGATGGCAGCAAGACGACCTTCAGCAGCTCCATGAACTACACCATCTCCGAATATGCCGCGGACGTGGTCTACACCACCAAGGACATCTGCACTCAGGAGCAGGTGCCCATGCCGGACCTGCTCAGCGAGTCGGGCCGCGCCATCGTGGCCTACCACCAAGTGGTGGTGGTGGACATCATCGGCCTCATCGACACGACGCACACCAAGTACACCGTGACCCTCACGGGCAACGAGCCGCAGATTCTCAAGGAACTGGCCTACACGCGGGACAACATCTCCATCAAGAACTTCTCGGAGATGTACCACGACGCCATCACCCAGAAGGACGAGATGCTGACGCTGTTCAACCTGGGCTACCTCGGCCTGGAGGACCGCAGCAAGGGCGAGACGCTGTTCTGGGAGGTCTGCCGCAAGCTGTCCCGCATTCTCAGCAGCAAGACCCTGAAATACGTGCCCGAGGAGTTCCAGGACCTCAACAAGAGCCTGGCGGACAAGCTCATCGCCAACTTCAGCATCTTCCAGTCCATGCCCGACCACTGGGCCATCGAGCAGCTGTTCCCGGTCATGCCCATCCACCGCCTGAAGGAAAAGCCAGGGCTGTCAGCAACCCTCTGCGACATCACCTGCGACAGCGACGGGAAGATGGAGAAGTTCATCGACCTGAAGGAC
>CAIMFT010000111.1 GCA_903840385.1 uncultured Holophagaceae bacterium
CCAGGTAGGTGATGGCAGGCTTGGCCCCCACCTCCTCCAGCACCCGGTAGGCGCGGCTGATGCCCACCAGCTGAGCGACGCGGCTCTTGGGATCCTTCAGGTCGCCGAACACGATGGCGTCCGAGGGACACCCGGCCATGCAGGCGGTGGTGACCTCGCCGTCCTGGACGGAGCGGCCCTCGCCCTTGGCGCGGATCTTCACGTCGTTGATGCGCTGCACACAGAAGGAGCACTTCTCCATGACACCGCGGGGACGGACCGTGACCTCGGGGTTGTAGGCCAGGGTCTCGGGCTCGGTCTTGTAGGCGGTGTACTCCAGGAAGTTGAAGCGGCGCACCTTGTAGGGGCAGTTGTTGGCGCAGTAGCGGGTGCCCACACAGCGGTTGTAGGCCATCTGGTTGAGGCCGTCGGGGCTGTGGTTGGTGGCGTTCACCGGGCAGACGTTCTCGCAGGGGGCGCTGTCGCAGTGCTGGCAGAGCATGGGCTGGTGGACCACCTTCGGGTTCTCCAGCTCGCCCTCGTAGTAGCGGTCGATGCGGATCCAGTGCATCTCGCGGCCCTTGGCCACCTGCTCGGGACCGACCACTGGCACATTGTTCTCGGACTGGCAGGCCACCACGCAAGCGGAACAGCCCACGCAGGCGGCGAGGTCGATGACCATGCCCCACTTGTGGTCCGGGAACTTCTGCTCCTCGTAGAGCGTGACCAGCTCGGGCATGTGGTGATGGCCCTGGGGGTTGTGGGCGTACTCGTCCATGGTGAGGGAGCGCACCAGGTCGCGGCCCTCCATGCGGTGGTGGCTCTGAGTGCGGCTGAGGTCCTTGCGGCCGATCCCCTTGGCCAGGCGCACGCCGGGACGGACGTTGGCGGTGGTGGGGTCCAGACCCAGCAGGGGGTAGGCGTCATTGCCCACGCCCTTGGCTACATTTCCGGCGGTGCGACCGTACCCCAGGGCCAGGGCAAGCACGCCCTTGGCTTGTCCGGGCTGGATGACGGCCGGCACGGTCAGGCTGGTGCCGTCCAGGGAGAGGGTGACGAAGTCGCCCTCCTGGATGCCCAGGGCCTTGGCGTCCTGCACCGAGACTGACACCGGGTTGTCCCAGGTCATCTTGGTGATGGGGTCCGGGGTCTCCTGCAGCCAGCTGTTGTTGGCGTGGCGGCCATCGAAGGTGGCAAAGCCCGGGAAGAGAACGAGCTCCAGGCCCTCGGCGGTGGGCTGGGTGGCCCGCTTGGCCGCAGCGGCCACGGAGGCCCCACGGAAGGCGGGAGCGGCGGGGCTGACAGAGGACTTCACCAGGCCGTCATGCAGGGCCTGCTCGAAGGAAGCGCCCTGGAGGACACCCTTCTCCCAGCGGGCCCGGAGGTAGGCGTGGCCGTCCTCAGCAGCGGAGGCACCCAGGGCGCGCAGGGCACCCAGGAGGACATCCTCGCCCTGGCGGCTGTCGTAGAGGGCACCCACGGTGGGCTGCCGGAGCACGGCGGTACCCGGCGTGGTGGCATCGCCCCAGCTCTCCAGCCAGTGGTGCTCAGGGAGGGCCAGGTGGCACTGGGCCGAGGTCTCGTCTTCCACTAGGCCGATCCAGGCGCGGAAGGGAACCTTGGCCAGCGCTGCCTTCCAGGCCGCGGCCCGGGGGTAGGTGTAGGCGGGGTTCACGTCCCAGAAGAGGGCAACCGCAGGCTGACCAGCGGCCATGGCCTGAACGGCGGCCTCCATGTCCTTGACGGTGGCCAGGGGTTCGGTGGGGACCAGGGCCAGGGCCTCAGAGCCCAGCATGGCATTGAGCAGGTGGGCGGCTTGGTGGGCTTCGGCGGGCATCTGGGCGCCGCAGAGGACCACGGCATTCCGGCCCGCATGCTGAAGATCTTTCACGAGGCCAGACCAGGTGGCGGCGGGCAGGTCCACGCCCTTAGGCAGACCGGCGGGCAGGGCTGAGAGGTCAGCGCCGGCGGGCAGCTTGAGGCCGTGGGCGGCCAGCTCCCGAGCCAGGGCAAAGGCCACGGCCGCCAGGCGCGAGGGGGGCACCGGCAAGCGCTGATCGGCGTTGGTGCCCGTGAGGGTCAGGGGGCCTTCCAGCACCCAGAGGCGGCTGATGGGGTCCTTGGCGGTCTTCAGGCGCCGCTGGGCGCCCCAGGCCGCCAGGGCCTCCGGGTCCTCGCCGTTGAGGAAGTCGGCACCCAGGGAGAGGATCACCTTGGCCTTGGCCAGGCGGGGCAGGACCTCCACAGACTGGCCGTAGCTGGCCCGGGTGGCTTCCTCGGCACCATCGCCGGCAGCGGGCTCGTAGGCGAGATGCTGCAGGGTGGGCAGGGCGGCCTTCAGGTCGGCCAGCAGGGCCTTGCGGGTGGGGGAGACCACGGCCCCGGTGAAGAGCAGGACAGGCTTGCCGGCGGCCTTGGCGCCCCGGAGGGCGGCGTGGAGGCGGGACTCCGCCTCGGGCCAGGCCACCACCCGGCCGTCGGCCTTGGGGGCGCGCAGGCGATCGGGATCGTAGAGGCGCAGCACATCGGCCATGGCCCGGGGACTGGTCTTGCCCTTGACCCCGGGGTGTTCGTCGTTGCCCGTGATGTGGATGGGACGGCCCTCGCGGGTCTTGACCAGCACGGGATAGACCCGGCGGCCCTCCTGATAGGCGCTGGCGTAGAAGTTGGCCACACCAGGCACAACCTCCACAGGACGCTTGGTGTAGGGCACCACGGTGCCCTGGGCCTTGCGGTCGCAGGCCACGGTGGCAGCCAGGGCCGCAGCGGCACTCACCAGGCCGAGGAAGTCACGGCGGGAGTTGGTGGGCTGGGGGGCCAGACCATGGACATCGTCGTAGGCGGGGACGGCGCCCGGGAGGAACTCATCGTGGGCAGCCTGGCGGGCTTCCAGGGTTTCCACGCGTTCGTCGAGGGTGCGCCAGAAACGAGGCGCTTCTACCGGGCCGTGATCAGGGAGTTGGGTCTTCATCGGGTCATCCGCGGCGCTTGACGGCGTGTTCGGGGGGTGGGATCGGGATGGGTCGGAGGGCGGGCCGGAGGGGCTCCGCCACCGGGGTGATGGCTTCGATGGCCTGCCGTCCCAGCAGAAAGGGGGCGGCGAGGAGGGCCAGCGCACGGTCGAGAAGGGGCTTGCGGATCGCGTCGGACAAGGTCAGCTCCTAGCGGTGGCAGGCGGCGCAGTGCTCGGCGCCCCGGGTGATCTTGGAGCCGGGGGGCAGGGCAGCGTGGGGGTCGCGGTGGCAGGCCAGGCAGTTGCCCATGCGCATGCCCATCTCGCGGGTGAGCACCTGCATGGTCTGGACCTCGCCGTGGCAGGTCTGGCAGGCAATGCCCGCAACCACGTGGGGCCGGTGGTCGAAGAAGACGTGGTCAGGCAGGGTGTGGACCCGCTGCCAGGCCAGGGGCTCGCCAGTGTTGGCAATGCGGGCCAGCTTCTGGATGGCAGGGCGGTCGGTCTTGGTGACCTTGTGGCAGCTCATGCAGAGATCCACGCTGGGAATGCCCGCATGGCGGCTCTTCTCCACGCCCGAGTGGCAGTACTGGCAGGGCACCTTGAGGGTCCCGGCGTGCAGCTGGTGGCTGAAGGGGATGGGCTGCTCGGGGGCATAGCCCTTGGCAAACCGGTCCGGCTGGGTGAACCAGCCCACCGTGATGATGGTGACCAGGACCGCCACGGCCGCGGCCGGCAGGACGAAGCGAAACGCTCGGTCGTACGGGTGCATGCACTACCTCTTGGGAGGCGCTGGTCCGCGGAGAGCCGGGAGACCATCAGGGGGTGAAAACGATGTGAAAGGGGGCGGGGCCTGGGTCTAAATAATGAGACGAGGTCCCTTTTTCATTCCAGCCCTTGCCGGGCGGGACTGATCCGATGAACGCCTTGGAAACAGTTGGGAAAGTTCAGCGGGTCCGGGTCAGGGTGAGGCTAGGACCGCAATCTGAAAATTTGTGTCCTAGATCACGATGATAGATCAGTGTCACGAGTATGTTTAACTATTTTTTCTGAGTTATTTTCAACTATTTAAGAGGATTTTGGGGTTATCTATTAGCGTCTAGTACAAAAGGACGATTTCCTCCATGGTACCCCTTGGAATTCATGGGTGAGAACCCAGACCCAGGGCTATCGCCGGGGCCACTGGCCAGCCCAATTTCTCAGCTCTCGTGACCCGGAACGGCCCGCTATAAAGGGAAGCCCACCCAGGGCTTGAGCAGGCCCAGGTGACCGAAGAGGGCCCCCATGCGCTCCACCGGCAGGCCCATGACTGTCGAAAAGCTGCCTTCGACCGCCTCGATGAAGAGGGCGCCGATGCCCTGGATGGCGTAGGCGCCAGCCTTGTCCATGGGCTCGTGGGTGCCCACGTACCAGCGGATCTGCGCCTCCGAGAGGGGCCGGAAGTGGACCTGGGCCGTGTCCACGAAGCTGTGCACCTGAGCGTCTCGCTGCAGACACAGGCCCGTGTGGACCTGATGGGCCCGCCCCTGGATCAGCGTCAGCATCCGTACGGCATCTTCCACATCCACCGGCTTGTTCAGGGTGTGATGGTCCACCGCTACGGTGGTGTCGGCTGCCAGGACCCAGCGGCCCGGGTTGCGCCGGGCGATGACCTCCGCCTTCAGCTCCGCCAGGCGCAGAACCAGCTCCATGGGCTCCTCATCCAGCAGGGGGCTCTCATCCACCTGCGGAGCCTGCAGCTCGAAGGGAATGCGCATGGCCTCCAACCAGTGCCGCCGCCGGGGGCTGGCGCTGGCGAGGATCAGGGGCTGGAGGGCGGTCCCGGGGATGCCTGGGAGGGTGTCGCTCACCGCAGGCCCAGGGCCTCGAGGTCACCGACGAGGACGCGCATGTGGAAGGTCTCCAGCTCTTGGCCTGGTCGGAAGCCGAAGCGGGGGTAGAAGTGGGCCCGGTCCCGGGTCTCCAGCACAAAGCGCTGCACGTCGCCCACCCAGGGGTGGCGCAGGGCCCACTTGATGAGCTGGGTCAGGACTTCCAGATCAGCCATGTCGCGTGCCGCAACCATGTCGTAGAGCTTGGCTTCGTAGGCGTGATCGGACCAGAGCCGGGTGGCGGCCACGAGGCGGCCCCCCTTGGAGCCTTCGGGCACGAGTCGGGCGGTGAGGAGGCGCGAGCAGGACAGCAGGTGGCGCCACTGCTCGATGGTGCGGTGGGCCGTCCAGTAGACCTCTTC
>CAIMFT010000112.1 GCA_903840385.1 uncultured Holophagaceae bacterium
AGCCGATAGCCGATAGCCGATAGCCGATAGCCGATAGCCGATAGCCGATAGCCGATAGCCGATAGCCGATAGCCGATAGCCGATAGCCGATAGCCGATAGCCGATAGCCGATAGCCGATAGCCGATAGCTGAGAGCCGAGAGCCGATAGCTGAGAGCTGACAGCTCTAAGCCGACGTCACGATGGCGTTTTTTAACAATTTTGATTCATAATTTTGGCACGACAAAAGATCTTGAATCTCAAAATCAACCATGTGAGGCTGATGGCGGTTTGCGAATCCGCCAGCCATGGGAGTCATTTCGGCTTCACCTTTCCAAAGGAGTGAACCTGCATGTCAGCTCATCGGTTTATCCCGCCATCCGGAAGCTCCACCACTGAATTTTCAGTAATCGGGACGAGGAACCCACTCGCCAAACAACTTCGTACCCTGTTGGTTGCGCTGGTCGCCACCGCAGGGCTGACACTTGGTTCCCCAGCCAATGCCAGTGCCCTGTCTGGGGACGAGCATTGGGTCGGTACCTGGGGAGCCAGCCCCCAAGCCGCTGGCGCACCGCTTCCGCTCAGTGGCCAGACCCTGCGAGAGATTGTTCACACCAGCATCGGCGGTAGCTCAGCGAGGGTGCGTTTCACCAATGCCTACGGTACAAACTCCCTGACCATCGGCTCGGCCCACGTGGCGATCAGCATGACGGGCGCGTCGATTCAGGCGGGATCGGACCGGGTCTTGACATTCAATGGGAGCCCAACCGTCGTTATCCCTCCCGGGGCCCTGCAGCTCAGTGACCCAGTTGACCTTGACGTGCCGGCCCTGGGTGATCTGGCTGTCAGCATCTACCTGCCGGACAGTGTGGCCGCCGCCACCGAGCACTCGCTTGGACTGCAGACAACCTACATCTCGGCGCCTGGCGATTTTACCGGTGCTACCACCCTCGCTGCCTCGGCCACGACCCAGTCCTGGTACTTCCTCGCGGGAGTTGAGGTCAGAGCAAGCAAGAAATCCTTCGCCATTGTGACCCTGGGCGATTCGATCACCGACGGCTATGCCTCTACCCCTGACACCAACCGACGCTGGCCGAACCGTCTGGCCAAGCGACTGCACGACACGCCCGATGGTAGCGGCGTCGCCGTGGTGGACGAAGGGATCAGTGGCAACCGGGTCCTGCACGACTTCATCGGGACCAACGCCCTGGCCCGGCTGGATCGCGACGTCCTGGTGCAGTCCGGCGCCCGTTATGTGATCGTCCTGGAAGGAATCAACGACATTGGCATACCTGGGGCCTTCGGTCTGGCTTCTGAAGGCGTCAGCGCCGCGCAGATCATCGAAGGGCATCACCAGATCGTGGGCCGGGCCCATGCCTTGGGCTTGAAGATCATCGGAGGAACCCTGACCCCCTTCGAGGGAACGGCCTTCCCTGGGTACTTCTCGATCGCAGGGGAAGCCAAGCGCCAGGCGGTCAACGCCTGGATCCGCAACAGCGGCGCCTACGATGCCGTGATCGATTTCGATGTGGCCACCCGTGACCCTAGCCACCCAGCCCGCATCCTGGCCGCCTACGACAGCGGCGATCACCTGCATCCGAATGACGCGGGCTACCAAGCCATGGCCAACGCCATCGACCTGTCCCTGTTCACAAACAACGGCAACTGAGCACGCCTCTTCCCTGGAGGCAACAGGAGGCGGGCTCTGGCCCGCCTCCTGTTTTTTCCTCCGCCTGCCCCCATTTATCCTCTGACCGCCAATAGCTATCGGCTATCAGCTATCAGCCAAAGCCAGGAACCTTGCGCTGGGCCTACTTGGGGCCGGCTTTATGGGCGCTGTCAGCTGTCAGCTACCAGCCAAACCCCGCACCCGGACGTTGGGCCCATCCGGGGCCCGCTTTAGCCGACAGCTGATAGCTGACAGCCGATAGCTGACAGCTGATAGCTGATAGCCCATCCCCCCTCTGCGACAATGAACCCACCCCGGGGTCCCCATGTCCGTCCAGCTGAGCACCAGCCTGCCGTTTCCGCTCTTTCGCCGGGGCAAGGTCCGCGATGTCTATGACCTGGGCAGCCTGCTCCTCATCGTCGCCACGGACCGCATCAGTGCCTTCGACTGCATCATGCCCGAGGGCATCCCGGACAAGGGGCGGATCCTCACCGCCGTAGCCTCCCACTGGTTCCAGGCCACGGCGGACCTGGTGCCCAACCACTTCCGAGGGCAGGCCGCCTGGCCGGCCGAACTGGAAGGCTACCGGGCCGAGTTGGCTGGGCGGGCGGTGGTGGTGGAGAAGACCCAGCCCCTGCCTGTGGAGTGCGTGGTGCGGGGCTACTTGGCGGGCAGCGGCTGGAAGGAGTACCAGGCTGGCGGTGCCGTGTGCGGTGTGCCTCTGCCTGCGGGCCTCCGGCTCGCTGACCGTCTGCCCGAGCCGATCTTCACCCCCGCCACCAAGGCCGAGGAGGGGCACGACGAGAACATCTCCTTCGAGCGCATGGCCGACCTCGTGGGCACCGCTGTGGCAGAGCAGCTCCGGACGCTGAGCCTGGCCCTCTACCAGCGGGGTGCGGCCCTGGCGGCAGAGCGGGGGATCCTGCTCGCCGACACCAAGTTCGAGTTCGGGCTCGATCCGGCGGGTGAGCTGCTCCTCATCGACGAGGCCCTCACGCCCGACAGCAGCCGGTACTGGCTGGCGGACCGCTGGGCGCCGGGCGAGAACCCTCCGAGCCTCGACAAGCAGTTCCTCCGGGACTACCTGGAGTCCCTGCCGGGGTGGGACAAACAACCACCCGCCCCGCACTTGCCGGCATCGGTTGTCGAGGGCATCCGGGCGCGCTACCTGGATCTGGCGAGCCGCTTCGGAATCACGGTATAGCCAGGGTCTCCAGGGTCCCCGCCGGGCCGACCGCCCCGACCCGGAGGCGACTGGGGTCCAGCCACAGGCGCAGGTCTGCGTTCAGGTCCTTCAGGGTCAGGGCGCCGAGGGCCTCCCGGGTGGGCGTCTGGCCTGCCAGCGTCGCCAGGGCCTGAGCCAGCTGGGCCTCGGGGTCCAGGGCCTCCAGGCTCCGCGCGGCGCTCCAGCTCCGCCGGGCGCGGTCCAGGTCCATGGGGGTGAACCCACGCTGGGCCAAGGTGGCCAGGCGTCCGAAGAAGAGGGCCCAGGCTTCCCTTCCCCCAGCAGCGGGGGTGTCCAGGGTGAGCGCAAGGCCGGTCCCCTCCCAGGTGGCCCGGAGCGGCGCCAGGGCTGGGTCACCCGGGACCAGGAGGCTCAGCAGGGCCAGCGACTCGGGGCGCAGGTCCCCGACAATGGGGGCCAGGGCCTGGATCCGCAGGGCAGGGCCCGACCTGGGGAGCAGGACCGGCTGGGCCGGGAGCGCCTTGGGGGTGTCGGCGGCGGCGGGCACGACGGCAGACGCCCCGGCGGGCCAGGAGCCGAAGTTCAGGATCACCAGACGCTTGGCCTGCTCGGGGCCCAGGTCGCCATGGAGGATGAGGGTGGCCCGCTCCGGGCGGAAGACGCGCTGCTGGAATGTCCCCAGATCTTCTGGCCCGATGGCCAGGAGGGAGGCCTCCGTGGGCCGGTCGGCGGGGTCCCAGGCCAGGGTCTCTCGCAGGCGGTCCGCTGGGTTGGCCCCTGGCTTGAAGAGGTCCCGCAGGCAGTCGGCCCGGCAGGCCGCCAGGTGCTGGGGATTGAGGATGGGGCGGAGGACCAGCTCCGCCAGGAGGCCCATGGCCCGGTCCTGCTCCCGGTTCCGGGCCGCCAGCTTCCAGGTGAGACCCTCCGGGGCACTGGTCGTGTCGAGGCGGATGCCAGCGGCCTCCAGCTCCCGGTCCATGGCCTCGGTGCGGGGCCCGCCCGGGCCGGTCAGCATCCGTCCAGCGAGGAGGGCCAGGCCCGGGCGCCCCGGCGGGGTGTCGGAGGGCAGCACGCGGAGCAGGAGGGAGACCCGCACCAGGGGGCGCTCCCGGTCCTCCAGGTGGACCACCCGCAGCCCATTGGGCAGGGTGAAGGTGTGGGACCGGGGCTGGGCCTGGAGGGTGACGGTGGCCACCAGGGCCAGGAGGAGGGCCCTCATCGCTTCGCCGGCGGCAGCTGGGCTTCCAGCAGCTTCAGGGTGCGGCGCCGCTCGTCAGGGCTCAGCATGCGGAGCTGCCGGAGGCCCTCGGCCACCAGGTGCTCCCGCTGGGCCAGATCTTCTACCCGATGGGCGGCCAGGGCCAGCAGCACCCGGGACATCTCGGCCTCCAGGGGGTCCTGGGCATCGGCGACCGAGGGCTCCAGGCGGGCGGTGGTGCGATGGCTGGGCTGCAGCCAGGCCCGGGCGGCGGCCTGGACAGTCTCGGGGGCCAGGGTGCGGAGGCGCTGCAGCTCCAGGTCCAGGAGTCGCCAGTCGCCCCCCTCGGCCCAGGCTCGGCCCAGGGCCCAGGCCAGGCGGGCCGGCTCGTCGAGGGTCCGCAGATGGTCCACCTCGAGCTGCGCCAGAGCCCGGGACCACGCCGCCGGGGCGATGGGTTCCTGCTGGACCTTGAGGATCTCCGAGTGCAAGGCTGCCTCCAGCTCGGCCAGGCTGTGGCCCGGGGCGGGCTCCAGCTCCACCAGCAGGAGTCCGGCCTGGCGCCCACCCGGCAGGTCCATGCGCAGGACGACCTCCCGAGCCAGGGTCTTCTGGCGGACGAGGTGGGAGGGCAGCCGGCTGGCGCTGCCTCCCCCAAGCAGCTGGGCCGCCATCTGCAGAGGCAGGTGGTCGGGGTGACTCCGGGGCGGGATCCGCCAGCCCGTCAGCAGGCGGGGGGTGCTGCCCAGGGTGGCCTGCACCCGGCGGTCGCCCAGGCTGGCCTGGATCTCCGGGAGGGGGGGCTCTTCCCGGTCCAGGGGGATGGGCAGGGTGCCCAGGTGCTTCTCCAGGTCGGGCAGGACCTGCGCCAGGCTCAGGCCACCCACAAGGATCACGGTGAGGCGCTCAGGGCTCAGGCTGCGCCGGGCGTAGGCCCGCAGGTCCGACCAGCGCAGGGCCTCCACCGTGGGGAGGTGGTCCGCCAGGTCCCGGCCGTAGGGATGGCCGGGGAGGGCTGCCCCCAGGACGAGGGCAGGGCCGGGCTCGGCCTTGTCGCGCAGGTCCGCCACCAGGGCCGCCCGGGCCCCCGAGAACCGGCTCAGCTGCAGGGTGCGCAGGCGCTGGCCCTCGTTGCGGCACCAGGCCTGGAAGGCTTCGACGGGGAGGTCCATGCGGGCCACCAGGGCATCGGCCGTGGCCTCGGCGGACTGGCGGCCGCCCTGGGCTCGCAGCAGGTCCGCCAGGGGCGAGGGGGAGAGGTGCTCCTGCAGGCGGGCCTGCACAGCGGCCAGGCCTGCTTCCAGGGCGGCCCGGTGGGAGTCGGCCCCGGGAGTGCGCAGCTCACGGAGACGCTCCAGCCGCAGGGACTCCAGGAGGCCTTCCTCCTGCTTGAGCAGGGCATCCAGGGCGACCTGGGGCCGCCCCCCTTCCAGATCTTCCGGCCAGGTGGAGGCATACAGGATGCGGGCCAGCAGGTCCGTGGCGCCAGCCAAGGCTGTGGGCTCCTCTGCTCGTCCGCCCCGAAACACCAGGCTGGCGTGGAAGGCCGGCAGGCCCCGCCGCTCCACGAGGAGGACACGCACGCCGTTGGTCAGACGCCGCTCCTGGACATCCGTCAGGCGCGGCACCTGGGCCGTCAGAGCGAGGGTGGCGAAGAGGGCGGAAACCAGCAAGCGCATGGCTCTCAGGGTACTCTCCCGCCCCGGGAATGGGCCCTACTTCACGCGGACGCTGCCGTTGGTGGTCTCGAGGCGGATGGCCTGGTGGCGGCCTGGGACCTTCACCCGGGCGCTGTGCTTGGACTGTTCGATGACCTGGGCGCCAGCCACCCGGACGTCCATGCTGCCGTTGCTGTTCTCCGCCACGATGTCGCCGGTGGCCTTGCCCAGCTCCACCTCGATGCTGCCGTTGGTGGACTCCAGGCGGATGCCCTCGCCCCAGCCGTCCAGGCGGAAGGCCTTGATGGAGCCATTGGTGGTCTCCAGCTGGATGCCACCCTCCACATCCTCGAGGATGATGCGGCCGTTGGTGGTGCTGCCCTTGATGCGGGCGGACAGATCCCGGGCCTCGATGCTGCCGTTGGTGGTGTCCACGTGGACTTCCCCGCGGATGTGGGTCAGCAGGATGCTGCCGTTGGTGGCTTCGCAGCGGGCGAAGCCATCCAGGTTCTCAGCGCTCACCGTGCCGTTGGTGGTGCGGAAGTGGCCCATGATCTTGCGGGGCACCTGCAGGGTCATCTCGCAGCGGGGGCTGATGTAGACGCCGATGCTCCAGGAGGGCTGCTGGAAGGCGGCCTCGATGTCGAGGTCGGCGCCCTTCCGCTGCACCACCAGATTCACCCGGCGCCGGTCACTGTCGCGGATCTGGGCCGTGAGGGCCACCTCGTCCTTGTCCCAGCCCAGGACCCGGATGGCACCGTTGCGGTTCCTCACCCAGAGCTTGCTGCCCTTGGCCAGGGGTTCCGTGCGCACCTCCGTGCGGGAGCCCGAGGGCACATCCACCCCGATCATGGGCGCCGGTGGCGCCGGTGGCGCCGGGGGCGGCGGCGGCGGGGCCGGGACCTGCGCCAGCAGCGCACTCCCGATCAGCAGCAGGGGGATCCAGCGGGGGAAGGCGGTCATGGGTGCTCCCGGGGGAGAAAGAACCAGGGCGGGCCTGGACATGCTGTTCACGGTCATGGGACGAGGGCGTTTAGTCACGATACCCTGGAAGGCCACCCTGGAGGCTCCATGCCCGCCTACATCCTGTCTGCCACCCGCACCGCCATCGGGACCTTCGGAGGGGCACTCAAGCCTCTGAGCGCAGTTCAGTTGGGGGCCCTGGCCATCACGGAAGCCCTGGCTCGGGCCGGAGCCGCACCGGAGGTGGTGGGGGATGTGGTGATGGGCAATGTCCTGCAGGCTGGGAACGGCCAGAACGTGGCCCGCCTGGCCGCCCTCAAGGCAGGCCTGCCCTTCTCCACCCCCGCCCACACCCCCAACCAGGTCTGTGGCTCTGGCCTCAAGGCCGTGGCCCTGGGGGCCCAGTCCATCCACATGGGCGACGCCGACATCGTGGTGGCGGGCGGCACCGAGAGCATGTCCAACGCTCCCTACCTGCTACCCAGCGGCCGCTGGGGCGCCCGCATGGGGAACGCCCAGCTGCTGGACTGCATGATCCAGGATGGCCTCTGGTGCGGCCACGGCGACACCCACATGGGCATGACCGCCGAGAACATCGCCGCCCAGTACGGCATCAGCCGGGGGGCCCAGGATGCCTTCGCCCTCGCCAGCCAGCAGCGGGCTGCTGCCGCCCAGGCCGCTGGTGCCTTCGACCGCGAGATCTTCACCGTGACCCTGGCCGGGAAGAAGGGGGATGTAGCCTTCAACCGGGACGAGTACATCAAGACCGATGCCTCCGCCGAGAGCCTGGCGAAGCTGCGCCCGGCCTTCCGGAAGGAGGGCTCGGTGACTGCTGGCAACGCCAGCGGCATCAACGATGGTGCCGCCGCGCTGGTGCTGGCCTCCGAGGCCGCAGCCCAGCGCTACAAGCCCATCGCCCGCATCCTTGGCTTCGCCCAGGCGGGCGTGGACCCCGCCACCATGGGCCTGGGCCCGGTGCCTGCCATTCAGAAGCTGCTGGCCAAGACTGGCGTGAAGTTGGCCGACATCGACCTCTTCGAGCTGAATGAAGCCTTCGCTGCCCAGAGCCTCGGTGTGCTGGCGGAGCTCCCTGACCTCGACCTCGCCCGGGTCAACGTGCGGGGCGGCGCCATCGCCCTGGGTCACCCCATCGGGGCCAGCGGCACCCGCATCCTGGTGACCCTCCTCCACCTGCTCCAGGACCAGGACAAGAAGCTGGGCCTCGCCGCCCTCTGCGTCGGCGGCGGCCAGGGCGTGGCGATGTTGGTGGAGAGGCTGTAGGGAGCTATCAGCTATCAGCTGTCAGCCAAAGCAGGGCGGGGCTGGGCCCGAGGTGTCGGCACTCCCCCGGCACATGCGGGCTGTCGGCTGTCAACGAAAGAGGCGGCCGCCTCGGATGGGTCGGCCTGCTCGGGTCAGGAGTCCTTAGCCGATAGCTGATAGCTGACAGCTGATAGCCTTTTACACATGATCACCCTCACCCATGTCGGGAAGCAGTACGACCGCATCCACACCGCTCTGGCGGATGTGAGCTTCAGCATCGGTCCCGGGGAGTTTGTGTTCCTTACTGGGCCCAGCGGTGCGGGCAAGAGCACCCTGCTGAAGCTCCTCTTTCGGGAGCAGGTGCCGGGCAGCGGGGAGATCCAGGTGGCGGGCCATCGGCTGGCCGCCATGTCCGAGCAGGAGATCCCCCTCCTGCGCCGCAAGCTGGGCGTGGTGTTCCAGGACTTCAAGCTCATTCGCTCCCGCACCATCTTCGAGAATGTGGCCTTCGTGCTCAAGGTCCTGGGCGTCAGCACCGCTGAGCAGAAGCAGCGCACCTTTCGGGCCCTGAAGATGGTGGGCCTCCAGCACAAGCTCAGCAGCTTTCCCCTCCAGCTCTCCGGCGGTGAGCAGCAGCGGGTGGCCATCGCCCGGGCCCTGGTGAACGATCCCCTGGTGCTGCTGGCGGACGAGCCCACGGGCAACCTGGACCCGGATCTGGCTCAGGAGATCATGGCCCTCTTCGAGCGCATCAACGGGCAGGGCACCACGGTCATCGTCGCCACCCACGACCGCAGCCTCATCCAGCGCATGCGCAAGCGGGTCATCGGCCTCGACCATGGGCGCATCGCCTTCGACCAGCCGGCCCCCACCAGCCTGGTGACGGTCTGAGGGACGGCCGGCCCTGCGGAATGACGCTAATCTGAGGGAGCCGCGACCTTCGCGTCAGCCCTCGAGGTCCCATGGCCCAGCCCCTCACCGATGCCCGCTTCGTCACTTCTGCCGCTGATGCCAAGAAGCTGGGGGTGTGCCATGCCGAAGTGGCCTTCGTGGGCCGCAGCAACGTGGGCAAGTCCTCCCTGTTGAATGCCCTGGCCAACCAGAAGCAGCTGGCCCGGGTCTCCAAGACCCCTGGCCGCACCCGCCTCATCAACGTCTTCCTCACCGGGCCCGACCGCTGGATCGTGGACCTGCCGGGCTACGGCTTTGCCACCGGTCCCGCCGCCGAGCGCGCCACCTGGCAGGCCATGGTGGAGGGCTACCTCACGGGCCGGGTGAGCCTGCGCATGGTCTTCGTGCTGGTGGATGCGGAAGTCGGCCCCACCAAGCTGGACCACCACATGATCGAGTGGCTCCGGGCCGAGGGCCTGCCCCACCGGATCGTGGCCACCAAGGCCGATCAGGTCAAGCCCAGCCGGGCCCTCAAGCAGCGCAAGGACGTAGCTGCCGACCTGGGTCTGCACAGCCCCGACATCGCCTGGGTGAGCGCCGCCAAGGGCTCGGGCATCGCGGAGCTGCGCCGCGAGGTGGCGGACCTGCTGGAGCTCTAGAGCGCCTCCACCCGACCTGCGCGCCACACCATGAACTGCCCTTCGTGGGCCCAGGGCAGGGCGATGCCGTTGGCCTCGCACTCGTGGGAGTGGAAGTGGCCGGTGATGAAGGTGCAGCCCGCGTGGGCTTGGGCGGCGGTGCGGAAGGCCTCCCGAGGGAAGGCTAGGCGGTAGGTGGCATTGGTGGTGCGGAGCTTCTGCTCCAGCCATGCTGCGACACTGCGGGCCGTCCCACCGGGCAGCAGGCGGAAGGTCAGCCACAGGGGACCGGAGCGGGAGATCAGGTGCCAGATGCGGTAGGGGAGGTCGGCGCTGTTGACGAGGTCGCCGTGCTCCCAGGCCAGGGCTTCGCCGGTCAGGTGGCCACCGATGCCCTCGCCCATCAGGTCAAAGCGGGCGGCGTGACCGTCCAGGAAGTACTCCCGGTTGCCCAGCCACAGCCCCACCCAGCGCCCCGCTGAGCGACGCGCATCCACCCAGGCCAGGAAGCAGAGCTGGGTCTCGGACTGCATGCCGGGCAGACCCACCCACACATCGAAAGCATCACCCAGAAAGAGCCAGTCCGCCTCGGGGTGGGCTGCTGTCGCCGCCTCTAGGCCCGTGAGGTCCGTGGACCAGTGGGGATCCGCCACGAGGATCAGAGCCCGGCTGGGGTCCGGCCGGTTTGTGGTGCCCCGCCACCAGGACAGCACCTGCAGGTGCCGGCCGAACAGGGCGGGTAGGGCCCGGACCAGCAGGGCCAAGGCGCCCCCCAGGGTGTCGGCGATCCAGTCCCCCAGCTCACAGGCACGGCCCGGGACGAAAAACTGATGCCACTCGTCGGTGGCGCCCCAGAAGGAGACCGCCATGAACACCAGCAGGTGGCGCTTGTACATGGGCAGGTCCGGGCGGTTCTGCTGGAAGGCCAGATCCAGGGCCCAGGCCAGGGCCGCAAACACCGTGAGGTGGGCGACCTTGTCCAGGGGCGGCGGCAGCGAGACGCCACCCGGATAGCTGGACTGGGCGCTCAGCCAGACGATGGTGGCAGCCACCGCCAGGGGAAGGGTCCAGAGCCAACGCATGCGCATGCTTCATCGAACCACAGGGGAGGGGGCTGTGGCCAGGATGGGCGTGCCGAGACCTCAGCCGTTGAGGTGGACCATGGCGGCCTCGGCATAGCGGAGGCCGGTGGCGGCGCCCAGGGGTGCCACGGTCTCGATCTGCCGGAGCACCTCGGGCGTGAGCACCAGGTTCAGGGCACCCAGGTTCTCGTCCAGGTGCTGGCGGCGGGTGGTGCCGGGGATGGGCACGATGTCGGAGCCCTGGGCCAGCACCCAGGCCAGGGCCAGCTGGGAGGTCGTGACACCAAGGGTCTGGGCCAGGGACTCGATCTTCCCCACCAGGTCCAGGTTGCGCTGGAAGTTCTCGCCCTGGAAGCGGGGGGCGAAGCGCCGGTAGTCACCTTCGGGGATGTCCTCCAGGGTGCGGAAGCGGGCCGTGAGGAAGCCGCGCCCCAGGGGGCTGTAGGCCACGAAGGTGATGCCCAGCTCCCGGACCGTGGGGAGGATCTCGTCCTCGGGGTCCCGGGTCCACAGCGAGTACTCGGTCTGCAGGGCCGTGATGGGATGGACGGCGTGAGCCCGGCGGATGGTGGCGGCCGACGCTTCGGAGAGACCGAGGTAGCGGACCTTCCCGGCGGTGATGAGGTCGGCCATGGCGCCCACAGTCTCTTCGATGGGTACGGTCCGGTCGACGCGGTGCTGGTAGTAGAGGTCGATGGTGTCCACGCCCAGGCGCTGGAGGGAGGCGTCACAGCAAGCCCGGACATAGTCGGGGCGGCCATTCACCCCCCGGAAGCTGCCGTCCTCGCCCCGCACGTTGCCGAACTTGGTGGCCAGCACCACCTCCTCCCGCCGACCCCGAATGGCCCGGCCCACCAGCTCCTCGTTCTTGAAGGGGCCGTACATGTCGGCGGTGTCCAGGAAGCAGAGGCCGCTGTCCAGGGCGTGGCGGAGGGTGGCGACGGATTCCTCCTCCGAGCCGCTCTTGTAGAACTCGCTCATGCCCATGCAGCCGAGGCCGAGGGCCGAGACCGTGAGATCCGAGTGACCGAGGATGAGGGTTTTCATGAGTGCTCCTGGGGGGTGGGCTGTACCATGGACAGATTATGACCTCTCCAGGAATCTTCTCGCTTCGGCTGCCGGCTGGCCCTGTCCCAGTGCGCCTGCTCCTCCTGCTCGGCACCCTGGCGGTGTCCTGTGGGAAGGGGGTTCGTCCTCCGGGTCCGCCCCTGCAGGTGGGCTTCACGGCTGCACAGCAACAGGATGTGGCGATCACTCACGAGTGGGTGGGCACGCTGGATGGCATGGTGAACGCCGAGATCCGACCCCAGGTGGAGGGCTACCTCCTGCGGCAGGTCTACCGGGAGGGCTCCACCCTGCGCAAGGGCGATGTCCTCTTCGAGATTGACCCCCAGCCCTTCGCCGCTGCCGCAGAGCAGGCCCGTGCCGCCCAGGCCCGGGACCAGGCCGCGCTGGACAAGGCCACGCAGGACATGGATCGCATGACCCAGCTTTCGACAGTGGGTGCCGTCTCCCGGCAGGACCTCGACAATGCCCGCTCTGCCCTGCGGCAGGCTCAGGCCAACGTGGACGCCACCCGGGCTGCCAGCGAGCGGGCCCAGCTCAGCCTCCAGTGGACCAAGGTGGTGGCGCCCATTCAAGGTGTTGCGGGCATGGCCAAGGTGCAGGTCGGTGAGCTGGTGAACGCCTCGCGGGTGATGACCACGGTGTCCACGGTGGACCCCATCAAGGTCTTCTTCAGCGCCAGCGAGCAGGAGTACATGGAGTGGGCCCGGGGCTGGGCTGCCAAGGGCGGTGGCAAGGGGAGCCTGACCCTGGTGCTCTCCGATGGCACCACCTACCCACGCCAGGGCGATCCCTTCATCGCCGATCGGGCCGTGGATGTGAAGACTGGGACCATCATGCTGGCGGGCCTCTTCCCCAACCCTGAAGGCCTGCTGCGGCCGGGCCAGTTCGCCCGGGTCTCGGCCGATACCAGCGTGCTGAAGGGCGCCATCCTGGTGCCCCAGCGGGCCATCTGGGAGATTCAGGGGAACCCGCAGGTGGCGGTTATAGGTGCCGACAACAAGGTGGAGATTCGCCCCATTCAGACCGGACCCCGCCTGGGCCCCCTGCAGGTGGTCGCCAAGGGCCTCAAGGCCGGCGAGCGGATCGTGGTGGAGGGGACTCAGAAGGTCGCCGCCGGCCAGACCGTGAACCCCACTCCCGCCGCCGCACCCGCAGCACCGGGCCGCTAGTCCCATGGTGAAGTTCTTCATCAACCGCCCCATTGTGGCCATGGTCATTGCGATCATCACGCTCATTGCGGGCCTGGTGTCCATGCGCGGCTTGCCGGTGGCGCAGTTCCCGGAGATCGTTCCACCCCAGATCCAGATCACCACCTCCTACACAGGTGCCGATGCGGTGACCATCGAGCAGTCCGTGGCCGCACCCCTGGAGCAGCAGCTCAACGGCGTGGACAGCATGCTCTACATGCAGTCCACCAACGCCAACGACGGCACCATGAGCGAGACGGTCACCTTCGATGTGTCGACGGACGTGAGCCTCGACCAGGTGAACGCCCAGAACCGCGTGGCCCAGGCCCAGCCCTTCCTCCCGGCGGATGTGAACCAGAACGGCATGGTCATCCGCAAGTCCACGGGCATGGCCCTCATGCTCATTGCCGTGTACTCGCCCAAGTCCACCTACGACTCCCTGTTCCTGGCCAACTACGCCACCATCAACATCATTGACCCCCTCTACCGCATCCCGGGGGTGGGCCAGGTCATCATCTTCGGCGCGGGCGACTACGCCATGCGCATCTGGGTGAAGCCGGACATGCTGGCCAAGCTGGGCATCACCGTGCCCGACATCAACAAGGCTGTCCAGCAGCAGAGCACCGTGAACCCCTCGGGGCAGATCGGGGCTGAGCCCATGCCCAAGGGCCAGGAGATGACCTACACCGTGCGCGCCCAGGGCCGCCTCCAGAGCCCGGAGGAGTTCGCCAAGATTGTGGTCCGCGCCAATCCGGATGGCTCCGTGGTCCGTCTGGGGGATGTGGCCCGGATCGAGCTGGGCGCCATGAGCTACAAGCAGATCAGCCGCTTCAACCGCCAGCCCGCCTGCATCATCGCCATCTTCCAGGCCCCAGGCTCCAACTCCCTGGCGGTGGGCGATGCGGTGAAGAAGGAGATCGAGAACCTGGCGAAGCGTTACCCCGCCGACCTGCAAACCACCGTAGCTGTGGACACCACCCTGCCGGTCATGGAGGGCATCAAGGAGATCCTCTGGACCCTGGCCGAGGCCATGCTGCTGGTGGTCTTCGTGGTCTACATCTTCCTGCAGAACTGGCGCGCCACGCTCATTCCCATGATTGCCGTGCCCGTGTCCCTCATCGGCACCTTTGCGGTCTTCCCCCTGCTGGGCTTCTCCATCAACACGCTGTCCCTCTTTGGGCTGGTGCTGGCCATCGGCCTGGTGGTGGATGACGCCATCGTGGTGGTGGAGGCCGTGGAGCACCACATCGAGCAGGGCATGATGCCCCGGGAGGCCACCCTCCAGGCCATGAAGGAGGTCTCGGGGCCGGTGGTGGGCATCGCCCTGGTGCTGTCGTCGGTGTTCCTGCCCGTGGCCTTCCTGGGGGGCATCCAGGGTCGGCTCAATAAACAGTTCGCCGTCACCATCGCCATCTCCGTGCTTATCTCCGCCTTCAATGCGCTGACGCTCTCGCCGGCCCTGGCGGCGCTCATCCTCAAGCCCCGGGAGCAGATGTACGGGCGCATGGCGCGGGTCTTCGAGGGCTTCAACACGGTCCTGCACAGGGCCACCAACGGCTATGTCACGCTCTCCCACCGCCTCATCCGCAAGGCCATGATTCCCCTGGTGATCCTGGCGGCCTTCGCCCTGCTGGATGGCGTGCTGGGCAAGACCCTGCCCAGCAGCTTCGTGCCCTCGGAGGACAACGGCTATTTCTTCCTCAACATGCAGCTGCCCCCCGCGTCCAGCCTCCAGCGCACGGATGAGGTCGGCAAGAAGGTCGAGGCCATCCTCTCGGAGACCGAGGGCGTGCGCTACATCACCAACATCGAAGGCTTCAGCCTCCTGAACCGTGTGTCGGCCCCCTACTTCGGCTTCAGCTACGTGGCCCTCACCCCCTGGGACGACCGCAAGCACGCGGACATGGAGGCCAGCGAGATCCTCAAGCGCCTCAATGGCCGCTTCGCCCGGGAGATCCCCGAGGCCAATGTCTTCGGCTTCCTGCCCAGCGCCATTCCGGGCCTGGGCACCTCCAACGGCTTCTCCCTGTGGCTGCAGGACCGCAGCGGCGGCAACCCCGAGTACCTGGACCGCAACCTGAAGGCCTTCCTGGCGGCGGCGCGCAAGCGCCCGGAGCTGGCCGGTGTGACCTCCCTCTTCAACACGAGCACGCCCCAGATCCTGGCGGATGTGGACCGGGACAAGGCCCTGAAGCAGGGGGTGGCTGTGGGGGATGTGTACCAGACCCTGCAGGCCTACCTCGGGGGCCTCTACCTGAACCAGTTCAACCGCTTCGGTCGGCAGTGGCGGGTCTACCTCCAGGCTGAAGGCGAGGAGCGCCGCAGCGTGGACGACATCGGCCGCTTCCATGTGCGCAATGCCGATGGGGCCATGGTGCCACTCTCGGCTTTGGTAACGCCGAAGCGCATCCAGGGACCTGAGTACACCAACCGCTTCAACCTCATGCGGGCCGCCCAGGTGCTGGGTTCGGCCGCACCGGGCTACAGCTCTGGCCAGGCCATGACCGCCCTGGAACAGGTGGCCAAGGAGGTCCTGCCCCAGGACATGAGCTATGACTGGGCCGACCTCAGCTACCAGGAGAAGAAGGCCGAAGGCACCACCGGCCTGCTGTTCGCCCTCTCCATCGTCTTCGTCTTCCTCATCCTGGCGGCGCTCTACGAGAGCTGGTCGCTGCCCTTCTCGGTGCTCCTGTCCGTGCCCATCGCCATCTTCGGGGCCTTCCTGGGGCTGTGGCTACGCAAGTTCGACTTCGGCGTCTTCGCCCAGATCGGCCTCGTGATGCTGGTGGGGCTCTCCGCCAAGAACGCCATCCTCATCGTGGAGTTCGCCAAGGACGAGCTGAACAAGGGCCGGGGCTTGGTGGATGCTGCCTTGGAAGGCGCCCGGCTGCGCCTCCGGCCCATCCTCATGACCAGCTTCGCCTTCATCCTGGGCTGCGTGCCCCTCTGGACCGCCTCGGGCTCCGGTGCCGTGGCTCGGCGCATCCTGGGCACCGTGGTCATCGTCGGCATGCTGGCGGCCACCCTCATTGCCATCTTCGTCATCCCCGTCCTGTTCGTGGTGGTGGAGCGCCTGGCCGGCCACAAGGACGCCCCGGCCGAAGAGTCCGTGGAGAGCGAGGGCGGGGCCTGAGGGGCTGAAGGGCTCCTGCTACGGCGTCTGTAGGGCTGGCGGCGGGCTCAGAAAATCCTGGTTTATTCCCAGCTTATTTATGACCTGCATGGCTGTAGGCCCAGGGCTGTGGGGGTAGGCTCGGCCCCTCTGGCTTACTCGGGGTAGCTGGAAGGTCCTTTCATTCACCCGCCCGAACCTGCAGTTCGGCCAGAAAAAACTGTCGTTCATTGGAGATGGTGGCGTCTCCAAACCGGCCTTCCATATTGGAAGCACCAGGGGCGGGGACGCGCCCGCAAACATCCGTTGCGCGCCCCCCGCACCTGGCTCAAGTGCCAGCACCAGCGCTCCGAGTCAACCCCTCGGAGGGGCGTCAGCCCTGGCTCGCCTGGCCCGACCTCGCCATCGCCAAACTCATTTGCACCCTGGAGGAACCATGCGCTCGAACCGAATCCCGCTCCTGGTGGTGGCCCTGGCGGTCATCCTGGCCGCCCTGGGCTGTGCCGGCTCCCAAACCGAGACGCCCGTGGTCGCACCCGTGCCGACCTTCACCTTTGCCCCTACCGCCCCGGTCACCGGCCAGGCGGTGACCTTCACGGGGAGCGCCACGAACACCCCCACCAGCTGGGCGTGGACCTTCGGCGATGGCGCCACCAGCACTGTCCAGAGTCCCACGCACACCTACACCACGGCCGGGACCTACACCGTGAGTCTCACGGCCGGGAACGCCGGCGGGACCGGGAGCGTGAGCCACGCTGTGACCGTGACCCAGGCGGTGGTGACCCCCGTGGCGAGCTTCAGCCCCTCCACGACCACGCCCGTCACAGGTCAGGTCGTCACCTTCACGGATGGCTCAACGAACACTCCTACCAGCTGGGCCTGGACCTTCGGCGACGGCGCCACCAGCACCGTTCAGAGCCCGACGCACACCTACACCACAGCCGGGACCTACACCGTCAGCCTCACGGCCACCAACTCGGCGGGCTCCGACACCAAGACCCAGAGCCTCACCGTGACCCAGGCGGTAGTGACCCCCGTGGCGGCCTTCAGCCTGTCTACCAGTACGCCTGCAACCGCCCAGATCGTGACCTTCACCGATACCTCAAGCAACACCCCCACCTCCTGGGCATGGAGCTTCGGCGATGGGACCAGCAGCACCCTGAAGAGCCCGACCCATGCCTACACGACGGCCGGCACCTACACCGTCAGCCTCACGGCCACCAACTCGGCGGGCTCCCACACCAAGACGCAGAGCCTCACCGTGACCCAGGCGGTAGTGACGCCTGTGGCGGCCTTCAGCCCGTCCACGACCACGCCCGTCACGGGTCAGGTCGTCACCTTCACGGATGGCTCCACCAACACCCCCACCAGCTGGGCCTGGACCTTCGGCGACGGCGCCACCAGCACCGCCCAGAGTCCCACGCACACCTACACCACAGGCGGGACCTACACCGTGAGCCTCACGGCCACCAACTCGGCGGGCTCCAACACCAAGACCCAGAACTTGGCGGTGACGCCGAGCGCCACCTTCCGGCTGACCACCAGCGTGGCCGCTGACGGCGGGACGCTCCCCATCGACTACACCATGGACGGCAGCGGCGCCTCTCCAGACCTGGCCTGGTCCAATGCCCCGGCGGCCACCCAGGGCTACGTGCTGTTGGTTACCACCCTCCCCGGGGATGGGACCACCCGCTACAACTGGGTGCTCTACAACATCCCCGCGGCCACCGCCGGACTGGCCCGCAACACCACCGTTGGCACCAGCGGGAAGAGCAGCGACACCGTGGTGGCCTGGGCGCCTCCCCAGTCTGTGGGCCCCGGCCTCAAGACCTACACCTTCACCCTCTATGCCCTCTCGGGCACGCCCAGCCTGCCGGCGGATCCCACCCTGGTGACAGGGGATGTGGTCACCCAGGCGATCTCTGGCATGACCCTGGGCTCCGCCTCCTTCACCCTTGGCTACACCCGCACCTCCCCCGTGGCCGGCTTCACCGCCACCGCCAGCGGCCTCACCGCGACCTTCACCAGCGCCTGCGGCCTCAGCACCTCGGCCTGGGCCTGGTCCTTCGGGGACGGCAGCACCAGCACCGCCACGAACCCCAGCCACACCTACCCCACAGCCGGAACCTACACCGTGGCCCTGACCGCCACCAACACCTTCGGCTCCAGCACCACCAGCAAGACGGTGACGGTCACAGCACCGACGGTGGCCGCCCCCGTGGCCGCCTTCAGCTTCTCCCCCTCGGCACCCACGACCACCACGGCGGTGGCCTTTACGGACGCCTCAACCAACACGCCCACCAGCTGGGCCTGGAGCTTTGGGGACGGCACCACCAGCAGTGCCCAGGACCCCAGCCACACCTACAGCACGGCAGGCACCTACACTGTGTCGCTAACGGCCACCAATGCCGGCGGCTCCAACAGCACCACCAAGACCGTCACCGTGGCCAACCCCAGCACCCCTGCGGCCGCCTATACCTATCTCTCCGCCGCCGGGAGCACCGCCACCCTGCGCAGCGGTCACGCCATCACCTTCACGGACACCTCCACGAACACGCCCACCGCCTGGGCCTGGGACTTCGGGGATGGGAGCACCAGCACCCAGCAGAACCCGGTGCACATCTTCACGGTGGCGGCCCAGAATGCGCCGGATGCCACCGCCAGCTTCACCGTGACCCTGCGGGCCACCAATGCCTCCGGCAGCACCACCAAGTCCCAGACCCTGGTGGTCCACCAGCCCGAGTTCAACCTCTACCAGGGCATCTCCGACGAGGCCCAGAGCAAGACCGTGTCCTTCTCCGGCTTTGCCATGCTGACTGGCAACCTCTACTCCCAGACCTTCTTCCCGCCAGGCAAGGTGGCCGACTACACGGGCTTCCAGTACCTGCGGGACAACGACCCCAGCGGCATGGGCCACAACACCAGCTTCGTCACCAAGGTCGCCTACAACGTCATCAACCTCCTCACGGCCGACCAGATCAAGCAGCTGGCTGACCTCGCCGTGGCCCAGCAGGCGGACTTCCGGCTCTACGGCTACAAGCGCTACACGCTCATGAAGGCCTTCCGCCGTCTGCTCGATGGGAACCTGCCCACTGGCACCACAGGCCTCAGCCTGGCCGGCATCAAGGCCTACTCCAACGCCCTCTACCTGGTGGACGGCCAGATCAGCTACGACCGGGCCGTGCTCTACGCCAACATCATCAAGAACATGACTGCGACCCAGCTGGCCACCATGGATGCCATGAAGGGCGCGGGCTGGAGCGGCTGGCCGGAGATCACCACCGCCATGCAGGCGGGCATCGACGCCAAGATGAAGACCCTGCCCAAGGACTCCGCCGTGCTGGTCATGACCTACGCTGGCGACATCTTCAGCTGGTATGCGGGCTCGGTGGATGCGGATGTCTACTTCTGCCCCGAGCGGCACGGCACCTACTACGGCGGCTTCTACATGAAGGACGCCCCCGCCATTGGCCACGAAGGCTACGCCATCAGCACCACCCTCACTGCCGAGGCCGGCGCCGTCCTCCTGGGGCTGGACAACGCCAACAAGACCGCCCTGGGACTGGCCCCCTACTACATCACCAAGGCCCAGGCCGACCAGATGGCGAGCCTGGCGGTCACCCAGAAGAACAACCTCTACGCCGCGACTACCAGCATTGTCTCGGTGCGCACCCAGATCTCCACGCTGCTGCGCACCCTCCTACTGACCGGCACGGATGCCACTGTAGTCAGAACCCAGGTGCTGGCCCTGTCCGGCACCTACGGTGAGCTGGATGGTGAAAACAACTACAACTACGCCAAGGTGTTCGCGTCTGTGTATCAGTCCCTGACCGACACCCAGAAGACCGCCCTGACGGCCCTGCGCACCTCGATCATGAAGGGCACCTATTCCGACGGGACCCCCTTCGACTTCAGCACCTGCAGCCAGTACTACCTCTACTCCGACCTGGTCACCGCCACCGACCTCGCCGCCTATACCAGCGACGCCGCCATCGCCGCCCTGTTCGAGTAGGCCTGTCCACCCTCCCCCAACGGAACCCCCACAGCCGTCATCCAATCCGGCATGGGGGTTCTGTGCTGAAACGGATGCTGGAAGGCAGTCGCTACCTGGTGCTGCTGGGGGTGGTCTCATCCCTGGTGGCCTCCCTGGCGGTCTTCCTGTGGGGCATGGCCAAGACCGGGGCCGTGGTGCTGGGCCTGCTCCGCACCGGCGGGACGGATCCGCTGACGGTGGTGCGGCTCATCGAGCTCATGGACAAGTTCCTCATCGCCGTGGGGCTCTACATCTTCGCTGTGGGCCTCTACGAGCTGTTCATCGGGGACCTGGACCTGCCGGACTGGCTGGTGATCCATGACCTGCACGACATCAAGAGCCGCCTGAGCCAGATCCTGGTCCTCTTTATGGCTGTGACCTTCCTGGAGCACCTGGTGGAGTGGAAAGAGCCTTTGGCCACCCTCTACTTCGCCGTGGCCATCACCCTGGTGATGGGGGCCCTGATCGCCTTCAACCGGGTGGTGGGGAAGGAGTAGGGGCGCTACCTGGCCGTGGCGCAAGGTCGGCTACCCGCCGGTTTCTGCCCTCTCACAGCGGGAACAGGGGTTTGATCTGCCTTGGGACTCGGCAGATTGGAGAGCGGGGAATCCCTCCGCATCACCCCTGCGGCTGCGCCTCCGGGGTGACGCTCCGGCCGCACCATCCGACCGAAGCGGAGCGAAGGGAGGATAGGACGGAATCCGCGAAGCGGATTGCCGCCCCGCAGGGGCGAGGACCGGAGGTCCGAGTCACGATGAAGCAATTCAGTGACTTCGATCCCCCTTGGGGCTACCAAAC
>CAIMFT010000113.1 GCA_903840385.1 uncultured Holophagaceae bacterium
CAAGGTCATGGTGTTCAGGGTGAAGTTCAGGGCCTTCATGATGATGAAGGTGGAGATCACGGACACGGGCAGGGTGAGGCTGGTGATGAGGGTGGACCGCCAGCTCTTCAGGAAGTAGAAGACGATGATCACCGTGAGCAGGCCACCCAGGTAGATGGACACCTTCACGTCCTCCACGCTGTCCGAGATGAAGCGCGCATTGTCGCGGGCCGTCACCACCTCCACGCCCTGCCTCTCAAGCTCAGGCGTCAGGCTGGAGAGGGTCTTGCGCACCGCGGTCACCATGGCGACCGTGTTGCCACCCGTCTGCCGCTGCAGCTCCAGGGCGACCACATCCCGGCCATCCAGTCGGGCCAGGCTGCGGCGCTCCCTCACCCCGTCAACCACCGTGGCCACCTCCTGCAGCTCGATGGGGCGGCCCAGCTTGTTGCCCACCACCACGTGGCGGAAGTCATCCACGGACCTTGCTTTGGCATCCACCTTCACGGAGACCTCGCGCCGGCCCTGGAGGAGGCTGCCGCTGGGGATGGCCGTCGTGTCGTTACCCAAGGTATTCATGACCGCATTCAGCGAGAGTCCGCGGGATTCCAGGGCCTGGGGATCCACCTGAACGAGGATCTCCCGGGTGCTGCCGCCCGCCAGCTCCACCTTGCCCACGCCGCTCACGTTCTCAAGGCGGCGCTTCAGGAAGTCATTGGCGATGCGGGTCAGTTCCCGGTCATTCATCGCTGTGTGTTTCGCATCCGGCTTCAGCACCAGGGAGAGCACGGGCAGTTGAGCTGGATCGAACTTCGAGATGACGGGCTCTTCGATGTTGTTCGGGAGGGTGCGCCGGATCTGGCCGATCTTGGTGCGCACATCCTCCAGCGCCTTATCAATGTCACGGCCGAGCTGGAACTGGATCAGGAGCGTACCCAGACCCTCCTGGCTGGTGGAGCTGATCTCCTTGATCGCCTCCAGAGGATTGACCGCTTCTTCCACCTGCTTGACCACGTCCTGCTTGACAGACTCGGGGCTCGCACCGGGATAGATGATGGAGACCGTGACGATGGGGAGGTCGGTGTTGGGGAACTGCTCGATGCCCAGGCCCTTCACCGAGAAGAGGCCGAGCACCACCAAGGCCAGCATGATGCAGACGGTGAAGACGGGCCGTCGGATGGAAAAATCGGAAAGGAACATGTCACTTCCCTCCCGCAGGTGTGGTCAGGACCTGGAGGCGCGTGCCTTCACCCACCAGATCCTTGCCGGCATCGATGACCAGGTCCTTCAGAGCCAGGCCCTGGACGGGGCGGAAGCCGTTCTGCTCGACCCCCAGGGACACCTTGCGGCGGCGGGCCACGCCCTCCTGGGCCACAAAGAGGTCGGCATCGCCGCTCTCGGCCTTGAGGAGGGTGGCTGGCAGGGCCGCCTGCTTAACCTCACCCACGCCGAGGATGACGCCCTCTACGAACAAGCCACCCTTGAGCTGACCGTCTGGGTTCGGCACTTCGATGCGGACGCGCAAGGTGCGCCCATCCGTCGACAGGGAGGGGCTCACCTGAGTCAGTGTGCCCGCCACCGGATGGCCGATACCGGCCGTACGGAAGGTGACTGAAAGCCCGGGCTTCACGAGCCCCATGACTTCGGCCGAGAGGTTGGCCTGGATCTCCAGCTTGCGGTTGTCCACCACCTCGAAGGCGGGCTGGCCGGGATTCAGCATCTCGCCGGGCTGGACCAGACGCCGGGCCACCTGGCCTGCGAAGGGGGCCACGATGCGGGCCTTCTTCAGGCGGAGCCGAGCGAGGCCCAGGTTGCTCTCGGCTGCCTGGACGGCGGCTCGGTTGGCGTTGTAGGCGGTCTCGGCCTGCTGGGCGGACTGCTTGGTGATGCTGCGCTTCTCCAGCAGAGAAATGGCGCGGTCATTGTCCCGCTGGGCCTGCAGGGCCTGGGCCCTGGCCTGAGCCAGCTGGGCCTCGGCGGCCTGCACCCCCAGCAGGTAGTCGTCTTCATCCTGGGCACCCAGCAGGGCGCCGGCAGCCACCGTGTCGCCTTCCTGGACGGCCACGCGCGTCATCCGGCCCGTGACCTCACCTTTGAGCTCAGCGCGGTTCACAGCCACCAGGGTTCCCGTGAAGGTCACGGCGGGACGGAAGGTGTGTTCCTCTACCGGCACCACCGTCACCGCCAGCAGGCCCTCGGCCTTCACGGTGGTCTGGTGGGACAGCTCGGTGTTGCGCTGGCTGCGGTGGTAGGTGGCGGCGCCGGCGATGATGGCGACGGGGATCAGGGCATACACGAGGGTCTTGGTGCGCATGGGTGTTCCTTTCCGAAGGCGATGAGGTCTGAGTCTTAGAGAGGGGGGAGGCCAAGCGCGCGGCGCTGGTCGAAGCGGGCGGACCAGAGGCCCAGCTCAGCACGGCGGCGCTGGCTCTCGGCCTGGCGCTCCGTGCGTTCCGCTTGCAGGAGATCGAGCGAGGTAATGAGACCCTGGTCGAAGGACTCCCGGCTCATGCGCAGGGCTTCCAGCGTGGCGTCGTGGGCGCGGCGGGCGGCCTCGTCCATCGCTGCAGCCTTGTCCAGCTCGCGGTCGGCGGTGCTCTGCTCGATGGCAATGCTCCGCTCCCGGTCGATGCGGACCTGCTTCACCTGCTCGAGCTGGGCCGTGTTCTGGGCCCGCTTGCCCGAGCTGCGCAGCCCGTCGAAGACCGGGAACTTCATGGTGACGCTCACCCGCCAGGTGTCGTAGGGCTCCTTGAACAGGTTGTCGGTCTTGGCGGCCTGGTAGCCGTAGGTGGCGTTGAGGTCGAACTTCGGCCGCAGGTCC
>CAIMFT010000114.1 GCA_903840385.1 uncultured Holophagaceae bacterium
CGGGGTGAGGGTGATGGTGGACCATGAAACAACTGGTCCAAGACCGTAATGAAGGCTGATCTCCTCATTGCTGCCTTCCTGTACGACCCGCACAGGTTGCACGGATCGGATTTCCGCATCGAAGGATGGGCTTCCTGCTGTTGCCCGGCGTCCATTAGCGCCGAGGGCCGTTGCGCTATCAGGACCGCCGCCCGACCTAAGGCCCAGGGCGCTGCCAGTCCTGGGGTTGGATACTTCCAACAGGTAGCTCGATACCGGCTGGCTGACCCCCTGATAGGTCACCTGGATGCGAGTGAGGTTGGTCAGGTTGAACCGGCTGTCCATCAGGTAGGGCTGGCCGGATGGAGCCGGGAAGGTGCCTACCACGGCCACGCGGATCCTGACGGCGGGATTGGTGCTCCAAGTCGCCGTGTAGCCGATACCATCCGCATCGTAGACAAAATCGATGCTTTCCCCGAACCGGTTCCGAATCTTAGTCAGCAGGTAATGCCCACTGTAGAGCTGGTTCTTTTGGGAGTTGGCCAGGTAGGGAATCACCCGGGTCATGTAGTTATGTTCGACATAGTGGAATTCATAGGCCGCATCCTCCTGAATCACGGCCATCCGCCGGGGGAAGTGCCAACGGTAAGAGGTCGCGGGGGTGCCCTGTATGTCATCCCACACCTCGTCGGTCAGTCCCATGATGGCGTCGCCTGGGCCCGCAGCTCTCAGGCCGACCACCAGATGGCCCGAGGAACCAACCTGGATAAATGGCGATCGGCCCACTGCCGTCGTTTGACCCGGGAGGTTCCCAACTTCCGTATCGTTAGCGGAGAATCCGAACTTACCGAGCAGACTCTGGACAGCGGTTTTAGTGAGTCCGGTAGGTACCTGACCGAACACCTGCCCGCCTCCTCCGGGCAGGCTGTAGGAAGTGCGGCGCTCGTCTATGGTGCTGACCATCGTGCCAAGATCCAGAGATCCTGGTGAGAAGGAAGCTGATCCGTAGCCTCTCTGGTAGAGAGTGTCGATGGTCTGAGCACCCCAGGTCTGGATCCCTGCACTGGAGGTATAGAGCACATAGTTTTCGTCCGCCGAACTAATTCCAAACTGAGGTGCCAACCTCATGGACAGCACCGGACGGAACTTCAGGCCCCGTTCACCGATGCCCGGGCCAAAGGGGATGTTCATACTCGCGGCCCCCGAGGCGGCATCGACTTCCACCCCGGCATTGAAAGTCGCCGGACCCTTAGCCCGATCGAATTTTACCTCCGAGAAGGAGGTTTGGTAGCCCTGGGCCAACGCAGAAAGACTTGTCAGGCAGGCCAAGAGCAATGGACCGAAGAATCGTAGAGGCATTTAGAGACATCCTTCCCACTTCTATAGCAAGGATGGTGAGAGTCCGGGGTTAATTTCGCCAATATTTTGAATGCCAAGGCTGTGCCGTTGCCGACGATCATGAAGCTGGGAAGGTCAACAGCAACCTCACCGGAGGCCTCGATGACAGATTCGATTACAGGCTCACCTGCTGACTGATCGCCCCTCGGAGCCAGCCGGAGGAGCTACAGCGCAGCCCACTCCAGCAGGATCCGCTGGGCCTGGTGGATGGGGCCGTCCTGGAGGCCCTGCACGGGCACCCGCACGGCGCCATCGGGGCTGAGGCTGGCACCCCTCTGGCTGCCCACCCAGGCCATCATCTTCACGGGGTCCAGGGGTGTCTGGGGACTCAGGCGCAGCTTGAGCTGGCTCTTGTCCACCGCCACCTCGGACACCGCCAGGACCTGGGCCCGCAGCTTCACCTTGAGCAGCTCGAAGAAGCGCAGGGTCTCGGCATCGTCGTCGGCGATGCGGCCGAAGCGGTCCTCCAGGTCCAGCCGGTAGAGCTCGAGGTCCCGCTCCTCGCGCAGCCGCGAGATTCGCTTGTAGGCCACCAGCCGCTCACTGGCCTGGTCGATCCACAGGCGGCTCAACTGGGCGCCAGGCGCCAAGCCGTCCAGCTTCACGTCGAAGGTGCCGCTGGGCTGGCCCTGCAGCTCCTGCAGGGTCTCCTCCAACAGCTTCACGTAGAGCTCGAAGCCGATGTCGTGGATGTGGCCTGACTGCTCTCCGCCCAGCAGGTTGCCGGCGCCTCGCAGCTCCAGGTCCATGGCCGCCACGCGGAAGCCCGAGCCCAGCTCCGAGAAGTCCTCCAGAGCCTGGAGCCGCTTGCGGGCATCCTCGCTGATCTCGTGGCGGGGCGGGGTCATGAGGTAGGCATAGGCAGGGACATCGCTGCGCCCCACCCGTCCCCGCAGCTGATAGAGCTGGCTCAGGCCGAAGGCGTCAGCGCGGTGCACGATGAGCGTGTTTGCGTTGGGTACGTCCAGGCCATTCTCCACGATGGTGGTGGCCACCAGCACATCCACCCGGCCCTCCATGAAGGCCAGCATCACCTGCTCCAGGCCGTCGTCGCTCAGCTGGCCGTGGCCCACGGCCACCCGGGCGTCCGGCACCAGCTCTCGCACCCGTGCGGCGATGGCGACGATGGACTCCACCCGGTTGTGCACGAGGTAGACTTGGCCACCCCGGCGCAGCTCGAACTGGATGGCGGTCTGCACCAGCTCATCGCTCCAGGGCGCCACCACCGTCTCGATGGCCAGGCGGTCCTTGGGGGGCGTCTCGATGAGGCTGATCTCACGCAGGCCCGTGAGGCTCATGTGCAGGGTGCGGGGGATGGGCGTGGCGCTGAGGGCCAGCTGATCCACGTTGAGGCGCAGCTTCTTCAGCTTCTCCTTGTGGCCCACCCCGAAGCGCTGCTCCTCGTCCACCACCACCAGACCGAGATCGGCGAAGGAGAGGCGGGCGCCCAGCAGCTGGTGGGTGCCGATGACGATCTCCACCAGGCCGTCAGCCACCTCCCGCAGGATGCGCTTCTGCTCGGCGGGGTCCACGAAGCGATTGAGCATCTCGATGCGGATGGGGAAGCCGGCGAAGCGCTCCTTGAAGGTCCTGAAGTGCTGGAAGCAGAGCACGGTGGTGGGGCACAGCACGGCCACCTGCCGACCCTCCAGGGCCACCTTGGCCGCGGCCCGCATGGCCACCTCGGTCTTGCCGAAGCCCACATCCCCCACCAGCAGGCGGTCCATGGGCCGGGGCGACTCCAGGTCGGCCTTCACGGCCTCGCTGGCCTCGATCTGATCGGGGGTGGGCGTGAAGGGGAAGTTGGCCTCGAAGGCCGCCATGTCCGGTCCGTCGGGCGGGTAGGCATGGCCCTTCTGCAGCTTGCGCTGGGCGTAGAGCTTGAGCAGCTCATCGGCCATGTCGCGGATGGCCTTCCGGGCCTTGCGCTTGACCTTGGCCCAGCTGGCGCCGCCCAGCTTGTCCAGGGGAGGAAGGTGGCCTTCGGCGCCGGTGTAGCGCTGGACCAGGTCCGCCCGCTCGAGGTTCACGTTGAGCTGGCCGCCATCCGCATAGCGCAGCTGGAGAACCTCCATCTCCTCGCCGCCGGCCATCAGGGTGGCGAAGCCCAGGAACTCGCCGATGCCGTGGTCCATGTGCACCACGCGGTCGCCGGGCTTGAGGTCCCGCAGGTCCGACAGGAAGGCCGCACTGCGGGACTTCTTAGGCGCGGACTGGGCCACCTTGCGGCCGAAGATCTCCCGCTCGGTGAAGACTAGGACTGCGGGCTCCTTGAGGTGCAGGCCCGCACTGAGGGACAGTCTGAGGGCCCGGCAGCCCGCTTCGCCACCCTGGGCCGTGGGCAACTCATGTTCGCGGATGAACTCCCGGAACCGGTCCCGCATGCCCGGCGTGGAGCCCGCCAGGAAGACCCGGTGGCCCGTGAGGGACAGCTCCTGCAGGTGCTCGGCCAGCTCCCCCAGGCGGCCCTGGAACTCCCGGGGCGGCAGGGCCGCCAGGGGCACGGTGGCCTCGCTCTGCCACTCGGTGAGGAGGGCCGTGGGCTTGCTGGGATCGGCAGGCTGGAAGCGGTCGGCGAAGTCCGGGCAGACCACCCCGCCCCGGCGCAGCACGGCGAGGCTGTCCTCGATGCGGACGCGCTCGGCCTCCCGCAGAGCCTCTTCCCAGGCCGGGTCCAGACGCACCCGCAGGCAGGGTGGCACCCAGTGGCTGAGCTGCCCCTTGGGCTGGGCCAGGAGGGGATGAAACAGCTCCTCGCCGGGGAAGTGGCCGTGAGTGGCCAGACGGTTGCGGCGGAAGGTCTCGTCCTCATCAGGCTCCAAGGTCCGGTCCGCCCGGGAGGCCACCGCCGCCAGCAGGGCCTCGCCGTCGCCCCGGTCCCCCTCGAAGCGGGGGTAGAGGGTCAGGGCTGCCAGGACCTCGCCGCTGCGGCGCTGGGTGTCGGGATCGAAGGGGCTGAGGCGCTCCAGCTCATCGCCGAAGGTCTCCAGGCGCAGGGGCTGGTCCAGGTGATCGGGCCAGAGGTCCACCACCATGCCCCGGGAGCTGAACTCGCCGGGGGCCGAGGCCAGCTCCGCGCGGCGGTAGCCCAGAGCCACCAGGGTCTCCAGCAGCAGCTCCCGGGGCACCTCGGCGCCCTGGTGCAGCTCCAGGCGCTGCTTCTGGAACCAGGTGGGGTGCGGCAAGCGCTCGCAGGCGGTGAGGGGGCCGGTGACCAGCACCTGGACCCGCCGCTCCAGGAGGCCCACCAGGGTGGAGAGGCGCTCCCTTAGGACCATGCCCGGCGGGCTGCTCTCGCCGCCCGCATAGGCCGAGAAGCCCGGGAAGTGAGCCACCCCGGCCCCAGGCAGCAGGGCCTGGAGGTCCGAGGCCAGGGCGCGGGCCTCGGCCTCGGAAGGCGCATCCACCCAGAGGGTCTGCACCCGGCCCTCCCGGCTGATCCAGCGGGCCAGCACCAGGGCCAGGGCTGGCGGGGCGGTCCAGCGCAGGCGGGCTCCGGGAGCGGCCATGGCTACCGCCGGAGGTTCAGCCAGGCGGAGCAGGTCGAGCAGTTCGGAGGAGGGTGCTTCCATGGACCTTTCAGAGTGCCTCAAGCAGGACCAGCGTGAAAGCTGGAACCACGATATGTCCGTTTGCCTCGCGTATCGGCGCAGCGGATCCCGAGAAGACAGAACGACCACGAAGGAAAAGAAAGGGGAAACACTCTCGCAGAGGGTCGCTGAGAGAACAGAGGACACAGAGGCAATCGTCAGGTTTGAATGCTCAGCGTCCTCCGCCCTCTCCTTTTTTCTCTGCGAGAGTTGTTAATCAGTTCTTCGTGGTCTTTCTGTCTTCCTGGTGAAGCAGTTTTTCTGACCCCCCGGGACGAGTCAGAGTTCCCGTACAGTCCAGTCCCTAGGCATGAGGACGCGCTCCCACCAGACGCCGCCCTCGGCGCGCTGGCCGACGGCGATGAACATGCAGACCTCGGCGCCTCGGGGCAGGCCCAGCAGGGCCTGGGCCCGCCAGGGATCGAAGCCTTCGATGGGGCAGCTGTCGTAGCCTTCGGCCCGCAGGGCGAGCATGAAGGTGGCGGCGGCCAGGGCCGTGCTCTTGTGGACCATGACCCGCAGGTCGCCTCGGGTGCCCAGGTTAGGGGTGGGGCGGAACAGCGACACGATGCGGGCCAGCCCCCGCTTGAGGGGACCCAGCAGGCCAAAGGGACCCGTGGTGTAGACCGTCGGGATGATGCGGCGGTAGTAGCTGCCCATGCTGGGGCGCAGGCTGCCTCGGGCCTCGAAGGTGCGCAGGATCTCATCCCGGTTGCGCCGCCAGGTCTCCCGGTGGGCCACCAGGGCAATGAGCACCGGGGCGGAGCGGACCGGTAGCTGATCCAGGCAGACGGCATTGGCCGCCCGGCGGACGGTCTCACTGCGGATGATCACGAACTCCCAGGGCTGGAGGTTGCTGGAGCTGGGTGCCCGGAGAGCCTCGTCCAGGGCCCGTTCCAGGACGTCCTGAGGCACCGGGTCCGGCAGGAAGGTGCGCACCGTGCGGCGGGTCTCCACCGCTTCCTGGAAGGTCAGCTCAGGCATCGGGGGCCTCCGCCAGGGGCTGGACGGCATCCGGCTCGACCACCGTCAGGCCCATGCGACGTCGGCTCCAGGCCCAGGCCTTGGCCAGGCTCATATCCTCCAGGATCTCGAAGAAGACGGGCACCACGATGAGGGTCAGCATGGTGGAGGTGATGAGCCCACCCACCACGGCGCGCGCCATGGGGGCACGCATCTCCGCACCTGCCCCCAGGGCCAGGAAGAGGGGCAGCATGCCACCGATCATGGCAAAGCTGGTCATGAGGATGGGCCGCAGTCGCACGGTGCCGGCCCGGATGATGGCCTGGCGCCGGGAGATGCCCTCCTCCCGCTCCAGATGCAGGGCGTGGTCCACCAGCAGGATCGCGTTCTTGGTCACCAGCCCCATGAGCAGGATCATGCCGATGCTGGTCATCATCGACATGTTGTCGCCAGTGACCAAGAGCATCATGACCATGCCCACCATGGACAGCGGCAGGCTGAGCATGATGGTGATGGGCAGCTTGAAGCTCTCGAACTGGCTGGCCAGCACGAAGTAGATGAAGAACACGGCCAGGAGCAGGGACTGGCCCATGTAGCCGGCGGTCTCCTTGCTGTCCCGGGTCTGGCCCAGGAACTCCACCCGCAGACCCTCGGGCAGCTTCCCGCTGGCCTTGAGGGCCGCGACCTTCTTGGCGGCGGCGGCGCTCACCTCGCCGAGGGTAGCCCCTTCGAAGTTGGCATTGACCTCCACCTCCTCCATGAGGTCGTGCCGCTGCAGCTTGGCGGGAGCGATGCCCTCCTCGAAGCGGACCACCTGGTTTAGGCGAATGAGCGGATGCTTCCCGCCACCCAGGTCCTTGGTGCTCTCCACGGTGAGGTTGGCCAGCTGGGTCGAGAGGCGCCGCTCCTGGTCGGCGAGGCGCACGCGCACGTCCCGCTGCTCGCCGGTCTCGTCCTCATACTTGGCCACCTTCTCGCCATCCACGAGGGGGCGCACCATGCGGGCCACGGCGGAGGGACTCACGCCCAGGTCCGAAGCAGCCTTGCGGTCCACCACCAGCCGCAGCTCGGGCTTGCCGCTATCCAGGCTCGTGGCGATGTCGACCGCCCCGGGCACGGAGCGCAGGGCCTCTTTCACGAGCGGGACGGCGCGGATCACGGACTCCCGGTCCGGAGCCTGCACGGCGATCATGATGGGGGACTGCTGGCCGAAGTCGTTGACGGTACCCACGGTGGTCTCGACCCCGGGCACGGCACGGAAGGCTTCCCGGATCTGGCGCCGGATCTGGATGTGGTGGGGGCGGCGGCCCTCCTTCAGCTTCACGTAGATGTTGCCGGAGTTGATGGTCCCGTTGAGGCCTGTGCCGATGGTGGTGTAGGCCAGCTCCACGCCGGGGGTGGCCTTGATGATGGCCTCGATGGCCTCGGCCTTCTGGCGCGTGGTCTGGAGGCTGGAGCCTGGCTCAGCCTTGAAGGACACCGCCAGGTCGCCCCGGTCGTAGTCGGGCATGAAGTTGTTGCCGAGCAGTCCGATGAGCGACATGGCCAGCACCCAGCTGCCGAAGCCGATCCCCATGACGGTCCACCGGTGCCCGAAGGCCCACTCGATGGCGGCTTTGTAGTAGATCTCCCAGCGGTCCAGCGTGCGGCTGAAGGCCTCGACACTGCGCATGATCGGGTTGGTGCCACGGTAGTGGACGTGGGCATCGGCGCTGCGCTCATGCTCGGGATCCGGCCAGACGGCGCTGAGCATGGGATCCAGGGTGAAGCTCACGAACAGCGAGACGGCCACAGCGAAGGCCACCACGATGCCGAAAGGAAAGAAGAACTTGCCCACGATGCCACCCATGAACGCCACGGGCACGAACACCGCAAGGATCGACAGGGTGGTGGCGATGACGGCAGGGCCGATCTCGGCCGTGCCCTCGCGGGCGGCGGTGACATGGTCCTTGCCCATTTCTGCGTGCCGGGTGATGTTCTCCCGGACCACGATGGCGTCGTCGATGAGGATGCCGATGGCCAGGCTGAGGCCCATCAAGGTCATGGTGTTCAGGGTGAAGTTCAGGGCCTTCATGATGATGAAGGTGGAGATCACGGACACGGGCAGGGTGAGGCTGGTGATGAGGGTGGACCGCCAGCTCTTCAGGAAGTAGAAGACG
>CAIMFT010000115.1 GCA_903840385.1 uncultured Holophagaceae bacterium
CGCTATACGATGGGACCATCGAACAGGTTGTGAATGGTTGGGGAGGAAGGATTTGAACCCTCACCTGACGGTACCAGAAACCGTTGTCCTACCATTAGACCACTCCCCAATGAGTGGAAGATCCACTGTATCAGGTGCGGGACAAAAGACAAGGGGCGCTTCTGCCGATGAGGGGTCTGCCTGCGTGGCAGAGGTGTATCCATGGCGGAATCAATCAAGCTGGCGTACTTCATGGCGGTCAAGGAAGGCACGAGCTACCTCGGCGGCCTCCTGGTCACGGACACGTCCGGGATCCCGCTGGACTTCCGCTACACCGAGCCCATCACCCCCACGCACCTGCAGGGCATCCTCTACGGCAAGTCCCTGGAGCCGCACCTCAAGGAGGAGGTGATCCAGAAGACCTTGCTGAAGGAGCTGAAGGCCCCGCCCGACCTCTTCATCCTCAGTGCCACGGAGCTGGCCGGGGGCTGGTCCGGCGACACCAAGTGCCCGGTGCTGGCGGTCCAGAAGACTCAGGACACGCCCCTGGCCAAGGCTGGCGCGGTGTTCCGGGTGGGCGCCCGGGAGGTGCTTCTCCAGGTGGCTGACGGAGCGGCGCCCCTGCGGGTGCTGTTTGCGACCTCTGTGGATGCGCCCACCCAGGAGCAGGCCATCCTGAAACTGCTGGAGGCGGGCTATCACATGGACCTCGCCGAGCCCCTGGAGCGGGTGGCGGCGGCCCTCCAGAGCCTGGTCATGAAGGGCTCCTGATGTTCGGCAAGGTCCGGGAGGCCATGGCGGATGCCGCCGAGACCCTGCGCCGGGCCTACTCAGGGCTGGCGGTGGTGGACGTCGCCCCGGAGCGCTTCCGGGCCCGCGGCCACGGCTCGCCCCTGCTGGCCATCCACCCCCTGGCAGGCCTGGAGTCCCTGGAGGCCTCGGCCCTGACTTCTGGTCTCCTGGGCGAGCAGCCGCTGTCCGTTCGGCGCATGGATGTGCCCCGGGCCGTCCTCCATGCCGAGTCCGGGTGGGCCCGGTGGGACGCCGGGGCCGAGGTGGTCCGCATGGCCCCCCTGGCAGCCCGTCTTTCCCAGCCACTGGCCCTCCCAACCCTGCCAGAGCGGGTACCCATCCACGGCGGGGTGGAGGCCCTGGGCCGACCTGTGGCTCGTCGACTTCCCCACGCCCTGCCCGGGACCTCGCTCCGGCGCCTCTCCGAGCCCCTGACCCGCCCTGCCACCCGCACCCTGGAGCCTGGGCTCCGGGCTCCCGCCGCCCGCACCGAAGATCCTGGGCTCCGGTCGCCCAGCGTCCGCCGGAGCCTCGAGGCGGCGCTCGCCTTCCCTGTGCCCATCCAGGCCGAGGACATCCAGCGCCTGCCCAAGGGCCTGTGGATGCGGTACAGCCTGCAGCTGGTGCGCGGCACCGGGGAGAACGTCCGCAACCTGGAGGTCCTGGGCCTGTTCCGCATCCCCCGGAAGGGGGTGGCGGAGCTGCACCACGATGCCCGCCTGGGGCGCATCCTGGTGCGCTTTGAGGCTGCTGCGGTGGGCGCACCTCGGATCCCCTTCATCCTGGCCCGGCGCAAGGATGACGGCGCCATGGTGAGCTGCTTCGTGGAGGGTGCATGATGCGCGGCCCGCTCAGTACCTTGCCCCTGGAAGGCACCGAGACCCTGCCGGGCCTGCCGGAGATCCCCACGGCGGTGCGGCACCGGGAGCCCTGGGAAGGCCTGCCGGCGACCCTGGAGTGGGCCCTGGTGGCCTACGCGGGCTCCACCCTGGGCCGGGTGTTCCCGCTGCCCGCCGGTGAGGCCCTGCTGGGCCGGTCGCCGGACTGTGCCCTGGCCCTGCCGGATGGGGAGGTGAGCCGCCGCCACGCCTGCCTCCACGTGACACCGGGAGGGGTCCGCCTGGAGGACCTGGGCTCCACCAACGGCACCCGCCTGAACGGTGTGCCTCTCCAGGGCTCCGCCACCCTCCTTGCGGGAGACCGGGTCACGGTGGGGGGCCATGTCCTGAAGCTCGTGGCCATGGATCCCCTGGAGCGGGCCTTCCACGAGACCCTGCTGGACCTCAGCACCCGGGATCCTCTCACCGGGCTGGCCAACCGCAGCTGCGTGCTGGCAGAGCTGCAGAACCGCTTTGGCCTCAGCCTCCGCTATGGGCGGCCCCTGTCCGTGGTCATCTGCGACCTGGACCACTTCAAGCGCGTCAACGACGCCCATGGCCATGCGGCGGGGGACCAGGTGCTCCGGGCCTTTGGGGCCTGGGCCACGGCCTCCCTCCGGGAAGCGGATCTGGCGGGGCGCATCGGTGGGGAGGAGTTCCTGGTGGTGCTGCCGGAGACCGACCTGGCCGGGGCCCAGCCCTTCGCCGAGCGCCTGCGGCAGGTGGTGGCCTCCCGGCCCGTGCCGATGCCCTCTGGGGGCCTGGGCGTCACCTGCAGCCTGGGCATCGCCCAGCGCCAGCCCGGCGACCTGGATGCTGGCCAGCTGCTGGCGCGGGCCGATGCGGCGCTCTACCGGGCCAAGGCCGAGGGGCGCGACCGGGTGTGCTCCGACTGAAGCGGTGGTCCTCAGGGGTCCATTGAAGTCATTCCAATTCAGAGGGAAGGGGCCTAGACTCACCACGATGCCCAGCGATCCGACGCCACCCGACCTCCCCAAGTGGGACCCGGCCGCCTGGCCTGAGGAGGCCACCCTGCCCGAGGGCATGGATCCTCGGGAGTGGGTGCTGGTGCGCTATGTGGGACAGCCCGCAGGCGAGACGGTCCTGATCCCCCTGCGGGGCCTGGATGTGGGGCGCGCCTCGGAGAACGACCTGTGCCTCCCCGACCCGGAGGTGAGCCGCCGCCATGCCAGCCTCCAGATCGCCCCCGACGGCCTCTCGGTGGAGCTGCGGGACCTGGGGTCCACCAATGGGCTCTTCGTGAATGGGCGGCGGGTGCACGCCGACCCTGGCCCAGTGAGCCTGCGGGCGGAGGATGCCCTGCGGGTTGGTGGTCATGTCTTCAAGCTCAAGCACATGGATCCCCTGGAGCGGCGCTTCCACAAGGACCTGCTCGCCCGCACCACGCTGGATGCCATGACGGGCCTCAACAACCGGGCCACCATCCTGCATCAGCTGGATGCCCAGGTGGAGCTGGCCCGCCGCCACCACCGCCCCCTCTCGCTGTTCCTGGCGGACCTGGACTCCTTCAAGGAGGTCAACGACACCTACGGCCACCGGGCTGGGGACTTGGCTCTGGAGGGCTTTGCGACCCTGCTGCGGGGCCGCCTCCGGGGCTCGGACTCCGTGGGGCGCCTGGGCGGGGACGAGTTCGTGGCCATCCTCCCCGAGACGCCGGTGGCGCTGGCCCTGTCGGTGGCAGAGGACTTCCGCCTGTCTCTGGAGGCCAAGGATATCGTCCTGGATGATGGCCGGGTGGTCCACATCACCTGCAGCCTGGGCGTGGCTGAGCTCAAGCGCACCGACCTCGGCGGGGGGGCCTTTCTGGCCCGGGCCGATGCCGCCCTCTACGGAGCCAAGGCCGCGGGTCGCAACCGGTCCGTGCCGGCCCCATGAGCCTGGCTGTCCCGGTTCGCATCGGCAGCGTGCGTTTGCTGGAGCCCATTGGGGAGGGCGGCATGGCCCTGGTCTACCGGGGTGAGGATCGGTTCCGGGCCGAAGGCGTCTGCGCCGTCAAGCTCCTGCGGCCCGAGGTGCATCAGGATGCCGACCTGGTTCGCCGCTTCCTGCGGGAGGGGGCGGTGCTCACCAAGCTGGCCCATCCTGGGCTGGTGGAGGTCTTCGATTTCGGCCACAGCGGCGCCTGGCCCTACCTGGTGATGGAGCTGCTGCCCGGCGGGAGCCTCAAGGACTGCCGGGGTGAGGCCCCCGCAGCGCTGGTTCGCCGCCTGATCCCGGCCTGCGCTGCCCTGGCGGAGGCCCATGCGGCCGGGGTGGTGCACCGGGACCTCAAGCCTTCGAACCTCCTCTTTACCCGGGACGGCCGGCTCAAGGTGACCGACTTCGGCGTCTGCTTCTGGGAGGGCGAGGAGGGCCGCACCCGGGCCACCCGCAGCCAGATGGTGGTGGGGACGGTGGGCTACATGGCGCCGGAGCAGCATGGGGACCCCCGCCGGGTGGACGGCCGCTGCGATGTCTACGCCCTGGGCGCCATCCTCTACGAGTTCGCCACCGGCCAGGCCTATGCCCAGGTGCACCTGGCCCCGGCGGCGGCCCGGCCAGGCTTCCCTCCGCGCCTCGCGGGGCTCATCATGCGGGCCCTGCAGCCGGACCCCACCCGCCGCCTACCAGACATGACCACCTTCGCCAGCGAGCTGGCGGACTGGCTGGAGAGCGCCGAGGCCGCGGGGTGGGGCAGTGAGCCCCTGCCGGGCTTTACGCCAGCGGAGTGGGAGGCCGCCACCGTGGCCGGACCCCGCCGGGAAGAGGCGTCGGGCCAGCGCCTGGGACCCTACCTGGACGCGCTCTCCACCGGGCCGGTCGGGGTCCGCCGCTCCGCCGCCGATGGCCTGGTGGCCGCCGCCCGGGAAGGGGATGGCCCCTGGCTGGCGGCGGCCCTGGGGAGCGCCTCCGAGGGGGCCCGCTTTGCCCTCACCGGGGCCCTGGGCAAGGTGGGCGGCGAGTCCGCCCTGGAGGCCCTGCTGGCCCTCCTGCAGGATCCCTTTGCCCAGCGGGATGCTGCCGAGGCGGCCGCAGCAGTGGCCCTGCGCACCGGGCAGGCGCCCCGGGTCCTGGCCGCCCTGCGGGAGCCGGGCCTGGGATCGGTCTGGCGCTGGGGACCCCGGGCCGCCCTGGGCGACGCCGCCTGGGTTGGGGCTCTGGTGGTCGCCTGGTCCGGCCTGGCCCAGCCCTTCCGCCTCCAGGCCCTGCAGGCCGCCGTCCGCCTGCCCGAGGACCTGCGGCGCCAGGTGAAGGCGGCAACCGCGGATGCTTCGGGGCAGGTCAAGGACGCCTGGCAGCAGCTCTGAACCCGGCTCAGGCCAGGTAGCGCCACCAGAGCCAGTAGAGGACTGGAACGGCCGCCCCGGCTCCGGTCAGCCACAGGCCACGGCCGAAGAAGCCCTTGGGCCCCTTGATGATGAACAGGCCCGTGCCCGCCAGGACGATGAGGGCCACCGCATACAGGTCAGCGATGAGCGTCCACAGGCGCTTGGGGGCGTTGAGGTGCAGCTGGTTCATGGCGTAGAGGACGGGGCGGGGGCGCACGGCTTCCACCAGCACCTTCCCCGTGGGCAGGTCCACCGCGTAGGTGGTCCGGTCGTAGTACAGCTGCAGGGTGTCGTCATCCGGCTGGAAGGCGCTCTTGAACTTGCCCTCGGGCTTCAGCTGGGCCTGGGCCGATCGCACCAGCACCTCCGTGGAGTCCGTCCGGCTCAGGGGCTGGATCTGCCGGACCTCCTTCACCTTGGAGTAGTTGGGGTTCCAGCTGGCGATATGGTTCACCGCCAGGCCGGAGATGGCATAGGCCAGGGTGAGGGCCACGGTGACGTAGCCCACATCCCTATGGGTGGCGGCGTTCCAGCGGCGCCAGGGCTTGGCCCGGCGGGCCGGTTCGGGAGTCACGACGGACCTACTGGATCTCGGCGCCGAGGCCTTCGATGCGAATGATGGTCTTGGGGCCGGTGACCTTGCCGTAGTCGGCGGGCTTGCTCAGGGCCTTGGCCTCCTTGTCGCACATGGCCTTCTGCTGCTCGACGGAGAGGACGCGCTTGGACACCGTGCCCTCGGCCACCACGGTGCCGCCCTTGGCGGCCATGGGGAAGGCGATGACGCCGTCCTCGACCTTGAACATGATCTCCTTCTTGTCGGCGCC
>CAIMFT010000116.1 GCA_903840385.1 uncultured Holophagaceae bacterium
GACGCTGAGCGAGTCGAGGACGGCGTTGAGGTTCTGGAGGTTGATGAGCAGCCCGGCCTTGCCGAGCGTGGCGAAGCGGTCGACCATCTTGGGCACGCCGAGGATCTCCGGGCCAAGCATGTTGGCGCGCAGGTGGCAGCCGCCGCGGTTGCTGGTGGCGTAGGCCAGACCAATGCCCTGAATGGCGCGACCGTCGTAGGCCGGGAACTCCTGGCCCTTGGAACTCATGCTCAGTTCCGGGTGACCATACTTGGCTGTCAGGCGTTTCGAGCCCTGACCGATTTCCTTGCCAAAGCCGCGACCGTTCACGGTCTCTTCGGCCAGAAAAGCGAGCGCCTGCGCCGAGCCGAATTTGGCCTCGATACCGACCTGCTCCTTCGTCAGCACGCCCATGTCATAGAGTTCCATGACGGCACCGATCGTGGCACCGAAGCTGATCGGGTCAATGCCTTCCTCGTTGCACAGCAGGTTGGCGTATTGCAGGGCTTCCAGGTCGTTCACGCCATTGGCGGCGCCCAGCGACCAGGCCGCTTCGTACTCCAGGCCGCCATTGGCGCCGCGGTACTGCGGCTTGTTGACAATGGTGAAGTGCCCTTCGTCCATCTTGCTGATGCGACCGCAGGCGATGGTGCAACCGAAGCAGGCCTGGTTCGTCACCAGATGCTTCTTGCCATCGGTCTTGCGCGGTGCAGCCATCGCTTCGGCACCAATGTCCTTGGCGCCTTCAAACTGGTTGTCGCGGTGGTTGCGCGTTGGCAAAGCGCCAACTTCATTGATGACGCTCATCAGCACCTGCGTGCCCATGGCGGGTAGGCCGGTTCCGGTCACGCCGTTCTCGGCCAACACCTTCTTGCCGGCTTTGACTGCTTCCATGAAGGCTTTCGGGTCGCGAATGTTGCCCACGCCCTTGGTGCCACGCACAGCAATCGCCTTGAGGTTCTTGCTGCCCATCACGGTGCCAACGCCCGAGCGTCCGGCGGCGCGGTGCAGGTCGTTGACCACGCTGGCATAAAGCACGCCGTTTTCACCGGCCTTGCCGATGCTCGAAACACGGGTGAGCGGATCCTGCAGTGCGGATTTCAGGGCCGCTTCGGTTTCCCAGACGCTCTTGCCCCACAGATGGCTGGCGTCGCGCAGTTCGGCTACGTCATCATTGACGTAGAGGTAAACCGGTTTGGCGCTCTTGCCTTCAAAAATGACCATGTCCCAGCCGGCCATCTTGAACTCGGCGCCCCAGTAACCGCCCGAATTGGAGCAGGCAATGGCGCCGGTCAGCGGCCCTTTGGTGATCACCGTGTAGCGGCCACCCGTGGAGGCCATGGTGCCAGTAAGCGGACCGGTGGCCCAGATGATCTTGTTGGCGGGAGAAAGCGGATCGACTTTGGCGTCGACCTCTTCCACCAGGTATTTGGTGCCCAGACCACGCGAACCAATGTAGGCGCGTGCCCAGTCCATATTGAGCGGCTCGGATTTGACGGTACCAGCGGTCAAATCAACGCGAAGAAATTTTCCAGCCCATGACATGATTGTTTCTCCTTAAGCAGCCGATGGCTGGTTACCAAGTTTGTCGGCCCACTGCGCCATCTTGGAC
>CAIMFT010000117.1 GCA_903840385.1 uncultured Holophagaceae bacterium
CACTACTGGAACGCCGGCATGTTCGTCTGGACCCTGGCGGACCTCCGCGCCGGCCTGCAGCAGCATGCGCCGGAGGTGCTGGCGCCCCTCGACGCCTGGGTGCAGGCGGGCGCCCAGTCGGGCGAGCTGACCAAGGCCTACGGCCAGCTGCCCAAGGTCGCCATCGACGTGGCCCTCCTGGAGAAGGCTGCCACGGTGGCCGTGATCCCGGCCCGCTTCCGCTGGTCTGACGTGGGCTCCTGGCCCGCCGCCATTGAGTTCCAGACGCCCGATGCCGACGGCAACGTCACCCAGGGCGACACCCTCCTGGTGAACACCCGGGACAGCGCCTTCTTCGGTGGCACCCGCCTCATCGCCGCTGCCGGTGTGGAGGGCCTCATCGTGGTGGACACTCCGGACGCCCTGCTCTTGGTGAAGAAGGACCAGGCTCAGAGCGTGAAGGAGATCGTCGAGCGGTTAAGGGCTGAGGGGCGATCCGACCTCCTCTGATTTGGCTGTCAGCTGTCAGCTATCGGCTGTCAGCCAGAACGTGTAACGAAGAATTGAGGTGACCCATGAAACGACCTGAGACGCTCCACGTTGAGAAGCCCTGGGGCTCCTTTGATCAGTACGCCCTGAACACGCCCTGCACGGTGAAGATCCTCACCTGCGCGCCGGGGCAGAAGCTGAGCCTGCAGCGGCACAGCCACCGGGGGGAGCTGTGGGTGGCCCTGGATGCCGGGGTGGTGGTGGACCGGGATGGCGAGGAACTACGCCCAGCCGTGGGCGAGGAGATCTGGCTGCCCCTGGGCAGCACCCACCGCCTGCGCTGCGACGCCACCACGGCCCAGCCTGTGCGGGTGCTCGAGGTGAGCCTCGGCACCTTCGATGAGGCCGACATTGAGCGGCTCCAGGACGACTACGGACGCAGCTGATGCGATCCTGGGTCCTGCTGCTGGCGGCCCTGCCGGCCCTGGCCCAGAGCGGCGAGGAGTTGCTGGCCCGGGTGGACCGCCTGCGCCACCCCTGGCCCGCCTTCACGGTGGAGCTGGAGGTGAAGGACGCCGCCACGGCCCAGCGCTGGAAGGTCTCGGCCCGGGAGAACGGGGATGCCCGCCTGGACGGCCTCAGCGACAAGGAGCAGGGGCGCTCGGTGCTCATGCTGGGGGACCAGATGTGGCTGCTGGTGCCGGGCTCCAAGCGGGCCCTGCGGGTCACCCCGCAGCAGCGGCTGCTGGGCCCGGCGGCCGGCGGGGACGTGGCCCGCACCCGGTTCCTGCAGGACTACACCGTGGAGGGCAAGGCGGAGGACGACCTGGATGGCCGCCCCTGCTGGCGCCTGGAGCTGGCGGCCCGCACTCCGGGCCTGAGCGCCCGCCGGGTGCTGCTGTGGGTGGCCCGGGAGCCGGTGGTGCCCCTCAAGGCTGAGTTCCACCTCGCCTCGGGCAAGGTGGCCCGGACGGCCACCTTTGGCCCCCCGGTGCAGGCGCTGGGGCAGGCGGTCCTCTCCCGCATGGAGCTGCTGGAGCCCAGCGGTGCCCGGGTAGAGCTCCGCTTCAGCGGCTGGGCTCGGGGCGGTGTGCCGGCCAGCCGCTTCCAGCTGCCCTGAGGACCCGGTCCGGCTGTGCTAGACTCATCCTTGAGGTGCCCGCAAGGGCTTCCCGCCACGAACTGTCCCACCATCTGACACCAGTTCCCGTTTGGGAACTCCCGCTCAAAAACCCCGCCACTCGATACCCCGCCAACCTACCCTCTAGAAGCGCCCGAACCTCCGGGCGCTTCCTTTTTTTTGGATCTTCCGGCATCTAGAGGAAAGAAACAAAGCAAACCGCAGATGACGCAGATGGCGCAGATGGCTGCTCATCCCTCTGCCGAACCGGAATGAAGGGCGCGCTGACCACCCTGGTTCCGGTCGGCAGGCCCTGGGTAACCAGCTCCAGCGCTTTTATCTGCGCCCATCTGCGCCATCTGCGGTTACTGCTCTTTCTCAGTAAGCCCAGATAGGCATGACGCGCTCAGTGCTTGGCTGGGGCGGCCTTCTCCCGGGGCTGGGCTTTCTGGTGCTTCTTCTCGGCGGCTTCGGTGGCGGCGGAGACCACGACGATGGAGATGCGGCGATTCTGGGGATCCTTGGGGTCCTTGCCATCGAAGGGGATGGTGTCGGCGTAGCCTGTCACTCTGCGCACCTGGTTGGGGCGCAGACCCCCGGCGGCGCTCTCCATGACGCGCCGAGCGGCATTGGCCCGCTCGGAGCTCAGCTCCCAGTTGGTGTAGGCCCGGTTGGAGTACTGCGAGGCATCCGTGTGCCCGCCGATGACCACCCGGTTGGGCAGCTTGCCCAGCTCCTTGGCGATCTCCTTGAGGATGGTCAGGGTGTAGCTCTTGAGGGTCGCGCTGCCTGAGTCGAACAGCACCTGCGCCGCCTTGTCCTGGATCTGGATCCGCAGGCCCTCGTCCGTGAAGTCCATGGAGATCTGGTCCTGGAAGGCCTGCAGCAGCTCGTCCATCTGGAAGGCCTTCTCGATGGCCTCTGCGGTTGACTCCAGGGCCTTGTGCTCGGCTTCTGCCGCCGAGGCCTCCTCATCCGGGTTGCTCCCGCCGCCATCCTGGCCCGGGGCCATGCCCCGGCCCCCGGGCAGGATGCCCTTGCCGTGATCCGCCAGGATCTCCTTGCCCCGGTCGGTGTTGAAGAAGTTGGCGTCCTGGAACATCCCGGCGATGCCCGCCTTGGTGTTGGGGTTGGCGCTGGCAAGCAGCCACATCAGCAGGAAGAACGCCATCATGGCCGTCACGAGGTCGGCATAGGCCACCTTCCAGGCACCGCCATGGCCCCCGCCGTGGCCGCCCTTCTTCTTGATGTACCGGATCTTGATCTCGGGGGCGCTCTGTTGCTCGGACATTCCCGCTTACCTCGGCTTGATCTGCCGCACGACTTCCTCTAGCTCATTCGAACCGGGGCGCTCGGTGGAGGGGATGTTGCGCCGGGCGAACTCCACGGCGGTGATGGGGGCGGCCCCATTGCCGAAGCTGGTGAGGCCCGAGCGGATGCAGTTGAAGTAGTGGGACTCCACGGCGTTTACGGCTTCGATGTTCTTGGCCAGGGGCTGGAACACGCCGTAGGCCAGCAGGATGCCCAGGAAGGTGCCCACCAGGGCGGCGCCCACCTTGCCGCCGATGATGTTGGGCGGCTGGTCCAGGAAGCCCATGGTGATGACCACGCCCATGACGCAGGCCACGATGCCGAAGGCCGGAAAGGCATCGGCCAGGTTCCCCACGGCGATGCCCGGGGCGGCGTTCTCGGCGTGGTGGACCTCCAGGTCTGCGTCCATGACCATGTCGATCTCGTCCATCTTGGCGCTGCCGTTGATGAGCAGCTTCATGGAGTCGCAGAAGAAGTCCATGGCGTGGTGGTTGCCTGTGAAGGTCGGGTACTTCTTGAAGATAGAGGAGTTGGCGGGGTCGGTGACGTCCTGCTCCAGGGCCAGGAGGCCGCCCTTCTTCACGTTCACGAAGACCTCGTACTGCATCATGAGGGTCTCCATGTAGACAGCCTTGGTGTAGGGACTGCCCTTGATGGGCTTGGACAGGTCCGCCAGCACCCGCTTGATGACATTCATGGGGTTGGCGGCCAGGAAGGCCCCGGCCCCGGCCCCGAAGATGATCAGGCCCTCCGCCGGCAGGGGGTGCAGGAGGGTGCCCATGCTGCCGCCTTCCATCAGGTAGCCCCCGATGACCGCGACGAACACAACCCCCAACCCGATCAGAAAAAACATGCTACAGCTCCTGCCGATTCATCGGCGAGAGGGGGGCCAGGCTGAATTCTGGGAGAAAAGGGGCAGGGGGTCGGCTATTGGCTATCAGCTATTGGCTATTGGCTATTGGCTATTGGCTATCGGCTGCTGCACTGGGTCCCATCGCTGGGGCCCATCCGGGGCCTGCTTTGGCTGAGAGCTGATAGCCACCCGCTACAGGTCCCACACCAGCAATCGCGCCCCCTCGCGCCCCGCCACGGGGATGGTGCGCTGGGGGGTCTGGCCGGGCACCTCAAAGGTGTGGCTGATGAAGCGGCTGCCGGGGGGTAGCTCCTGCTGGACCTTGGTCCACAGGGCGGGCATGGGCACGGGGGACAGGAAGGCGTAGACCACGCCAAAGGGCGCCAGGTCCGTGCGCCAGAGGCTGCCCAGGTGGATGGTGGCGTTGGGCAGGGGCAGGCAGCGTAGCCAGGCCACCAGCCAGGTGAGGGGCGAGGCCTCGATGCCCGTGAAGTGGGCATCGGGCCGCGCCCGGGCCAGGTGGGCCACTGGACCGCCGAAGCCGCAGCCCAGGTCCACGAAGCGGAACCCTCTGGCCTCTGGGAGCAGGGCCTCCAGCTTCGTCCAGGCATCGCGGCTGGCGTGGTAGAGGGGCACCCGGGTCAGCAGACCGCCCCCGAAGACCAGGGCCAGGACCGTGAAGAGGACCAGGTAGAGCCAGGGTGGGATGGGTACCCCCCAGAGGGCCCGGGCCAGGCAGGGCAGGGCGGCCTGGAGGACCACCCAGCGCGTGTCCAGGCCCAGCAGGCGGGACAGCAGGGCCGCCCCCACCGATTGCAGGACCACCCAGACCGCGCCCGGGAACCGCAGGCCCAGGCGAGCCAGCACCACCAGGCCGACAAAGGCCAGACCCTGCGCCAGCAGCGCGCGGAGGATGGGGGGCGTGCGGTGGAGGGAGGAGAGCGACATGCTCCTATGCTAGTCGGATGATCATCGGCCGCTTCGCACCTTCGCCCACTGGCGTCCTGCACCTGGGGAACCTGCGCACGGCGCTGGCTTCCTGGCTGTCGGCCCGGGCCGCAGGCGGCCGCTGGGTGATCCGCATGGAGGATGTGGATGGCCCCCGCTGCCACCGCGAGCTCGGGGAGGTGCAGCTGGGGGACCTGGCGGCCCTGGGTCTCCACTCGGACGAGAGCCCGGTGCTCTGGCAGTCCGACCGCAGCGAGGCCTACCGGCAGGCCCTGGCGACACTCCGGGCCGCCGGTCAGCTCTATCCCTGCACCTGCACCCGCCGGGACCTCCAGTCCCTGGCCTCCGCCCCCCACGCCGAGGAGGGCCTGCGCCCCTACCCGGGTCGCTGCCGCACCCGAATCTGGGGCGGGGCTGAGGCCGCGGCTTTGGGTTCACCCCAGAGCCGTGCCGGGGGTCCGGGGGGACTTCGGACGGAAAGCGGCCAGGCGGTCCCCCCGGAGGACATTGCCGCCCTGCGTCTGCGCCTACCCCGGGGAGTGGTGGCTTGGGCGGATCGTCTGCGGGGCCCCCAGGCCGATGACCCGGCGACCCTCACAGGGGACCCGCTGCTCTTCCGGCGGGATGGGTGCTTCGCCTACCACCTGGCCGTGGTGGTGGATGACGGCACCCAGGGCATCACCGAGGTGGTGCGCGGGGCGGATCTGGCCCCCGTCACCGCCACCCAGATCCGGCTCCAGGAGGCCCTGGGGCTCCCCCACCCCGCCTACGCCCACCTGGGCCTGGTGACCGCCCCGGATGGCAGCCGCCTGGGCAAGCGGGCCGGGGCCCTGGGCCTGGAGGCCCTGGTGGCCCGGGGCCTGGAGGTCGACGCCGTGGTGGGCTGGCTGGGCTGGAGCCTGGGCTGCCTGCCGGCCCCCAAGCCCTGCCGGGCCGAAGACCTCATCGCAGCCTTCAGTTGGGACCGGGTGCCTCAGGAAGATGTGGCAATCCCCAGTTCATGGTCCGTTTAACGCAAAAAACCCGGCTCGCCGGGTTTTTTGCTATGAAAGATGAAAAATAAATGCTGTTAGGCGAGCTTGTTCACCTTAAGGGCCAGGCGGGACTTGGTGCGGTCGGCGGCGTTCTTGTGCATGACGCCCTTGCGGCTGGCCTGGTCCACCAGACCCTGGGTGACCGGCAGCTCCTTGGCAGCGGCGGTCTTGTCGCCACCTTCCACGATGGTGAGGAACTTCTTGACGGCGGTCTTCAGCTCAGAGCGGTTGCTGCGATTGCGGAGGCGAGCCTCGGCATCGTGGCGGGCCTTCTTGGCAGCGGACTTGTGATTGGCCATGGGTAGTCTCCAGCTCCCGGGACAGTCCTCCGGGAAGCGCGAATAACCATCCTATCGCAAACAGCCTTTGGGTCAAGGGCAAAAGACCGGGTCCAGGCCCCATTCGCCCCTTCCCGATTAGCCCGGGCCGGGGCATTCTGAAGGGAGGCGAATGACCTCCCGGGAGGGATGGAGTCATGCCGCAGCAGAAACTGGAGTCCGTCGTAGAGCTGGCAGCGAAGGCGAAGGCCATTCGCAGGGACGCGCTGCTGCAGGTCTTCAAGGCCCAGAGTGGCCATCCCGGGGGCAGTCTGAGCTGGGTGGACATCGGCGTGGCGCTCTACTACCACGAGATGGCCGTGTTCCCGGAGGACCCGACCAACCCCGCCCGGGACCGCTTCGTGCTGTCCAAGGGCCACGCCTGCCCCACCTTGTACGCCCTCCTGGCGGACCAGGGCTTCTTCCCCCGGGCAGAGCTGGAGACCTTCCGTCGCTTCCAGACGCGCCTGCAGGGCCACGCCGAGAACCACGCCACCCCCGGCGTTGAGGTCACTACCGGCAGCCTGGGCCAGGGCCTGCCCCAAGCCGTGGGCATCGCCATCGGCCTGAAGGTGCAGCAGTCGCCCCAGCGGGTCTACTGCGTGGTGGGCGATGGGGAGAGCCAGGAAGGCATCATCTGGGAAGCGGCCATGGCCGGCCCCCACCACAAGCTCGACAACCTCTGCGTCTTCCACGACCTCAACGGCCTCCAGATCGATGGGCCGGTGCAGAGCGTGATGAACATCAACCCTGTGCCCGACAAGTGGCGCGCCTTCGGGTGGGCCGTGAAGGAGATCGACGGCCACGACTTCGCCCAGATCCTCGAGGCCCTGGCCTGGGCCCGCACCGTCAAGGGCCAGCCCGCGATGATCTGCGCCCGCACCGTCAAGGGCAAGGGCGTGAGCTTCATGGAGAACCAGGCCGGCTGGCACGGCGTGGCACCCAAGCCCGAAGAGTTCGACAAGGCCATGGCCGAGCTGGCCGACTGAGACCCAAGGACCCCCCGCATGGATGCTCTGAGACACACCTTCGAACAGCAGCTGGCAGCGGCCCTGCCCGGCGTGGACATCACGCTGGAGCGGCCCCGGTCCGGTGAGCTGGGCGACCTGGCCTTCCCCTGCTTTCGGGCCGCCAAGCAGCTGGGCAAGAACCCTGCGCAGCTGGCCCAGGAGCTGGCGGGGGCGGTCTGCATCGAGGGGGCGGCCCTGGTGCCCGCGGGCCCCTACCTGAACCTGAAGCTGACCCCGGCGGCCCGGGCCGGGGCCGTGCTGGGGGCGCTGCTGACGGCGCCGGCCGCCCAGCCCTATGGCTCTCGTCCAGCCACCGGGCGCAAGGTGATCGTCGAGTACAGCTCCCCCAACATTGCGAAGTTGTTCACCATCGGCCACCTGCGGTCCACCATGATCGGCCACGCCCTGGCCCAGGTGAACCAGTTCCTGGGCCACGAGGTCATCCGCCTCAACCACCTGGGGGACTGGGGCACGCAGTTCGGCACCCTGCTGGCGGCCTACACCCGCTGGGCCCAGGATGGGAACGCCAACCTGGAGGCGGACTTCGACTGGGCCGAGCCGGCCCCGGACAAGCGCCGCACGCCCCTGTTCCGCCTGTTCCAGCTCTATGTGCGCTTCCACGCCGAAGAAGAGGCCGATCCCGCCATGCGTGACGAGGCCCGCGGCTGGTTCCGTCGCCTGGAAGAGGGCGATGCCGAGGCCCGGCGCCTCTGGGCCTGGTTCCGCGAGATCTCCCTGCGGGAGTTCCAGCGCATCTATGACCGCCTGGGCGTGGCCTTCGACACCCTGGCCCAGGGCGAGGCCTTCTACGAGGATCGCCTGGTGCCCACCATGGATCGCCTGGCCGCAGCGGGCCTGCTGGTGGAGGGCGACAAGGGCGCCCGCATCATCAACCTGGAGGATGTGGGCATCACCACCCCCTGCCTGGTGCAGAAGGGGGATGGCACCAGCATCTACGCCACCCGCGACCTGGCCGCCGCCCTCTATCGTCAGGAGGCCTACGCCTTCGACCGCTGTCTCTACGTGGTGGGCACGGATCAGGTGCTCCACTTCCAGCAGATCTTCGCTGTGCTGGCCAAGCTGGATCCCTGGTTCCAGGGGCGCATGCTGCACACGCCCTTCGGCATGGTCAAGCTGCCGGAAGGCAAGATGAGCACCCGGAAGGGCAATGTGATCTTCCTGGAAGACGTGCTGGACGAGGCCCGGGAGCGGGTGGCGGCCATCATCCAGGAGAAGAACCCGGACCTCGCCGACAAGGAGGCCGTGGCCGAGCTGCTGGGCATGGGTGCCGTGGTCTTCTTCGACGCCATGAACGACCGCGTGAAGCCCATCACCTTCACCTGGGACCGGGTCATCGCCCTGGATGGCGACACCGGACCCTATGTGCAGTACGCCCACGCTCGCATCCTGAGTGTCCTGCGCAAGGCCGGCGAGGGCTGGGCGGCCCAGGCCCAGCCGGGCTCAGCCCAGGGCCCCTGCCTGCCCTTCGCCCCGCTGAGCCTACCCGCCGACCTGGGGGGCCTGGCCGCCCCCGAAGCCCAGGCCCTGCTCTTTGAGCTGGCCGGTCTGCCGGTGGCCATTGCTGGGGCCGCCGAAGCCAACATGGCCACCCCCCTGGCCCGGCAGCTGGTGACCCTGGCCCGCACCTTCAGCGGGTACTACACCAACTGCCCCATCCTGGCCCCGGAGAACACCCCCGAGGTCCGGGAGGCCCGCCTGGCCCTCTGCGTCGCCACCGCCCGCGCCCTGCGCCAGGGCCTCCACCTCATGGGCATCCAGGCCCCGGAGGAGATGTGACGCTCTCGTCTGGAAAAGATCACCGCCAAGACGCCAAGACGCCAAGAAAAGATCTTGGCGCTATAGAGGAGCGCTTGGCGGCTTCGATCGTGGATGCTGCCATCAGGGTGCATGCGGTCCTTGGGCCTGGATTGCTGGAGGGGGTCTACGAAACCTGCCTAGCCCACGAACTTGTAACGCGGGGCCATCAGGTCAAGCGGCAGGTTGTCCTTCCTATCCGGTATGACACCCTCACCCTGGATGCGGGCCTCCGCATGGACATGGTGATCGACGATCTGGTCGTCCTGGAACTCAAGGCCGTGGAGCACGTGCTGCCGGTCCACCATGCCCAGCTGCTCACCTATCTGAAGCTCTCCGGCCTGAGGCTTGGCTTTCTGCTGAATTTTAATGTCAGCCTCATGAAAGATGGCATTACCCGAAAAATTCTTCAAAGTGCGAAGGCTGGCACCCCTGCCACGCCCTAGTCGACATTCTGCTTTTCTTGGCGTCCTTGGCGCCTTGGCGGTGATCAGTTTCAGTGGGAGCTTCTAATGACTAAGTACGTATTCGTTACCGGTGGTGTGCTGAGTTCCCTGGGCAAGGGGATTGCGGCGGCTTCGCTGGGGGCGCTGCTGGAGGCGCGGGGGCTGAAGGTCACGCTGATGAAGATGGATCCCTACCTCAACGTGGATCCGGGCACCATGTCGCCCTTCCAGCATGGCGAGGTCTTCGTGACGGATGACGGCGCCGAGACGGACCTGGACCTGGGCCACTACGAGCGCTTCACCTCGGTGCCCACCACCCAGAACCACACCATCACCACGGGCCGCATCTACAACACGGTGATCCAGAAGGAGCGCCGCGGCGACTACCTGGGCAAGACCGTGCAGGTGATCCCCCACATCACGGATGAGATCAAGGGCGTGATCCGCAAGGTCGCCAAGGACATGGATGTGGTGATCGTGGAGATCGGCGGCACCGTGGGTGACATCGAGAGCCAGCCGTTCATCGAGGCCATCCGCCAGTTCAAGCTGGAGTCGGGCCTGGGCAATGCCCTCAACATGCACCTCACCTATGTGCCCTACATCAAGGCGGCGGGCGAGCTGAAGTCCAAGCCCACCCAGCACAGCGTGAAGGAGCTGCGGGCCCTGGGCATCCAGCCGGACCTGCTGCTCTGCCGCGCGGAGCAGGACATCCCCCAGGACCTGAAGGACAAGATCGCGCTGTTCTGTTCCGTCACCCCGGACGCGGTCTTCAGTGCCCGGGATGCCCACTCCATCTACGAGGTGCCCCTCAACCTGCACCTGGAGGGCCTGGACGCCAAGGCCGCGGCCCTGCTCGGGCTGGGCGAGAAGAAGCCCGACCTCAGCGCCTGGCAGAACCTGCTGGACCGCATCCGCAACCCCAAGGGCAGTGTGCGCATCGGCATCGTGGGCAAGTACGTGGAGTTCAAGGAGAGCTACAAGAGCCTCATCGAGGCCCTGCACCATGCGGGCTACGGCCTGGAGACTTCCGTGGACCTCAAGTGGATCGAGGCCGAGGAGCTGGAGAACCAGGATCCCACCAGCTTCCTGCAGGACTGCCACGGCATCCTGGTGCCCGGCGGCTTCGGCGTGCGGGGCACCCGGGGCATGGTCCGCTCCATCCAGTACGCCCGGGAGCACAACATTCCGTTCTTCGGCATCTGCCTCGGCATGCAGATGGCGTCCGTGGAGTTCGCCCGCAACGTGGCGGGCCTGGAGGGCGCCGACTCCACCGAGTTCGACGAGGAGCCCAAGCACCGGGTGATCTTCAAGCTGCGGGAGCTGGTGGATGTGGAGGAGTTGGGTGGCACCATGCGCCTGGGTGCCTACCCCTGCCGCCTGAGCCCGGACAGTCAGGCGGCGAAGGCCTACGGCAGCAGCGAGATCAGCGAGCGCCACCGCCACCGCTACGAGTTCAACCACGAGTACAAGAAGGCGCTGGAGGCCAAGGGTCTGCTCTTCACCGGCATGAGCCCCGACGGTGTCTTCGTGGAGATCGTGGAGCTGAAGGACCACCCCTACTTCCTGGCCTGCCAGTTCCACCCGGAGTTCAAGAGCCGGCCCCTGAATCCCCACCCCCTCTTCAGCGCCTTCGTGAAGGCCAGCATGGAGAACCGGGGCTAAGTCTCGACCCTCAGGCTCCGGCCTTGGCCCCCAGCAGCATCTGGGTGCAGCGGAACAGCGCCAGGGTCTTGCCCGTCTCCCGGTGGGTGACGGTGGCGTCCCAGACCTGGGTGGTGCGCCCCAGGTGGGCGGCCTTGGCCACGCAGGCCACGGTGCCCTCCCGGGCGGTGCCCAGGTGGTTGGACTTCAGCTCCACGGTGGTGAAGGCCGTCACGCCCTCGGGGAAGCTGGCGATGCAGCCGTAGCCGGCGCAGGTGTCGGCCAGGGCCACCACGCTGCCCGCATGCAGGAAGCCGTTGGGCGCCATGAGGTGCGGTCCCACGACCATTTCCCCGTGGACCTCGCCGATGGCGACGTGAGTGATCACCATGCCGAGATGGCCCGGCAGGGCTCCGGCCCCGACCTGGTTGAAGGTGTCCGTCGTGTACATGGGCATCCTGATCAGGCCTGGGGGGTCTCGGGCTCGACGGTGACAGCGGTGCCGTAGCAGAGCACCTCTGTGAGCCCGGCCATCAGCTCTGTGGCGTCGTAGCGCATGGCCAGGATGGCATTGGCGCCGTGCTCCTGGGCGTGCTTGCACATCAGCTCGTAGGCCTCGGTGCGGGCCTGCTCGCAGAGCTCGGTGTAGATGGTGATGTTGCCCCCGAAGAGGGACTGGATGCCCCCCAGGAAGTTCCCGATGATGGACCGGGACCGCACGGTGATGCCGCGCACCACACCGTGGCTGCGGACCACTCGGAAGCCGGGCAAGTTCAGGTTGGTGGTGACCATGGCGTGCTGCATGAGGGGCTCCTCTCGGGGAAGGACGGCAGGGCCTCAGCCCTCTGGCTTCCGCAGGTCGAGGGTAACCGGAGCCTGGCCTCGGGGTGGAGCCTTCCGACCTACCCCTGGCCCTGCTGGAGGACCCGCAGCGCAGCCAAGGCATCCCCAGCCCGGTCCACCGGCACGAAGAGGTGGTCGTGGTGGGCACCGGCGAGGACGTTGCAGCTGATGCCGGCCGCCGCCAGGGCCTGGGCAAAGGCCGCTGTCAGCCCGACTGCCGCCAGGTCGGAGGGCAGCCGCAGGGTGATCCAGGCCGCGCGGAACAGGGGCACCAGTCCGTGCCGCTGGGCTGTGGCCTCCGGTACCACCACCGTGAGGCCCTCCGCTTCCCGCACCGTGGCGAGGGGGTCCAGGGGGCCGGTGTCCGTGCCCAGGGGGACGCAGGCGAAGACAAACACACCCGGGTTCAGCACCGGGTCCAGCCCGGCTAACAGCAGGTTCAGATCGGAGATCGGCGAGGGCATGGGGAGCAGTCTAGCGGGACCTTCAGGCCGGGCCCGCCGGGCGCACCAGGATGAGGTCCCGCTGAGGGTCCGTGCCCAGGGGGAAGACGTGGGCCCCGGCCTCCAGGAAGCCGAACTTCCGGTAGAAGGCGATGGCGCGGGGGTTGTGCTCCCAGACCCCCAGCCAGATGTGGTCGGCCCCCGCCTCGGCAGCCAGGTGCAGGGCGTGGTTCAGGAGGTCCTGGGCCACCCCCTGGCCGTGCCAGGCCGCGTCCACATACAGGCGCTGGACCTCAGTGGGTCGGCGGGCCACCACGCAGGGTGGGGCGGTCCCCCAGCGCAGCTGGGCGTAGCCCACGAGCTGACCATCCTGCTCGCTCACCAGGGTGGTCACGGCCGGGTCCAGGAGCTCTGCCGTCTGGATGGCCTCGCTGTAGTGGGAGGCGCAGTGCAGAGCCATGTCCTCGGGGGTGTTCATGGCCTCGAAGGTGGCCCGAAAGGTGCGCTCCGCCAGCTCTGCCAGGGGCAAGGCGTCAGTGGCTGTGGCCAGTCGGAGGGTGGGCATGGGGCGACTCATGTGGGACTCCTGCCGATTTGCAATCAAAGCATAAAGATCACCACCAAGACCCCATGCCGGGCGCAGGCGCCTTGGCGGTGATCAGTTCCTGTACTGCGGGACGAAATCAGATGGCCATGGCGTAGAGGGCGATGCGGTTGCCCTCAGTGTCCAGCACGACGGCCCGGTAGCCGTGAGGCCCCATGAGGTGGACCGGCTGCAGGAGCTGCCCGCCCAGGGCGACCGCCGCCTCCGCCGCGGCGGGCAGGCGGCCCTCGGCGTTGAGGTAGACCAGGGGGCCGGTCCGCGAGGGGGCGTTCTCCTCCCCGGGGAGGTAGAGGCAGCCGGCGGCCTCGCCCTCAGCGTGGGGCAGCAGGCCGAAGACGAAGCCGGGCCCGCCTTCCTTGGCCACCGGCTCCCCCAGCACGGCGGAGTAGAAGGCGATGGCGCGGTCGAGGTCGATGACCGGAATGTCGACCCACACGGTGCGGTTGCTCATGGGATGCCTTTCAAGAAGATGGACAGGGGAAGGATGGTAGCAGGGGGCCCCTCAGGTGCGTGGCGGAGCAATGGGGGTGGTGGCCGAGTCCCCTTCCGGGCTGCGCTCCGCCTGCTTCAGCAGGGCCGCTGCGTAGATCTGCAGGGCCTGCTCCTTGCGCTTGCGGCGGGCCCGGGCGCAGTAGATCGTCACCGCTATGGGCCCCAGGATGGCGATGGCGATGCCGCTGCCGAGGCCCCACCACTGCACGATGCCGAGGCGAAAGAAGATGCCGAGAACCCCCGCCACCACCAGCAGCACGAACTTGAGCTGTCCCTCGGTCATCTGGAAAGCCTAGGACGGAACCTCCGCTTCGACCAGCAGGGCGAGGAGGGTGAGGGACTCCTGCCAGCCGAGGTAGCAGGCCTCCACCGGGATCACCTCCGGAATCCCCTCCTGAACGATGCTGAGCTCCACGCCGACCGACACCGGGCGGAAGTCGATGGTGGTGATCATGGTGCCGGGCAGGGCCTTGTCGTCGAAGCCATCGGAGTGCCGGATGCGCTCGTAGGGGACCAGCTCCAGGTAGCTTCCACCGAAGGAGTGAGCCTGCTGGTTGGAGAAGTTCGTAAAGGACATCCGGAAGGTCCCACCGACCCGAGCCTCCAGGTGGTGCACTCTGCAGGTAAAGCCATGGGGAGGGAGCCACTTGGCCAGGGCATCGGCATCCAGGAAGGCCCGGTAGACCCGCTCCGGCGTGGCCTTCAGAACGCGATGCAGCGTGACAGTCCCTGTGGCCATGGAGAGCTCCCTGGAAGACCGAGTGGTCATTGAATTTAATTTTAATACAAATGAAAAGCGGCGGACCCAAAGGTCCACCGCTTTTCATCACTGGTTGATGGCTGATAGCCGACAGCCGAGCGCTAAAAACTTACTTCCTGCCGCCGGCCGCTGCCCACTCTTCGAGCATGGCGGTGGTGACGGACTTGGGGCGCTCCAGAGCGTAGCCGAGGCCACGGTCCCAGGTGATGTTGGCCAGCACGCCGATGGCGCGGCCCACACCGAAGAGCACGGTGTAGAAGTCGTACTGGGTGAGCCCGTAGTACCACTGGATGACGCCGCTCTGCGCGTCGACATTGGGCCAGGGGTTCTTGGTCTTGCCCTGCTCGGTCAGCACGCCGGGGGCCACTTTGTAGATGGTGTTGACCAGCTTGAAGATCGGGTCCTCGGGCAGGTGCTTGAGGCAGAACTCCATCTGTGCCTGGTAGCGGGGATCGGTCTTGCGCAGCACGGCGTGGCCGTAGCCGGGGATGACGTGGCCGCTGTTCAGGGTCTCCCACAGGGCAGCCTTCACGTTCTCCTCGGTGGGCTCGGCACCATTGAGCTTCTTCTGGAAGCCCATGATCCAGTCCAGCACTTCCTGGTTGGCGAGGCCGTGGAGGGGGCCCGCCAGGCCGTTGAGGCCGGCGCTGAAGGCGTAGTAGGCATCGGACAGGGCGGAGGCCACCAGGTGGGTGGTGTGGGCGCTGACGTTGCCGCTCTCGTGGTCGCTATGGAGGATGAAGTACATCCGGGCCACATCGTCGTAGGGCTTGGCGATGCCCATCATGTGGGCGAAGTTGGCACCCATGTCGAGGTCGGGGTTGGAGGCGATGATCTCGCCGTTCTTGTACTTGTAGCGGTAGATGAAGGCGGCGATCTCGGGCAGCTTGGCCAGCAGGTCGCAGGCATCCTCATACATGGGATCCCAGTAGTCCACCTTCTTCATGCTGTGGTACTGCTTGTTGAACTTGCTCTCGCGCTGCAGGGTGAGCACGGCCGTGGAGAGCATCACCATGGGGTGGCTGTCCTTGGGCATGGCCTTGAGCACGTCGAAGACGTAGGAGGGCACCTTGGCGCGGGAGTTGAAGTCCTGCTTCACTTCCTCGGCCTCGGCGGCGGTGGGGATCTCGCCGGTCAGCATGAAGAACCAGAAGGACTCCACCGTCGGGTACTCGGCGCCCGGCAGCTTCGGCAGGGCAGCAAAGGTCTCGGGGATGTTCTTGCCGCGGAAGCGGATGCCTTCCTGGGGATCCAGGTAGGAGATATCGGTGACGAGACAGCGCACGTCGCGGGCACCGCCGACGCACTGGTCGATGGTCACGCTGTCGATCACGATGTTGCCCAGCTCTTTGGTGAGCTTCGTGATACGCGGGCGGTGTTCCTGGATCTTTTCCAGAAGCAGAGACTTCAGACGGGTCATGGCGGACTCCATGCGATTGAAGCGTTGAGGGGTGGAGCTTGGAAGGATCGGGGTCGGATCATCATACGGGTATCGTCTATGGCGCAACTAGAATTCTTTAATGACCGTTGTGGAATCAATACTGACAAAGG
>CAIMFT010000118.1 GCA_903840385.1 uncultured Holophagaceae bacterium
ACGTAGCCCGGAGGGGCCCCGAGCAGCTTGGAGACCTCGTGCTTCTCCATGTACTCGGACATGTCGAAGCGGATCATCTTCTTGGGATCGCCGAACAGGAAGGCCGCCAGGGTCTTGGCCAGCTCGGTCTTGCCCACGCCCGTGGGGCCCAGGAACAGGAAGGAGCCCATGGGGCGGTTGGGGTTCTTGAGGCCGGTCCGAGCCCGACGCACGGCACGCACCACAGCGCTCACTGCTTCCGGCTGGCCGATGACCCGCTCGTTCAGGCGGGGCTCCATGTTCACCAGGACGGCCTTCTCGTCGCCCTTGAGGGCCTTCACGGGAATGCCGGTCCAGCTGGCGACCACGTCCTCCACGTCCTGCTCGGTGACCTCGGGGAAGTTGGAGTAGTCCTCGTCTGTCAGCTCGGTGCGGTGCTTCTGAAGCTCCTCCCGCAGCTGCAGCTCCTTCTGGCGGAGCAGCACGGCCCGCTCGAAGTCCCGGCTGAGGACGGCCTCGTTCATCTCGTTGATGACGCGGTGGAGCTCCTCTTCGTGGATATGAGCCTCGGCGGCCACATTGGCTGGCCCCACCCGCAGCTTCACCCGGGCCCCGGCCTCGTCCAGCAGGTCGATGGCCTTGTCGGGGAGGAAGCGGTCCGTGATGTAGCGGTTGGACAGGTAGACCGAGGCCTCCATGGTCTTCTGCGCATAGCGGACGCGGTGGAACAGCTCGTAGCGGTTGCGGATGCCTTCGATGATGCGGAGGCTTTCCTCCTCGTCCGGCGGGTTCACAGTCACCGGCTGGAAGCGGCGCACCAGGCTGCGGTCCTTGTCGATGTACTTGGCGTATTCCTTGTGCGTGGTGGCGCCGATGCACTGGATCTCGCCCCGGCTGAGGGCCGGCTTCAGGATGTTGGCGGCGTCCAGGCTGCCTTCGGCCGCCCCGGTCCCGATGAGGCTGTGGATCTCATCGATGAACAGCACCACGCTGGTGTCCTTGCTGGCCTCGGCGATGATGGACTTGAGGCGCTCCTCGAACTGGCCGCGGTACTTGGTGCCCGCCACCACGAGGCTGAGGTCCAGGGCGTAGATGCGCTTGTCCGCCAGGCTGGGCGGCACCATGCCCTCGTGGATCTTCTGGGCCAGGCCCTCGACGATGGCGGTCTTGCCCACGCCCGCCTCGCCCAGGAGGATCGGGTTGTTCTTTCGGCGGCGGCTGAGGATCTGGATGATGCGATCCACCTCCTGGTCCCGGCCGATGAGGTTGTCGAAGATGCCCCGCTCCGCCATCTCGGACAGGTTCCGGGCGAACTCCGAGAGCAGCGGATGCTCCTTCTTCTTCTTGGCGATCTTCTCTTCCTTGCTGCTCTCGAGGAGGATCTCCTTGGCAGCGATCAGATCGGCCCCGGCCTCCTTGAGCAGGCGGCCCGCCAGGCAGCCCTCTTCCTTCAGCATGCCCAGCAGCAGGTGCTCGGCCCCCACGTGCTTGTGGTTGAGCTTGGCGCTCTCGGCCGTGGCGTGCTGGAGGATGTGCTTGACCTCCTCCTCCATGGGGATGTCGATGCTGGTGCTGCTGGGGGTGATCTTGCGGTCCTTGGGCGTGAGCGCCGCCACCAGCCGCTCCCGGAGGGTGCTGGTCTGGACGCCCATGCGCTCCAGGAGCTGGGTGCTGGTCTTCTCGGACTCCCGCAGGAGCCCCAGGAGCAAGTGCCCGCTCTGGATGCTTTCAGAACCGAACTGGCTGGCCTCGTAGCGGGCGAAGAACATCACCCGGCGGGCTTTTTCTGTAAATTTCTCGAACACGGGACGCCCTTCCGGGGTAGGGATGACACCGAAGCCGGAATGGTTCCGATGCAGTCTCCCAGGGTAGCGCCTTCCGCCCCCCTTGTCCCGGCCTGCAACGTCTCTGGGAGGGACAGAAGGCCCCAGCGGCGCTATCCTGGAAGGCTTGGAGGGCACCATGAGCCTGGCAGGGACCAATCTGGCCATCCTTGGCCTGCAGTGGGGGGATGAGGGCAAGGGCAAGGTCGTGGACCTGCTCAGCCCCCGATTCCGCCAAGTGGTCCGCTTCCAGGGCGGGAATAATGCGGGCCACACCGTGGTCGTGGACGGCGTCAGCATCGCCCTGCACCAAGTGCCCAGTGGCGCCCTACACCCCGGCTGCTTCCTGGTGGTGGGCAGCGGTGTGGTCCTGAATCTGGAGGTCTTCCAGCAGGAGCTGGACCGCCTCTCTGCCCGGGGCTTCGACCTGAGTGGGCGCCTGCTGCTGTCCGAAAAGGCCCACATCATCCTGCCCCACCACATCGCCCTGGACCAGTGGCGCGAGGTGCGGGCCGACAAGGTGGGCGCCAAGATCGGCACCACCGGCCGTGGCATTGGCCCCGCCTACGAGATGAAGGCCGCCCGCATGGGCATTCGCCTGGGGGACCTGCGGCACCCCGAGGCCCTGGCCGAGCGCATCCTCCCGGGCTACGAGGAGGTTCGCATCCGCCTCGGCGCCGACGCCCCCCTGCCCTCCCTCGGGGACGTGGTGGCGGGCCTGCTGCGCATCTCTGCGCCCTTTATGCGCTTCATCGGCGATGCCCAGGGCCACCTGCAGGACGCCTGGGGCCGGGGCGAGAGCATCCTCTTCGAAGGCGCCCAGGCCACCCTCCTGGACATCGACCACGGCACCTACCCCTTTGTCACCTCCAGCAACTGCAGCCTGGGCGGCCTCTTCACCGGCACCGGCCTGCCCCCCAAGGCCGTGGACAAGGTCCTGGGCATCGCCAAGGCCTACACCACCCGGGTGGGCGCTGGCCCCTTCCCTGCCGAGCTGCTGGACGCCACCGGCGAGCGCCTGCGCCAGGTGGGCCGCGAGTTCGGCACCACCACCGGCCGGCCCCGCCGCTGCGGCTGGTTTGATGCCCCCATCACCGCCCACGCCTGCCGCACCAACGGCGTGGATGGCCTGGCCATCATGAAGCTCGACGTCATGGACGGCATGGAGGAGGTGGGCCTCATCGTGGGCTACCGCACCGGCGAGGGCACCCTCACCACCAAGCTGCCCAGCTGCGCCGCCGACTGGAAGGACCTCCGCCCCGAGGTGCGCATGTTCAAGGGCTGGGACACCACCCGCGGCGTCACCGACCCCGCCAACCTGCCAGCCGAAGCCCGGGCCTACCTGGATGCCCTCATGGAGTCCGTGCAGGTACCCCTCACCTACCTCAGCACCGGCCCCGATCGGGCCGAGGGCTACGTGGTGCCGGGAACCGTGCTGGAACCCCTCCTGGGCGGCCTCTCAGGTTGACCGGAGCCCCATTCAAGGGCACACTGATCGTCCTGCCCAACCGGGCACCGCACGCCCGCGTGCACTGCGCACTCGAGGGTTCGCAGGCCCGGATCCATCGGCAAGGGCCCTTAGCTCAGCGGTAGAGCAGCGGCCTTTTAAGCCGTTGGTCGCGGGTTCAAATCCCGCAGGGCCCACCAAGTTCCACCCCATGGGGCTATCGTCTAGGGGTCAGGACACCGCCCTTTCACGGCGGTAACACGGGTTCAAATCCCGTTAGCCCTACCAGAAAAAGAGCCTAGAGAAATCTAGGCTCTACTTGTATCTAATCGGCATTAGGGTGTATCCAAAAGGGCCTCGTGTCCAAATGGTGTCCAAAACCCGTAGCCGGATGGTGCTGAAAACTGACGGGTGATAGCGGCACGATCACCTAACCCCGAGCCAGGATCTTACTCGCCCGGATCATCTGCCCCGCCTTCTTGGAGTCATACAAGGTGGACCCCGGATTGTTCCGAGGGTGGGTCCCGGAGCTGGGAGCCTTCTTCTTGGGCTGGGCCGGTGGAGCCTTCACCTTGGGGATGACTGGCGGGGCCTGATGGTCCCCGTGGAATCCCGAGCCATTCTCGAACGCCTCGGGAGCTTCTGGCGGCTTGCTTGGGAATGTGCTCATGCTGGCCCTCCTCCTACCTAAAGGGGAAACCCAGGAAGGCCCCGCCAGGAGCCTCCGCCTTAGCCCATGGTTCCATCCACCAGATCAGCCAGGGGCGACTAACGCATGAAGGGCCTTTTGGGGACAGAATCCCCGCCCAAAGCAAGGACCGGAGAGGGTGCTTGCTGAGAATCACTTTGGTGACTAATTGCCCCGCTAAATACGGATGGAATGGCCCACCTTCAGAGCCCCACAAAGGAACCGGCAGAGACCCGTGAGGATCGTCTGCCGGAGCTATTGGTGGTCGTGAGGGCTATTATTTTGGGCCATTCCCGTTTGTTCGGGCTGTTAGAGGCTGAGCTTATTTAATCACTCCCCATTTTACCCATTTTGGACAAGTTGCTTGGGCAGTAGTGGGGTGCCGATCAAATGTACCGCCGATACATTCACCCTTATCATTAGGGCTATTGAATACGCTGTAAATGCGTGATGTATCAACGCTACGCTGCCCCCCCCATAGATTGCAGGTGGCACAGACCCGAAATTGGCTAGGTAGTTGAGTCATACAATGATATTAAAATTTCTATTTTTCATGACTGCTAAATGGACTATTTGGGCAACCGCTCCCCGTGGAAG
>CAIMFT010000119.1 GCA_903840385.1 uncultured Holophagaceae bacterium
GGCGGCGCGCTGGCCGCGGCGCTGCTCGGCCCGGCGGCCGCGGTGGTCGCGATGAGCGCGGTGCTCGTGCTGCAGTGCCTGCTCTTCAGCGATGGCGGCGTGACGGCGCTGGGTGCCAACCTGTTCAACATGGCGGTGGTCGCGCCGGTGGCGGCCTGGCTGGTGTTCCGGCGGCCGATTGCCGAAGGGCTCGTGTCAGCCTAGCCTACTTGGAGGCAGGACGCCCGGTCTTGACAGCCGGAACGGCTTTGAGTGCCGCCAGATAAGCGCTATCGGCCATGGCGGCCAGCGCCTTGATGCCGGCGCGCAGCAGTTCGCTCTTTTTAGCGGGGCTGCCGAGTTTGGCGGCGCGTAACTTGAGTATGTCCAGCACCTGGTATTCGGCTTTTGGAATGGTGAAACTGTCGCGCACCAGTTTTGGTTTCTTTTCCTTGACCGGCTTGGCTGCCTTGGGTGTGGCAATTGCTTTCGCCACTGGCTTGGCGACCGCTGCCGTCACTGTCTTCACAACAACTGCCTTGACAGCAACTTTTGCCGCTTTCTTGACTGGCGTCCTGGCGGGTGGCGCAGCCTTCTTGACGACTTTCTTCAGTGCCGGCTTTTTTGCAGCTGCGGCAGTTTTGGCTGGCGCAGCAAGCTTGGCAGGGGCCGCTGTGGCTGCTTTTGCCGGAGCCGCGGAAGGAGCATTCTTTTCTGTGGTGACCATGGTGCGAGTCCTTGATATTAACGAGGTATACAGTTTATATCGTTAAAGTTGGCCAAGTCAATGATCAGCGTGTACTACATGCCGACGCAGACTTCAGCAACCGGTTAGTGTCAAAGACCAGGGGATTTTTTGCCATGCCAGTACCTCTTCGCGCAACAGGTGGGCAGATTGTGGGTAGTTCTGTGCCCATTTGGGTCGGCAACTAAGGGCAAACGTTTTGTCCTGATCGGCTGGGCGTGACAAGTGCAGGCCGCCAAGGTCGGGGTCGCGCCTGGCATGGCACAAGATGACTGCGAGCCGCAGCGCCAGCAATTGCTCCATGAACACGTCGTCTTCAAAGTCGATGTCGAGCTTGCGCAGCTTGCCGCGGTGGCCCAGCACGAGCAGACTCAGGCGGTGCAACTCCGACAGGGTGAAGCCCATGGCATCCGAATTTTCCAGAATATAGGCGCCATGTTTGTGGTAGTCGGCGTGCGAAATGCGGCTGCCAATTTCATGGAGTTGCGCAGCCCAACCCAGTTTGCGCCCAGGGCGCTCATTCTTCAGGACCGACGGCTTCTGATTGGACTGCAGTTGGGCAAACATGTGCAAAGCGACCTTGCTGACCCGCAATCCGTGCTCCAGGTCGGTGCCGAATTTGCTCGCCAACCGTTGCACTGATCGGGGACGAACGTCTGCTTGATCGGAGCTGTTGCCGGCCAGGTTGAACAGAACGCCGTGGCGCAGACCGCCGTTGGCGAGCTGCATTTGATCGATCTGCAGCAGATCGAAAACGGCGCGCAGGATGCTCAAGCCACCGCC
>CAIMFT010000120.1 GCA_903840385.1 uncultured Holophagaceae bacterium
ACCCCAGTCGGGTACACCAACAAGGCAAGGGGGGCCATCCGGCCCCCCTTGCCTTGTTCCTGTCTTGGGGGCGAACCAGCGAGTGCATCGCCCGAGCCGCGCCTAGATGGCGCGGCGAAGCGAGGCGGCAGGGCGAAGCCGCACGGTTCGACCCCAGTCGGGTACACCAACAAGGCAAAGGGGGCCACCCGGCCGCTTACCTTGTTCCTGCCCTCGCCCCGAACCCGCAGGTGGCCGAAACTGCCGGGCGGTCACCCCGCGGCGTCCTGGGGGGGCTCGGCGAACCTGCGTGCCTCAAGCTTGGCCACCTCGGCCAGGAACCGACCCAGGTCCAGGGGTAAGGGATGGGGGCTCGGCTCGGCCAGGCCCTCCCGCTCCTTCAGCTCCTTCTGGCGGAAGTCGATGGCTGCCTTGATATAGGGCCAGTGTGAGGCCAGGCCCTGGCGACAGTCCTCCCAGGGTCCCCTGGGCCGAGCCACTGCTGGGGGTGCGGGGTACGCGTCCATGCCTGGAAAGAATAGGCACAAGGGGCGGGTCGGCAACTCCAAAAAATCTAGTAATCCTAATTATATTTGTATATAGGTAAAATTACTTACAGGTCGTGTGACACCCAATGGGTGTTTTCCCCGGGCCCCATGGCCATACTCCTGTCAGAACACCTGAATCGGTCAATCTGGGCTACCCTGGTGCCTGAGGGAATGCCCATGCGCAAGCCGTTCAAGTTCAAGGTGGTGTCGGTCTCCTTTGTGCTGATGCACCTCGCCTGTGTGGCGGCGCTGTGGGTGGCCTGCTCCTGGAAGCTCCTGGCCCTGTGTGCCGGGATGTACCTGGTGCGCATGTTTGCCGTGACGGCCGGGTACCACCGGTACTTCAGCCACCGGGCCTACCGCATGGGCCGGGTGCCTCAGTTCCTCATGGCCTTCCTGGCCCAGACCTCGGCCCAGAAGGGCGTGCTCTGGTGGGCGGCCAACCACCGGGACCACCACCGCCACTCGGACACCCCGCTGGACCCGCACTCCCCTGTGACGGACGGCTTCTGGTGGTCCCATGTGGGCTGGGTGCTCTCGGATGCCTATGACGCCTACGACCCCAAGGCCATCGAGGACTTCGCCCGCTTCCCGGAGCTGCGCTTCCTGGACACCTACCACTGGCTCTGTCCCTGGCTGCTGGGGGCGGCGACCTTCGGGTTCGGTCTGTGGGCGGGCCTGGGTGGCTGGGCGACCCTGGTGTGGGGCTTCGTCATCAGCACCGTCCTGCTCTGGCATGGGACCTTCTGCATCAACTCATTGACCCACGTGTGGGGCACCCGCCGCTTTGAGACCGGGGATGGGAGCCGCAACAACTTCGTCCTGGCCCTGATCACCTTGGGCGAGGGCTGGCACAACAACCACCACCACTACCAGGCCGCCAGCCGGGCGGGCATCCGGTGGTGGGAGGTGGATCCCACCTTCTACCTCCTCAAGGTGCTGTCCTGGCTGCGGGTGGTGCGGGACCTCCGCCCCTTCCCGCAGGCCGCCACCGAGGCTTCCCGCTCATGACCGCCCCCCCTCCGGGACCGACCGGGGGTTGGCTGCGCCGCCGCTTCCTCGACCCCATGCTGGCCCTGCTTCGGCAGGGCCTCAGCCCCTCGGGTCTGGCCTGGAGCATGGCCGTGGGCTTGGCTTTCGGGGTGTTCCCGGTGCTGGGCACCAGCACCCTGCTGTGCGCGGTGGCGGGGTTTTCGTTTCGACTCAACCAGCCCGCCATGCAGCTGGTGAACTACCTGGCCTATCCCCTCCAGATGCTGCTCCTCATTCCCTTCATCCGGGTGGGGGAGCGCCTGACCGGGCAGCTACCCCTGCCGCTCTCCCTGCCGGCTCTGCTGCAGGGGGCCAAGGCCGATGCCATGGGCACCCTGGCTTCGCTGGGCAGCCGGCTCCTCCCGGCCTGCCTGGCCTGGGCCCTGCTGGCCCTGCCGGCGATGGTCCTCCTGGCGCTGGTGCTGCGCCCGGTGTTCGCCGCCGTGGCCCTGCGCACCCGCAGCGAGGCCCCATGACCGGCACCTTTCTGCTGGGTCTCGGCGCACTCTGCGCCCTGCAGGCTCTGCTCTGGCTGGTGCAGCGCCGCACCCGCAATGCCGGCTGGGTCGATGTGGGCTGGGCCCTGGGCCTGGCCATCATGGCCCTGCTGGCGGCAAGCTGGGGCAGCGCCCCCGCAGCCCGCCGCTGGCTGGTGGGGATCGCCGGGGGTCTGCACGGCCTCCGTCTGGCCTGGCACCTGGGGCATCGGGTGGCCACGGACCCTGCCGAGGATGGCCGCTATGCGGACCTGCGGCGGTCCTGGCAGACGGCGCTGGATGCGAAGTTCTTCCTCTTCTTCCAGGCCCAGGCCCTGCTCGGGGCCCTGCTGAGTCTGCCCTTCCTGCTGGCGGCCTGGAACCCAGCCCCGGCGCTGCACCTGCTGGAGCTGGCCGGGGCCGCCCTGTGGGTGGTGGCCTGGGTGGGCGAGTCCCTGGCGGATCGGCAACTGCGGCGCTTCAAGGCCCGGCCCGAAGCCCGGGGCCTGGCCTGCCGAGAGGGCCTCTGGCGGTGGTCCCGGCACCCCAACTACTTCTTCGAGTGGCTGGCCTGGGTGGCCTTCCTCCTGCTGGCCCTGCCGGCCCCCTGGGGCTGGGTGGCCCTGCCGATTCCCCTCCTGATGCTCTACTTCCTGCTGCGGGTGACGGGGATCCCGGCCACCGAGGCCCAGGCCCTGCGCAGCCGCCCGGAGGACTACGCCAGATACCAGCGGGAGACCTCGGCCTTCGTGCCCTGGTTCCCCCGGTCCAAGGTCTGACGCAGCGATCCATCCGCAGGCATCCAAACCCTTAGCTGGCCCCCACGTCCAGGGTAGCCTGTCTAGGTGAACCCCTTGGAGTGTCTGGCATGAGTGAAGTCCTCGTCCGCAAGTCCGCTGTGATCCGCAAGCGCTTCCCCTGGGGCTGGGTGGTGCTGGGTGGCCTCGCTGTCCTGGCCCTGGGCGCCCTGGCCGCGTCCAAGGGGGCACCGGTGTCTGTCTCCGTCTCGGCGCCCACGGTCTTCAAGGCGGGCGAGCGCAACCCCATGGTGACGGCCTCGGGCTACCTGGTGGCCCGCACGCGCGCCACGCTGTCGAGCAAGGTGCTGGGTCGCGTCAGCTGGCTGGGGGTGCAGGAGGGCAGCCGCGTCACCAAGGGGCAGGTGCTGGCCCGCCTGGAGTCGCCGGACCTCGCCGCCAGCCGGGACCAGGTGAAGGCCCAGCTGGACCAGGCCAAGGTCGACCTGGACCGGGCCATGAAGCTGCAGGCCCTGGGCATCCAGGATGCGGCTACCGTGGACCGCCTGCGGAGCCAGAAGCTGACCCTGGAGGCCCAGCTGGCCTACCAGGCCGCCCTCCTGGACAGCATGGAGCTGAAGGCGCCGTTCAGTGGCATCGTCACCCAGAAGCTGTCCGAAGTCGGTGAGACCGTGGCTCCGGGCAGTGCCGGCGGCGCCAATGCCATCAATGCCGTGCTGGTGATGGCGGACTTCGACACCCTGGAGGTCGAGGTCGAAGTGAACGAGGCCTCCATCGCCAAGCTCACCCGCAACATGCCCGCGGAGATCCGCGTGGACGCCCTGGAAGGGCAGGGCAAGCGCGCCGTGCTGAAGGGCCGCCTGCGGGAGATCTACCCCAGCTCCAACCGCCAGAAGGCGGTGGTGGTGGTGCGCGTGGCCATCGTGGACAAGGACTCGCTGCTGGTGCCGGACATGGGCGCCAAGGTCACCTTCCTGGGCGAGCCCTATCCCCAGGATGTGGTGGTGCTGGGCCGGGAGCAGGTCAAGAAGCAGGACGGCCGGGCCTACGCCTGGGTGGAGGAGAACGGCCTGGCCGTGCAGCGCTTCCTGACGGTGGTGGCCGAGAACCCGGTGGGCCTGGAAGTGAGTGGCCTGGCCAAGGACGCCCGGCTCATCGTGGCGCCCCCGGAGTCCCTCAAGGCTGGGGCCAAGGTGAAGGTGCGGGGCTGATGAACGCCAACGCTTTCGACCTGGGTGAGGGCGAGCCCATCATCACCCTCCGCGGCATCGCCAAGAGCTACTGGCGGGAGACCCTGGAGATCCCTGTGCTCCAGGGCATCGACCTGGAGATTCCCAGCGGCGCCTTCGTGGCCCTCATGGGGCCTTCGGGCTCGGGCAAGACCACGCTCCTCAACCTGGTGGCTGGCATCGATCGGCCCACCGGAGGCACCCTGGAGGTCTGCGGCCACGAGCTGAACGACCTGGACGACGATGAGCTGGCCGCCTGGCGGAATGCCCACGTGGGCTTCATCTTCCAGAACTACAACCTGGTGCCGGTGCTCACGGCCTTCGAGAATGTTGAGCTGGCCCTGCTGCTCACAGGCCTGGGTCGTCGCGCCCGCCGGGAGCGGGTGGCCGAGGCCCTGGACCTGGTGAACCTCACGGACAAGCAGTGGAACTACCCCCGCCAGCTCAGTGGCGGCCAGGAGCAGCGGGTGGCCATCGCCCGGGCCATTGTCACAGACCCCGACCTCCTGGTGGCCGACGAGCCGACCGGGGCCCTGGATGCGAAGAACGCCGAGGAGGTCCTGGGCCTCATGAGCCGCCTCAACACCGAGATGGGCAAGACCATCGTCATGGTCACCCACGACCCCAAGGCGGCCCATCAAGCCCGCCACCAGATCCACCTTGAGAAGGGTGTGCTGGACCGGGCGGTTGAGGTGAACCGGTGAGCGGGGAGCCGACCTGATGCGCTGGCTGGCCCTCATCTGGAAGAGCCTGCTGCGCTCCCGGCGGCGCACCCTGCTCATCGTGGGCAGCCTCGTGCTGTCCGTCTTCACCGTGGCCGTCCTGCAGAGCCTGCTCACGACGCTGGACTCCGTGACCAACAACCCCAACTCGGGGAACCGCCTCGCCGTGCGCCACAAGAGCGGGATCACCCAGATGCTGCCCCGCAGCTATGAGACCTACCTGCGCCAGCAGCCGGAGGTGGAGACCGTCTGCGCCCTGCAGTGGTTCGGGGGCTACTACCAGGACCCCCGCAACTTCTTTGCAAACTTCGCCAGCGACGAGACCACCATCTTCCAGACCTTTCGCGAGGAGTTCGGCCTCTCGAGCATCACCGAGGCCCAGGTCAAGGAGTACCTGCGGGATGGCGCCGGCTGCATCGTGGGCGAGACCCTGGCCCTGAAGAACGGCTGGAAGGTGGGTGATGTGGTGCCCCTCACGGGGACCATCTTCCCCATCAACCCCCGCCTCACCATCCGCCTGATCTTCAAGAGCTCCCGGCCCTCGGACGAGAACGTCATGCACTTCCACTACAAGGTCCTGGAAGAGGGCGTGCCGCGCATGAAGGGCCTGACCGGGGCCTTCTGGGTGCGGGTCCACCGGCCTGAGGACATCCCCCGGCTCATCGATCGGGTGGACCGCCACTACGCCAACAGCGCCTACGAGACCCTCACCGAGACCGAGAGCGCCTTCAACCTGGCCTTCGTGAAGATGCTCGGCAACATCTCGGCCATCATCCAGGGCATCACCATCGCTGTGGTGCTCGCCATCCTCATCGTCACCGCCAACACCATGGGCACCGCCATCCGGGAGCGCGGCCCCGAGATCGCTGTCTTCCGGGCCATAGGCTTTTCCGCCAGCCGCGTGCTGAGCCTGCTCCTGGCCGAGGGCGTCCTGCTGGTGGCCCTGGGGGCCGCCCTGGGGATCCTGCTGGCCCAGGCCGCCGCCGGGGGTGTGCGCGGCGCCCTGGGGGCGGTGATGCCCTTCTTCGCCGACTTCGAGATCACCTCGGCCACGGCCCTGCTGTGCCTGGTGGGGGCCCTGGCTGTGGGCCTCCTGTCCACCTTCATCCCGGCCTATGCCGCCACCCGCCGTCCCATCACCGACGGCCTGAGGTCGGTCGGATGATCCTCGCCGGCCTGCTCGCCCTGCCGCTGGTCGCCTACCTCCTCTGGCTGGTCTGGGCCCTGGTGGCCTACCCCATACCCCTGGCCTACAACCTGCGCTCCCTCTGGCAGCGGAAGGTGTCGACCCTCAGCACCGCCGCCGCCATCGCCCTGGTGGTGGGCATCTTCGTGGTGGTGCTCAGCCTGGCCCAGGGCCTGTCCCTGGCCTTCGTCAGCAGTGGCCGGGAGGACCAGGCCCTGGTGATGCGCCCCAACGCCCGCTCTGAGCTGAACAGCACCATCGAGCGGGACAAGATGCGGATCCTGAAGGTGCACCCCCTTGTTCTGCGGGACGAGGTGGGCCCCCTGGCCAGCGCCGAGGTGGTGGTGGTCAAGCTGTTCCCGGTGGCCGATGGCACCGACACCAATGTGACTGTCCGGGGCCTGGAGGCCACCGGCCGGCGCATGCGCCCCCAGGTGCAGCTGGTGGAGGGCCGCTGGTTCCGTCCCGGCCTGAGCGAGGTGGTGGTCCCCCGGAAGATGCGGGGGCGCTTCCCCGGTCTGGAGCTGGGGGGCAGCGTGCGCATGGGGGGGCGCGACTGGGCCATCGTCGGGACCTTCGACGGCGGCAACTCCAGCTATGAGAGCGAGGTCTGGTCCGATGTGAGTGATGTGATGCAGGCCTTCCGGCGCGAGGCCTACTCCACCCTGCTGGTCCGCCTGCAGGATGCCAGTCGCATGGACACCTTCATCCAGGCGGTGGATGACGACAAGCGGCTGAAGCTGGAGGCACTGCCCGAGAAGGCCTACTTCAAGACCCTGACCAAGGCCGGAGAGCCGGTGAAGGTGCTGGGCAACCTCATCACCCTGATCCTCACCGGGGCGGCCATCTTCGCCGCCATGAACACCATGTACGCCGCCGTGGCCGGCCGCACCCGGGAGATCGGCACCCTGCGGGCCCTGGGGTTCCGCCAGCGGGAGATCCTGGCCAGCTTCCAGTGGGAGGCGGTCCTCCTCTGCCTGGTGGGGGGCCTACTGGGGTCGGGGCTGGCCCTCTTTGCCAATGGCATCCGGGCCGGCACCACGAGCTTCCAGACCTTCAGCGATGTGAGCTTTGCCTTCACCATCACCCCGGGCCTCATGGCCCAGGGCGTGGCCTTCAGCCTGGTGATGGGGCTGGTGGGGGGCTTTCTACCGGCATGGAGGGCCAGCCGCCTACCCTTGACGGAGGCGATGAAGGGGGGCTGAGGCTTCCCCTCGGATAAGTCCCTGGGCCAGCGGATTGCTATTGATAGGTATAACTTTCCGAATTGACGGCCATCGCCTTGCGATGCAGACTGAGTAGGCAAATTCCATCATCAGGAGGCCCCGTGGATCGCGAACTCCTCAAAGGCAGCACCCCCTTGTTGCTCCTGTCGCTCCTCTGCGAGGGGCCGATGTACGGCTACCAGATCATCGAGACTGTGCGTCAGCGCACCGGTGGCACCTACACGCTGAAGGAAGGGGCCCTCTACCCGGCCCTCCACAAGCTGGAAGCCACGGAGTTCATCAGCTCCTACTGGGAGACCCAGGAGAACGGCCGCGAGCGCCGCTACTACGCCATCCTGCCCTCCGGCGAGGCCTTCCTGAGGGCCAAGAAGAAGGAGTGGAATCAGTTCGTGGCCATGGTCCAGGCCTTCGTGGGCCCGAAGGCCTAGCGCCCCATGTACCGGGCCCTGGAAGCCTACCTTGCGGATGTGGATGCGGGCCTGAGGGGCCTGTCGCGTCGGCGTCGCCTGGTCCTGGTCCGGGAGCTGAAGGCCCACCTCTGTGACGAGGCGGACGCCCGGGGCATCCAGTCGGAAGCGGCCATGACGGAGCTGCTGGCTGAGAAAGAACACCCGGCCCTGCTGGCCGAGGGCCTGGCCTGCGGCGAGGTCGAGGACGCCACCCACCGGGGCGCCACGGCCCTGGCGGCGGGCATGATCATCGGCCTGGCCACGGGCTTCCACCTCATCCTGGAAGGCCGCCGCTGGTACATCGCCCTGACCTTCGCCGCCGCCCAGGGCTTGGCGGTGGGGGCTGGCTACTTCTGGGCCCGCCGCCACTGGCTGCGCCTAGGCCCCTGGGCCCGCACGGGCATGGCGGTGCTGGCCACGCTGCTGCTGTCCATCCCCCTCGGGTTCACCACCATGCACGGCTTCAAGCCCACCCGCCTCCTCTATGGGGCCTTCACGGGCTATCTGTTGGAGCGCTACACCCAGGAGCGCCCCCTCTGGCAGGTCATCCTGGAGCCGGTGGCCTTCACTGCGCTGATGTTCTTCGTCGAGGTGGTGGTGATGGGCCGGGTCCGCTTCATGTGGTGGAAGGTGCCCCTGGAGCTGAGCTTCAATGCCACCCTGGCCCTCAGCGCCCTGCTGGCGGTCCGCCTCCGCCGCTTCCTGGCCGAGCGCCGGGTGCTGACCCCCCAGGAACAGGGGTAGCCCCCAGCCATTCCCCTTGAGTCCCGGGGCGTCTGGCGCTAGACTGGTCCTCTTGCGTGGACAAGCCGCGTGCACACACCCCATTTCAGGGGGCATCCGGTCGGTCCCAGGAGGAAGAGATGAAGGACAAAATTCACCCCGAGCTACACGCCGTCAAGGTCCACTGCGCCTGTGGCAACGAGTTCGAGAGCCGCTCCACCAAGAAGGAGATGCGCGTTGAAGTCTGCTCCAACTGCCACCCCTTCTACACGGGCAAGCAGCGTCTGATGGACGCTGAGGGCCGGGTGGAGAAGTTCAACCGCAAGTACGCCAAGAAGGATGCCCCTGCGGCGGTCGAGGCCGTTGCGGCCGGCGATGCCCCGGCTCCTGCCGAAGCCTAGCTGCGCCATTCCAAAGGACGGGCCGAGCAATCGGCCCGTCCTTTTTCTATGCGCCCCCCCGCCACCTGCAGACCCGCCCTGGATTCGCCATGCTCGATCAGCTTGAAGCCGTCGAAGCCCGCTTCCAGGAAGTGGAGGCCCAGCTCCAGGACCCCTCGGTGGTCTCGGACCCCAAGCGCCTGCGGGAGCTGAGCAAGCTCCGGGCCGAGCTCGAGCCCGTGGTGCTGGCCTTCCAGGCGCAGCGCACGCTGGTGAAGCAGCTGGAGGAGGCCGAAGGCATCCTGGCGGACAAGACCATGGACGCGGACTTCCGGGACCTGGCCGAGCTGGAGATTCCGGACCTGAAGAAGGCCATCGCCGAGGGCGAGACGGAGCTTCGGCGCCTGCTGGTGCCCAAGGACCCCGCCGATGCCAAGAACGTGATCCTGGAGGTGCGCGCCGGCACCGGTGGCGAGGAGGCCGCGCTCTTCGCCGCGGAGATCTTCCGCATGTACCTGCGCTTCGCCGAGCGGCGGGGCTTCAAGGTGGCGGTGCTGGACCAGAGCGATGCGGATGCCGGCGGGCTGAAGGACGCCACCGCCGAGATCCAGGGCGACGGAGCCTACTCCCTCTTCCGCTTCGAGAGCGGCGTCCACCGCGTGCAGCGGGTGCCCAAGACCGAGACCCAGGGCCGCATCCACACCTCCGCCTGCACCGTGGCCGTCATGCCCGAGGCCGAGGAGCTGGATGGCATCGAGATCCATCCGAACGACCTGCGGATTGACACCTTCTGCTCGGGGGGCAAGGGCGGCCAGAGCGTGAACACCACCAAGTCAGCGGTGCGCCTCGTCCACCTGCCCACCAACACCGTGGTCCAGTGCCAGGACGAGCGCAGCCAGCTCAAGAACATGGCCAAGGCCATGACGGTGCTCCGCAGCCGCCTGCTCCAGAAGGCCCAGGACGAGGCCGATGCGGTGCACTCGGCCATGCGCAAGTCCCAGGTGGGCAGTGGGGACCGCAGCGAAAAGATCCGTACCTACAACTTCCCCCAGGGGCGGGTCACGGACCACCGCATCGGCGTCACCCTCCACCAGATCGACGCCTTCATGGGCGGCGCCATCGAGCCCATCATCGAGCCCCTGCGCACCGCCTTCGAGGCCGAGCGCCTGCAGGCCCTGGAAGCCTGAGCGGGCTGACTCCAGGGGATGGGCCTGCGTGCCGTATAGTGGGAGAGAGTCGCCCCCATGTCCCAGCCCAACCTCAATCCCCGCGGCGAGTCCGTGCTGCGCACCCTGATCGAGACCTATCTCGAGGCGGGGGAGCCTGTGGGGTCGCGGCTGCTGGCCAAGCGCTTCCCGGAGACGCTCTCCAGCGCCACCATCCGCAGCGTGCTGGCGGACCTGGAGGACGCCTCCCTGGTGGCCCAGCCCCACACCTCGGCCGGGCGGGTCCCCACCGAGCGGGCCTACCGCTACTACGTGGATCGCTGGGTGCGGCCCCTGCCACCGGGGCCCGAGGTGGAGAGCCGTCTGGCCGCCGCCCTGCTGGGCCTGGAGCTGGATCCCGAGGCCTGGATCCGCCATGCCAGCCGGACCCTGTCCGAGGTCATGGGCGGGGTCTGCGTGGCGCTGCCCATGGCCCTCACCCAGAGCCGCCTGGTGCGCCTGGAGTTCGTCCCTGTGGGCCAGGCCCGCTTCGTGGCGGTGTGGGTGGGCTCTCTGGGGGAGGTCGAGCACCGGGTGATGGACAACCCCTGGAATCATCCCCCCGAGGTCCTGACGGAGCTGGGGAACTACGCCACGGAGCACTTCGCCGGCCTGACCTTGCCTGAGATGCGGTTCCGCCTGCTGGAGGTCCTGCGGGCCAGCGCCGCCGAGGGGGAGTCCCTGCGGGCCCGCCTGCGGGAGCTGGCGGCGGGCTGGCCGACGGACCCTGCCTCCGACCCCATGGTGGTGGTCTCGGGCCTCGTCCAGCTGGGCAGCCAGCCGGAGTTCGAGGACGTGGCCCGGTTCCGGGCCCTGGTGGCCGCCTTCGAGGAGCACGGTCGCCTGGCCCGCCTCCTGAACGCCTTTGCCGAGCGGGCCTCGGATGACATTCAGCTGCTCCTGGGCACGGAGAACCCCTACTTCGAGGCCTGGCCCCTGGCCACGGCCGTGCGGACCCTGGCTCTGGGGCCCTCGGGATTTGTCACCTTTGCGGTGGTCAGCCCCCTCCGCATGGACTATGGGCGGGTCATGGGCGGCCTCCGCTGGTGGTCGGACCAGGTGCAGCGGCGGCAGGGCTGAGGGCTTTGTCCAGTAAATCACCGGGGAAATGAGGCATTGATGCACTCCATAGCCTCCCGCTTGGTGCAAGGAATGACTATACTTCTGCGATGACCTACGAACCTCCCCAGCATCCCGAGCCCACGCCCGATCCGCCCAGCACCGACGCTGAGGATCTGGTGGATCTGAATCTGGACGAGCCCCTGGAAGGGGATCTCCAGTCCATGGCCGATGAAGTGGCCAGTGGCTATGCCACCCAGGTACTGCCCGACGAGGAGGCCCTGGCCGAGGCGGAGCCCAAGGTGGACCTGGAGTCCGCCCTGGTCCAGGCCGAGCGCCAGATGGAGGACCTGCTGCAGCGCGAAGCCGACCTCATGGACCACCAGCGGCGGCTGGCGGCGGACTTCAACAACTTCCGCAACCGGGCCCAGCGGGACATTGCCCTGGCCGTGGACCAGTCCGAGCGGAAGATCCTGCTGGAGGTGCTGCCGGTGCTCGACAACTTCGAGCGCAGCCTGGGTTCCAGCTATCAGGACGTGGCCTCCTTCAGCGCCGGTGTGGAGCTCATTCGGAAGCAGTTCGTGGAGGCCCTGCGCCGCCTCGGCGTGGAGCCCCTGGCCCTGCAGCCTGGCGATCCCTTCGATGCGCTGACCTCTGAGGCGCTCACCACCTTCCAGGATCCCACCCTGCCGGATGGGGTGGTGGCGGCGGTGTTCGAGCGGGGTTTCAACCTCCGGGGCCAGCTGCTGCGAGCGGCCCGGGTGGTAGTGAACCGCAACCCCGAACCGGAAAAACCCCAGTGACAGCGAGCACTGGGCTGGATTGAGGTAATCTGAACGCATAACCTAGCTGGGATGATCCCTCCGGAGTTTCACCTATGGCAGGCAAGCTGATCGGCATCGATCTCGGGACGACCAACAGTTGCGTCTGCGTGATGGAAGGTGGCGACTCGCGGGTGATCCCCAACCGCGAAGGCAGCCGCACCACCCCCTCCGTGGTGGCCTTCACCGACAAGGGCGATGTGCTGGTGGGCCATATCGCGAAGCGCCAGGCTGTGACCAACCCGCAGCGCACCCTCTTCGCCGTGAAGCGCCTCATTGGCCAGCGGTTCCAGAGCCCCAAGGTCCAGGAGGCCTTGAACCGGCTGCCCTTCCCGGTCGTGGCCGCTCCCAACGGGGATGCCTGGCTGCGGGTGGGTGACCGCGACTATGCCCCGCCCGAAGTCTCTGCCATTGTGCTGCGCAACATCAAGCAGGCCGCCGAGGCCTTCCTGCATGAGGAGGTCACTGAAGCGGTGATCACCGTCCCCGCCTACTTCGACGACGCCCAGCGCCAGGCCACCAAGGATGCTGGCAAGATCGCCGGGCTGAATGTCCAGCGCATCATCAACGAGCCCACCGCGGCCGCGCTGGCCTACGGCTTCAACCGCAAGGGCGTGAAGCAGATCCTCGGCATCTACGACTTTGGCGGGGGCACCATCGACTTCACCCTCATGGAGATGAACGACGGCGTCTTCGAGGTGCTGGCCACCAGCGGCGACACCTTCCTGGGCGGCGAAGACATCGACCAGATCATCCAGAACTGGCTGCAGCAGCAGTTCCGCGACAAGACTGGCATTGACCTCTCCGGTGACCGCATGGCCCTCCAGCGCCTCAAGGAGGCCAGCGAGAAGGCCAAGTGCGAGCTCTCCACCCTCGACCGTGTGGAGATCCGCCTGCCCTTCATCGCCCAGGGCCCGGCCGGGCCCCTGCACCTGGAGGCCGGCCTGGACCGGGAGCAGCTGGAGAGCATGGTTGGCGGCCTGGTGGAGCAGACCCTGATCCCCATCCGGGACGCCCTGGAGCAGGGCCGGAAGACCCCCAAGGAGCTGGACGAGATCATCCTCGTGGGCGGCCAGACCCGCATGCCGCTGGTGCAGCGCCTGGTGCGCGACTTCTTCGGCAAGGAGCCCAACCGCTCCATCAACCCCGACGAGGTGGTGGCCCTTGGCGCCTCCATCCAGGGTGCTGTCCTGAAGGGCGACATCAAGGATCTGGTCCTGCTCGACGTCACGCCGCTCTCGCTGGGCATCGAGACCCAGGGCGGTGGCTTCGTGAAGATCATCCAGCGCAACGCCACCATCCCCACCCGGGACGCCCGCACCTTCACCACGGTGGCTGACAACCAGAGCCGGGTGGAGATCCACGTGCTGCAGGGCGAGCGGGAGCTGGCCGAGCACAACAAGAGCCTGGGGCGCTTCGACCTCATCAACCTGCCGCCCCTCCCCAAGGGCGTGCCGCAGATCGAGGTGGCCTTCGACATCGACTCCAACGGCATCGTCAAGGTGTCGGCCCGGGACCTGATGACCGGGCTGGAGCAGACCATGAGCATCCGGCCCAGCTCTGGCTTGTCGGAGCTGGAGATCCAGCGGATGATCCGCGAGGCCCTGGCCAACACCGAGACCGACGTCAAGAAGCGGGATGCCCTGAAGTACATCGCCTCCGCCGAGGGGTTGGTCTTCTCCTGCGACAAGAGCTTCATTGAGTGCGGCAAGTTCCTCACAGAGGTCCAGCAGTCCTTCGTCCGGGACATCCTCGCCCGCTCCCGGCAGGCAGTGGCAGCCCAGGACATCGAGGCCCTCCACGGCTGCGAAGCCCAGCTGCTCGAGGCCCAGACCCTCCTCACCGATGCGGTCCTGGCCGCCAGCGAGGCCATGATGGCTTCCCTGGACGAAGATGACGACGGCGGCGCAGGACCCAACTAGGGCCCTGCCATCGGCTATCCTGGTAGCCAGGATGGAACGATGAAACGCGACTACTACGAAGTACTCGGGATTGCCCGGGATGCCGGGACCGACGAGCTGAAGAAGGCCTACCGCAAGCTGGCCATGGAGCTGCATCCGGATCGGAACCCCGGCAACAAGGCGGCGGAGGAGCAGTTCAAGGAGGCCGCCGAGGCCTACAGCGTGCTGTCCGACCCCGAGAAGCGAAGGACCTACGACCAGTTCGGCCATGCGGGCCTGGGCGCCGGAAACGGCGGTGGGCAGCAGTTCCAGTTCGACCCCAACCAGTTCGCCGGCTTCGAGGACATCCTCGGCAACATCTTCGGGGGGGGCCTGTTCGGGGACATCTTCGGCGGCGGCGGTCGCCGGCGCACCAATGGCGAGGAGCGGGGCTCTGACCTGCAGTACACCCTGAAGATCAGCTTCCGGGATGCGGTCTTCGGCAAGGACGCCGTGGAGCTGGCCATCCCCCGCCTGGAGGGCTGTGGCACCTGCCAGGGCTCCGGCTGCGAGCCGGGGACCAAGGCTGACACCTGCCCTGGCTGCCGGGGCGCCGGCCAGGTGGCCGTGCGCCAGGGCCCCTTCCAGATGCTCACCACCTGCCCCCGCTGCGAGGGCCGGGGCCGCATCATCCCCAAGCCCTGCCGCGAGTGCCGGGGCGAGGGCCGCATCCACCGGAAGTCCAAGGTCAGCTTCAAGGTGCCGGCGGGCGTGGACCGCGGCAGCCGGCTCCGCGTCCAGAACCAGGGCGAGGCCGGCCGCTCCGGGGGCCGTCCCGGGGACCTCTATGTGGTCTTTGACGTGGAGCCGGATGCCCGCTACGAGCGGGATGGCGTGGACCTCCACCAGGCCCTTGAGGTGCAGTGGCCCCTCCTGGTGATCGGTGGAACGCTGGAGGTGGAGACCCTCTACGGCAAGGAGAACATCAAGCTGGCGGCGGGTACGCCGGCGGACCACAAGGTCCGGGTGGCCAACGCCGGGGTGCCGCGGCTCCAGGGCCACGGCCATGGGCGCGGAGACCTCTGGCTCCATGTGCGGGTGGCCGTCCCCAAGAGCCTCGACTCCGAGCAGCGGGAGCTGGTCGAGCGCCTGCGCCGCAGCTTTGCCGGGGAGCCCCTGGATGGCGAGGAGGGCGGCTTCCTGGCCAAGGTCTTTGGGGCCGAAAAGGGCAGCAAGAACAAGAAGAAGTAGCTAGGGAAGGGGCGCTACCACCACCCGCCCCTTGCCCTTCTGCTTGGCCTGGAAGAGAGCGAGGTCCGCCTGCTCCAGCAGACGGCTGGCGCCGTCGGCATGCTCCGGGAAGGCGGCCACACCGACGCTGACGGAGATGGGGTGGGGCCCTCCGCCCAGGTCCAGGGGGTGCGCCCGCAGGCTCTGGAGGAGGCGCTCCCCCAGCTTCCAGGCCCCCTGGGCCGAGGTGCCGGGCATGAGGATGCAGAACTCGTCGCCGCCGTAGCGGTAGAGGCGATCGTGGGCTCGACAGAGCCGCTGGGCGATGCGGGCGACGGCCTCCAGCAGGTGGCTGCCGGCGGGGTGACCGTGGCGGCTGTTTACCTGCTTCAGGTCGTCCACATCCAGGAAGAGCAGGGCCAGGGACTCCTCCTTGGTGGCGGCGGTCCGCACGGCCCGGGGCAGCTCCGCCTCCAGGCAGCGGCGGTTCTGGGCCACGGTGAGGTCGTCTTTGAAGGAGAGAGCCCGGCTCTCTTCCAGGCGCCAGGCGCTCACCAGCAGCGGCTCCATGTCGTCGAAGCCCCGCAGGAACACCTCCGGGGGGGCCTTGGGCTCCAGCAGGCGCAGGATGCCCAGCTGCTCGGAGGGGGCCAGCAGGAAGGCCTCGCCCCGCCGCACCAGGTCGGCGGCCTCCTGGCGGGGCAGGGGGGCTTCGGGAAAGGCGCCGTCACCGACCTGCTGGAAGAAGGTCTGCTCCCGCCGCAGCCAGATGGCGCCCCCCCGGGCGCCGGACTGCCGCACGGCGCGGGCCAAGGCCAGGCGCAGCAGCTCCTCCAGGGAGGCCAGGTGCATCATCTGCCGCAGCCAGCCCTCGCTGCCCAGATCCCGCTCCCTGAGGTGCAGCAAAGCCTGCTGGGCGGCCTCCAGGGGGCGGTCCTGGAGGAGCACCCAGCCCGGGCGGGCCCCCAGGACGGCGCTCACTTCCTCTGGCTCGGCCCGCACCACCCACCACAGGACCTCGGTGCCCTCCGGGGGCAGCAGGCGGGGGTCCGGGCGCTCGGCGACCACCACCAGGGTGCCGGGTCCCGGGCCGGCTTCCACCACATGCCCCCAGCTCGTCAGAGCCGCCCGGAGGGCCTCTCCGGCAGGCGTGGACTGGCAGTCGAGCCATTGAATGGGGGGCATGGGGCTCCCGGATATCCGACACTTCGGCAGGGAGAGGGGTTCCGATGAGAACCCTCGTGCTGCTATTTGTCCAGGATCTGCAGGCCGGGCCCATGGGGGCCAGGGTGCGGAGCATCTGGATTGGACCTGGGAAAAGCATACAATGGTCTGTGTTTTGAATGTCTATGAGGGGTGCTACCATCACAGACCCCACATCTGGAGGCAGCCGGTGGTCAGCAAGCTCGGCGAAATGCTCGTGAAGGCCCAGCTCATCACCGATGTTCAGCTGGACGAGGTCATCAAAATACAGCGCAGAGAGGGCGGCAAGCTCGGCAGCATCGTGGTGCGGGCTGGGTTCTGCTCCGACCAGGACATCGTCAGCTTCCTCGGGATGCAGTACGGTGTACCGGCGGCGGACCTGGAGCAGTGGCCCACCATCGACACCTCGGTCATCGCCCTCATCCCCAAGGACCTGGCCCAGCGCCACAAGGTCGTGCCCCTGCAGCGCACGGGCAACGTGCTCACCCTGGCCATGTCGGATCCCACGGACATCTTCGCCATGGACGATGTGCGCTTCCACACGGGCTACAACGTGGATCCGGTGGTCTCCAGCGAGATGGGCCTGTCCCGGGCGGTGGAAAAGTACTACGGCGGCAACAGCGCCCTGAAGCTGGCCGAAGGCGCCTCCCCTCGGGCCCAACGAGAAGGCGGCTTCAATGGGGGCCCAACGCTGGCTGGGCTGCCTGGAGCCTTCTCGGAAGAGGACGAGCACTTCGACCTCGCCGAGCTGGAGCAGGAGCTCGATGCGGACGCCGAGTACGACGCCACGGAAGACGATGACGACAGCGTGAACGTAGGCAGCCTGAAGCGGGGCAGTGAGGACGCCCCGGTGGTCAAGCTGGTGAACATGGTGCTCATCGACGCCATCAAGCGGGGTGCCTCCGACATTCACATCGAGCCCTACGAGAAGAGCTACCGCATCCGGTTCCGCATCGACGGCATCCTGCAGGAGGTCATGCGGCCCAACCTGAAGCTGAAGGATCCCCTCACCTCCCGCGTCAAAATTCTAGCCAAGCTCAACATCGCCGAGCGGCGCCTCCCCCAGGACGGCCGCATCAAGCTGCGGGTGAACATGGGCGGCCGGCAGAAGGTCATCGACTACCGCGTCAGCATCCTGCCCACCCTCTTCGGCGAGAAGATCGTGCTTCGCCTGCTGGACAGCGACAAGCTCATGCTGGACCTCACCAAGCTGGGCTTCGAGCCCGAGAGCCTGGAGCGCTGGGACCGGCAGATCAGCAAGCCCTACGGCATGGTGCTGGTGACCGGCCCCACGGGGTCCGGCAAGACCAACACGCTGTACTCCTCCATCGCCAAGCTCAACACGGTGGACACCAACATCATCACGGCCGAGGACCCGGTGGAGTTCAACTTCCCCGGCATCAACCAGGTCCAGATGAAGGAGCAGATCGGCCTCAGCTTTGCGGCGGCCCTCCGGTCCTTCCTGCGGCAGGATCCGAACATCATCCTGGTGGGTGAGATCCGCGACTTCGAGACGGCGGAGATCGCCATCAAGGCCTCGCTGACCGGCCACCTGGTGCTGTCCACCCTGCACACCAATGACGCCCCCAGCACCATCAACCGCCTCATGAACATGGGTGTGGAGCCGTTCCTGGTGGCCACCTCGGTGAACATCATCTGCGCCCAGCGCCTGGTGCGCCGCCTCTGCAACGCCTGCAAGGTGGTGGACACCCACCACCAGCCCGAGGAGGGCCTCTACCAGGTGGGCTTCACCAAGGAGGAAGTGGCCAAGGGGATCACCTTCTACCAGCCGGTGGGCTGCGAGGCCTGCAACAAGCGCGGCTACCGCGGCCGGGTGGGCCTCTATGAGGTGCTGGAGATGTCCGAGACCCTCAAGGACATGATCCTCACCGGTGCCTCCGCCATCGAGCTCCGGGAGCAGGCCCAGAAAGAGGGCATGATCACCCTCCGCCGCTCCGGCTGCCGCAAAGTCATGGACGGCGTCACCTCCATCCATGAGATCGTGCGCGAGACGGTTTTGTAGGTTTACAGAAAGACAGAATTAACAGGATTAAATGCTTGATTAACAGGATTACAAACGAGGGGGGCTGGATTTGGAGAGGGAACCTCAGACCGCCAGTGGGAGTGACTTTTCGGGTCGCGTCATTGGTTCGGCCATGAAGGTTCACTCCACCTTGGGGCCTGGCTTCGCCGAGGCGGTCTACCAGAATGCGTTGGCGCTGGAGATGACCTTGGACGGCATCCCCTCCGAGCGGGAGAAGGGCATCGAGGTCAGGTATCGGGGTGAGCCAGTGGGTCAGTACCGGGCCGACTTCCTGGTGGCAGGGTTCTTGATCGTGGAATTGAAGGCCGTGTCAGCCCTCCTGCCCGAGCACGAAGTCCAAGTTGTGAACTACCTCGCCGCCACCGGCTTGGACCAAGCCCTCCTCCTCAACTTCGGCGCCCGCAGCCTCCAAATAAAAAAGAAATTCCGCACAAAAAAGGAGCCCACCCCTTAGCTCTTACATTTTTCTTAATTCTGTTAATCCAGCCCTTAATCCTGTTAATCCTGTCCAAGCTTTTTCCCGATAAACAAGTGTCCCCCACCCAGGAGGTTCCCATTGAGCGAGACCGGTGCCAACTACGTGGCTCCCCTGCAGCAGCTCCTCAAGACCATGGTGGAATACGGCGGTACGGACCTCCACATCACCACGGAGAGTGCTCCGCAGGTCCGCATCGATGGCCGCATGGTACCCCTCAAGCTGCCCCCCCTGGATGCAGCCCAGACCCGCTGGCTCTGCTACAGCGTCATGACCGATCAGCAGAAGCACCGCTTGGAGGAGGACCTGGAAGTCGACTTCTCCTTCGGCCTGCAGGGCGTGGCGCGCTTCCGGGCCAACGTCTACAACCAGCGGGGGGCCACCGCCGGTGCCTTCCGCACCATCCCGGAAAACATCCGCACCTTTGATCAGCTGGGCCTGCCGCCCTCCATCCAGGCGCTCTGCTCAAAGCCCCGAGGTCTGGTCCTGGTGACGGGCGTGACCGGCTCCGGCAAGTCCACCACCTTGGCTGCCATGGTGGACAAGATCAACACCGAGGAACCCCTCCACATCCTCACCATCGAGGACCCGGTGGAGTACGTCCACAAGCACAAGCGGGCCCTGGTGAACCAGCGGGAGATCCACGCCGACACCCACAGCTTCAAGAAGGCCCTGCGCTCGGCCCTCCGCCAGGATCCGGATGTGGTGCTGGTGGGTGAGATGCGGGACCTGGAGACCATCGAGTCGGCCCTCACCATCGCCGAGACCGGCCACCTCACCTTCGGCACCCTGCACACCAGCAGCACGGTCCAGACCATCAACCGCATCATCGATGTGTTCCCCGCTCACCAGCAGCCGCAGATCCGGGCTCAGCTGTCCCTGGTGCTGGAGGGCATCATCTGCCAGAGCCTCATTCCCAAGGCCAGCGGCAAGGGCCGGGCCCTGGCCCTGGAGATCATGCTGCCCAATCCCGCCATCCGGAACCTCATCCGGGAGGACAAGATCCACCAGATTTATGGCGTCATGCAGGCCGGCCAGCAGAAGTACGGCATGCAGACCTTCAACCAGAGCCTGTCGGAGCTGGTCATGCGCCGGGAGATCACCCAGGAGCAGGCCTTCGACTACAGCTCCAATCCCGACGAACTGCGAGAGCTGATCAACCGGGGGGTGGGCACCAGTGCCTCCGGCGGCCGGGCCGCCAACCCAGCCAGTGTGGCCTTGGGGGGCCGGAATCCCAACATCAAGTACACCTGACAAGGTCTACGCACTTTCGCGTAGGCTGCTTTATCCCTATCCTTTGAACACCGACGTTCCTGCGGCTTGTCGAGGTCCCGATGCCTGCTTATGCATGGAAAGGCAAGAACCGACTGGGCGAGGTCCAGGAGGGGGTGCTGGTCTCGGACAGCCGGGATGCCGCTGCCGCCACGCTGAAGCGCAACGGCCTCGATGTCATGAACATCCGCCTGATGGCCTCCGAAGGCACGCGCAGCTTTGGCAAGGTGCCCCCCAAGGCCCTGGCCATCTTTACCCGGCAGTTCAGCGTGATGATCGATGCGGGCCTGCCCCTGGTGCAGTGCCTGGAGATCCTCGGGGCCCAGCAGGACCACAAGAGCTTCCAGCGCATCATCGAGGCCGTGCGGGACGATGTGGAGAAGGGCACCACCCTGCAGGCGGCCCTCTCCAAGCACCCCAAGGCCTTCAACGACCTCTACGTGAACATGGTGGGGGCCGGGGAGAGCGGTGGCATTCTGGACATCATCCTCCAGCGCCTCTCCATCTACATCGAGAAGGCCGTGAAGCTGACCGCCAAGGTGAAGGGGGCCATGACCTACCCCATCGCCGTGATCACCATCGCCCTCGGCGTGGTGGCCATCATCATGCTGAAGGTGATCCCCATCTTCTCGGCCATGTATGACGGCCTGGGCAGCAAGCTCCCCTTCGCCACCCAGGTCTGCATCGCCATCTCCAATGCCCTCATCAACTACAGCTGGCTCCTTGCCATTGGCATTGTCGTCTCGGTGGTGGGCCTGAGGCAGTTCTACAAGACCCCCATCGGGCATCTGCAGATTGATGCCATGATGCTGCGCATCCCCATCATCGGTGAGGTGCTGCGCAAGGTGGCCGTGGCCCGCTTCTGCCGCACCCTGGGCACCCTCATCAGCTCCGGCGTGCCCATCCTGGAGGGCATGGACATCACCGCCAAGACCGCGGGCAACATGGTGATCCAGAACGCCATCCTCAAGTCCCGGGACGCGGTGGAGCAGGGCCGCAACATCAGCACGCCCCTGGCCGAGACCAAGGTCTTTCCCCCCATGGTGGTGCAGATGGTGGGGGTGGGCGAGGCCACCGGCGCCCTGGATGCCATGCTGGCCAAGGTGGCGGACTTCTACGAGGACGAGGTGGACAACGCTGTGGCCAACCTCACCAGCCT
>CAIMFT010000121.1 GCA_903840385.1 uncultured Holophagaceae bacterium
CGCCTGCCACCACGAGCAGGACATGCGCAACATGGGCGGCCTCAAGAAGCTCATGCCCATCACGGCCATGAGCATGATCCTGGCCACCTTCGCCATCGCCGGCATCTTCCCCTTCTCGGGCTTCTTCTCCAAGGACGAGATTCTCTGGAAGGTGTTCGAGGGCTGGTACCAGCACGGCCACTACACGGGCCCCACCCTGAACCTGGTGGCGTGGATCCTCGGCATGCTGGGCGCCTTCTGCACCGCCTTCTACATGACCCGCCTCATCGCCATGACCTTCTACGGCGAGTACCGCGGGGCCGGCCATGATCCTCATGGCCTGAGCGTGCCCTCCGAGGCCCACGGCCACGATGACCATGCGGCAGATGCCCACGGCCACGACGCCCACGATGCTCATGCCGCACCAGCCCACGCTCACGACAGCCACGACAGCCACGGCCACGGTCCCACCGAGGTCTCCTGGCGCATGTGGCTGCCGGTCTCCATCCTGGCGGGCCTGGCCGTCGTCGGTGGCTTCCTCAACTACCCCGAGAGCCTGCACCGCATCCTACCCATCGTTCCCGCCGACATCTTCGGCAAGTGGCTGGAGCCCCTCCTCTATCAGGTCGCCCCTGTCCACCACGGCGAGCACATCCCGCCGGCCATGGAGTATGGGCTCATGGCCTGGGCCACCCTGGTCTGGGCTCCGGGCGCCATGCTGCTGGCCTGGTACATCTACAAGATCGACCCCACCTGGAGCCGGGCCAAGGCCTTCGTGGCCCGCTTCCCCAACCTCTACCGCTGGTGCAACGCCAAGTACTACGTGGACGAGTTCTACGATGCGGCGATCATCGAGCCCCTCAAGCGCTTCTCCGCCCAGCTCTGGAGCTTCGACACCTGGGTGGTGGATGGCATGGTCAATGGCGCCGCCCGGGTGACGCTCATCTGGGCCGCCGCCATGAACTGGGCCGACGAGTACATCGTCGATGGCCTGGTGGACCTCACCGAGTACATCGTCCAGGAGACCAGCGGGATCTTCCGCAGCCTCCAGAGCGGCCGGGTCCAGCACTACGCCTTCGTGATGTTCATCGGCTTCCTCGTCTTCGCCTTCTGGAAATTCATCGCCTAGCCCTTATTTGGTTGGAGTCCCCATGTTCACCGCAAACACGACACTGATGCTGGTGGCGACCTTTCTACCCCTTGTGGGCGGTCTGGTCCTGCTTCTTGTGCCCAAGGAGCAGCGCCGGGTCTTTGAGGTCGGCTCCCTCCTGGTCATGATCGCCAGCCTGCTGCTGAGCCTTCCGTTCTGGTTCGGCTATGACCGGGCCAGCGATGCGGTCCAGTGGGCCGGGGCGTGGAGCTGGATCCCGGCGCTCGGGGTCAAGTTCAGCGTCGGCATGGACGGCATTAGCCTCCTGCTCTGGCTGCTGACCACCTTCATCGGCCCCATCGCGGTGGCCTGCTCCTTCGGCTCCATCGAGGAGCGCCACAAGGAGTACTACCTCTGGCTGCTGGTGCTCCAGACCGCCATGCTGGGCGTCTTCATCACCCAGGACATGTTCCTCTTCTACCTCTTCTGGGAAGTGATGCTGGTCCCCATGTACTTCCTCATCGGCATCTGGGGCGGCCCCCAGAAGCTGTATGCGGCCATCAAGCTCTTCCTCTACACCCTGGCTGGCTCCGTGCTGATGCTGGTGGCGCTCCTGGCCATCTACTTCCTGCAGCACAAGACCACCGGCGTCTATGACTTCTCCCTGGCCAGCTTCCATGCGATGGCCCCGGTGATCGCCCAGCAGACCAAGAGTTACCAGTCCCTCATGGCCCTGGCCTTCTTCGTCGGGTTCGCCATCAAGGTCCCGATGTTCCCCTTCCACACCTGGCTGCCCGACGCCCACGTGCAGGCCCCCACGGCCGGCTCCGTGATCCTCGCCGCCATCCTGCTGAAGATGGGCACCTACGGCTTTGTGCGGTTCCTGCTCCCCATCCTGCCCACCGCCACCAAGGAGCTGCTGCCCTGGTTCATTGGGCTGTCCCTGATCGGGATCATCTACGGCGCGCTGGTGGCCATGATCCAGAAGGACATGAAGAAGCTGGTGGCCTACTCCTCCGTGAGCCATCTGGGCCTCTGCATGCTGGGCCTCTTCGCCTTCAATCCCTACGGCATCAAGGGTGGCCTCTTCCAGATGCTCAACCACGGCATCAGCACCAGCGGGCTCTTCCTCGCGGTGGGCATCGTCTATGAGCGCCGGCACACCCGCATGATTGCTGACTTCGGCGGCCTCTCGAAGACCATGCCGATCTACGCCACGATCTTCATGATCATTACCATGAGCAGCATCGGTCTGCCGGTGCTCAATGGGTTCATCGGTGAGGGCATGATCCTCATGGGCAGCTTCCAGGCCTTCCCCTGGGCCGCCGTGGTGGCCACCCTGGGCATCATCCTGGGTGCCGCCTACATGCTCTGGATGTTCCAGCGGGTCATGTTCGGGCCCATCAGCGCCGTGAACGAGAAGATGACCGACCTCAACCTGCGCGAGATCCTCTACTTCGCACCGCTGGTGGTGGCGGCCTTCTGGATCGGCCTCTATCCCAAGCCCGTCATGGATGTGATGGACGCGCCGGTGCGCAAACTGGTCGAGCAGATCACTCCGGGCTTCCACGCTGCCCAGGACCTCGCCGCCAAGCAGGCCGCCGCCGCCAAGCTGGGCATGAAGGGCATGACTGCCCCCGCCGCCCACCATGACGCCGCCCCCGCCGAGGGCCACGCGGCTCCTGCTGATCCCCACGCTCCTGCCGCTCATGACGCCGCCCCTGCGGCCCACGGTGCGCCAGCCAAGGTGGGAGCCCACTAATGACCCCCTTCGCGCAGGGGCTGCTGGATGCGCTCTTCCGAGATGCGCACCTGATCTACCCCCAACTCTTCCTGATGACCGTGGCCACCCTCATGCTGTGGCCCCTCGATCTTGCCTTCGCGCGGAATGAGAAGCACCGCTGGGCGCCCATCACCCTGGTGATCCTGGCCGTCACCGCCCTCTGGGTCCTCAAGACCCCGGATGGCGAGGGCTTCTCCCGCATGTATCGCGTGGACGGCCTAGCCCGGGGCTTCCAGCTGCTCTGCATCCTGGGTGTCGCCGGGGCCGTGGCCCTGAGCATGCGCCTGCTGGACAGCCTCAAGCAGCAGACGGTGGAGTACTACGCCCTCATCCTCTTCAGCCTCTCGGGAATGCTCTTCCTGTGCGGGGCCTCGGACCTGATGTCGGTCTACTTCAGCATCGAGCTGATGGCCATCTGCATCTACGTCCTGGTGGCCTACCTGCGGGACCGCGCCACCAGCGTGGAAGCGGGCATGAAGTACTTCCTGCTGGGCGCCTTCTCCAGCGGCATCCTCATCTACGGCATCAGCCTGCTCTACGGCGCCGCCGGAGGCACCACCACCAACCTGGCCGACCTCAACCGGGCCCTGGCTCTGGCCCCTCGGACGAGCAGCCTGCTGGTCTTCTCCGGGGTGCTGATGGTGCTGGTGGGCATGGCCTTCAAGGTGGCCGCGGTGCCCTTCCACATGTGGTCGCCCGACGCCTATGAGGGGGCTCCCACCCCCATCACGGCCCTCATGGCCACCGCCCCCAAGGCTGCCGCCCTGGCCGCCTTCCTGCGGGTGTTTGGCACGGCCTTCCACGGCGTCTCCACCGACTGGGTGATGCCCCTCTGCTACATCGCTGGTGCCAGCATGGTGCTCGGCAACGTGGCGGCGGTGCGGCAGGAGAGCATGAAGCGCCTGCTGGCCTACTCCAGCATCGCCCACGTGGGCTACATGCTGCTGGGCGTCCTCTCCGGCGACCTCAAGGCTGGGGCCCAGGCCATCTGGCTCTACATGCTCATCTACATCGTCATGAACACGGGCGCTTTCGCCGTGGTGATCTACCTGCAGGGCATGGGTGAGGGCGAGCGCATCGAGGACTTCCGGGGCCTGGGGCGCAAGCACCCGGTGCTGGCCTTTGCGATGATGGTCTTCCTGCTCAGCCTGGCGGGCATCCCGCCCCTGGTGGGCTTCTTCGGAAAGTTCTACCTGTTCAAGCTGGCCATCGAGCAGGGCTACGTCACCCTGACCGTCCTGGCCCTCCTCACCAGTGCCGTCAGCGCCTACTACTACTTGGGCGTGGTCAACCAGATGTACTTCCAGGACGCCGAGGGCGAAGCCGCCCCCATGGGCTCCATGGCGGTCTTCATCGTCTCGGTGGCCTGTGTCCTGGTCCTGGTGGGTACGGCCTTCGGCCCCTGGTTGCTGGACTGGGCTGGCAAGGTGTTTGTAGGATGATCCTTATCCGGGGGTTCCGTGCTGCGCACACACCCCCGGACCCCCACGCAAAACCCCGGCTGAGCCGGGGTTTTGCTTTCCCTCCGTAGGACCCTGGTCGGCTTACACTGGGGGGGGGCGCGGGGCGACCCGCGCCTTTTCTATGGGGGTAATGGGTGATCCTGAAGCCGGGCAAGGTCGAGGCTGATCCTGGGGAGCGTGCCCTGTGGGGTGACCTCATGTCCCTGGGGCTCACCTTCCCGCTCTGCATTGCCCTGGGGTTCTTCCTGGGCCGCTGGATCGGGGGGTGGTTCGGGCGGCCAACGATCGGGCAGTGGGCCGGCTTGGCCTGGGGCATCTGTGCGGCCTTCTGGGAGCTCTACAAGGTGAACCGGCGCATGACCCGGCGGGATGCCGAGGAGCTGCGGCGCCTGGAGGAAGGGAAGGGGCCCGATGGGCGAGGGTGAGGCCCACCTACGGCGCATCACCATGGCCATGGTCGTGCTGGGCGCCCTGGGGGTACCCCTGTGGGGCTTCCTCCGCTCCTGGACCGCTGCCCTGGCCTTCGGGGTGGGGGCACTGGCGAGCCTGGCCTTCTGGGGCCTGCATACCTATCTGACCGCCCGGATGCTCACGCCCTCGGTCCGCCGGCGCTGGGTCTATGGGTTCCTTTCCCTGGGCAAACTGGGATTGATCGCCCTGGTCCTGCGTGGGATGATGGATGGATACCCGGCGGAAGCCCTACCGCTGGCCCTGGGAGTACTTCTCTTCGTGGCCGGCATCCTCCTGGAGGCTCTCTGGCTGGCCTTCCAGAAACCGCAATCTGCTCCGCCCGATTGAGGTCCGACTCAAATGGAACATCACGCTTCCCTGCTCGCCAAGTGGCTCACCCAGGTCCTGGGTCTGTCCCAGCACGCCTGGCCCGGCTTCGCCCACGGCATGCCCCTGTCGGTGCTGGAGCGCTATGACCACCTCCTGAATGCGGCCCTCGCCGCCCTCATGGCCATGTTCTTCACGACCCTGGTCCGCAAGGGCCTGCAGCGCATTCCTGGACCCCTCCAGCAGGTCTTCGAGGGCGTGGTCGGTGGCCTCAAGGAGATGATCGACGAGAACATCGCCCACCACGGCCAGCGCTACCTGCCCTTCATTGGGACCATCGCCCTGTTCGTGTTCTTCAACAACCTCTTCGGTCTGATCCCGGCCCTCAGCCCTGGCACCAGCAACTGGAACGTCACCCTGGGCGCGGCCCTGGTGGTGTTCGGGTACTACAACTTCCACGGCATGCGCGAGCAGGGCTTCGTCAAGTACTGGGCCCACTTCGCCGGTCCCATCTGGTGGCTCTCGCCCCTGATGTTCCCCCTGGAGATCCTCGGCCTGCTCAGCCGCATCCTCAGCCACTCCCTCCGTCTCTTCGGCAACATCGCCGGTGAGCATCTGGTGGCGGGCATCTTCTTCGGCCTGATGCCC